>JALHNS010000172.1 GCA_022843445.1 Gemmata sp.
GTTGCGCGATGTCGGTGAGCTGCGCGCGCAGGGCGCGCACCGGCTCGCCGCCGCCGCCGGGGTACCGGGCCTCGAACTCGTCGAGCAGCTCGCGGGCCTTCACGTGGTCGAAGTGGTTGTCGGACGCCAGCAGGCGCTTGGATTCGAGCACCCGCGCGCCGGCCACTTCGGCCGCCACGGCGGTGTCGCGCGGGTACGCGCCCATGAGTCGCGAGCCGTACTCGCGCGCCCGCACCCACTCGCCGCTCACGACCGCGTACTTGAGCTGCGCGAGGCGCACCTCGCGCAGGCGCTCGGCGAGCGGCTTGCGGACGTCGTCCCAGCCGCGCCCGCGGCGGATCGGGCGGTCCCGCGGGTTCTCGCGCGCGTAGTCGTGGAAGCGGAGCGCCGCGGACAGCACCAGTTCGGCCGCGCCCAGTTGGTCCGCCGCGCTCCACCCGGGCGCGCTCGCGCCGGTGCCGTAGGGCTTCGCCGCCAGCGCCGCGTTCGCCTCCAGCACCGCGACCTCTTCGAAGAATTCGAACTTGCGCACGTCGCTCGCGTTCACGCCCTGCACCTCGCCGAACCGGTCGCGCACCAGTTCCTGAATGCCGAACTGCGCGGGCAGCCGCTCGCCGCGGGCCACGGGAACGGGCTTGATGCGCTGCACGCCGCTCTTGGTGTACAGGCGGTCGAACGGGACCGCGTGCCGCAGGTAGAGTTCTTTGAGTGCCGGGTGCGCCGCGGCGTCGCCGGCGCGTTGGAGCTCGTCGAGCCGCTCGCTCGGGGCGCTGCCGGGGCCGGCGTCCGGGCCTTTGGTGTCGCCGGGCGCGTCTTCCACCTTGATGCGCTTTTTCACACCGCCGTTGGGGTCTTCCACTTCGTCCGGCGGTTGGCCGAGCGCGCCCAGCGCGCACGCGGTGAGCGCGCCGAGAAGAGCGACGGAGTAGCGGTGCGGAGCGGTCATGCGGTGCCCAGTTGTGGGTATGAAGCGATCATACCACGCGGACCGGGCCGGGGAAGCACTTCCGCGGCGCGCCGGGTCACTTCGCGGGCTTCGCCTGCACGAACACTTGATCGAAGGCATCGAGCAGCGGGCCGTCTGCGGCGTGCGGGTCAGCAGCCGCGCGGATGCGGGAGAGCAGGGCGTTCACGGCACCTCCGGTCGGGCGGACACCGGCTGATTGCCCGAATCGCGCGCCGCGCGTACGCGGGATTTTCGCGCGGCACGAGCTTCGCGCTTGACTTCGGCTTGCGTTAGAGCGACGATTGCGAAATAGCTCGTTTGTAACGCCGGTCGCGCGGTCCCGCGGCCGGTTCGCTGCCACCCTCCCGCAAGGACCGCATCGCATGGTTTCTGCCTTCCGGCCCCTCGCGGCCGTTTTGCTGCTCACTTCGCCTGCCCTCTCACGGGCGGCCGATCCGACGCACGCGCGCATCGACTCGCACGTTACGAAGGGCTTCGGCGAACACAAGACGCACGCCGGACCCGCGAGCGACGACGAGTTCCTGCGCCGCGCGTACCTCGACCTCGTGGGCACGGTGCCCACCGCTCAGCAGGTGAACGAGTTCCTCGCGGACTCGAGCAAAGACAAGCGCGCGAAGCTGATCGACGCGCTTCTCGCTTCGCCCGGCTACGCCCGGCGGATGGCGTGGTTCTTCGACGTGACCCTCATGGAGCGCGGCAAAGACGCGAAGGTGCCGCGCGCCGCGTGGGAGGCGTACCTGAACGCCACCTTCGCCGCGAACAAGCCCTACGACGAGTTCGCGCGCGAGTTACTCTCCAACGATGGCAGCGACCCGAAGACGCGCCCCGCGGCCAAGTTCTTCCTCGACCGCGACCTCGAACCGCACCTCGTAACAAAGGACATCGGCCGCGTGTTCCTCGGTCGCAACCTTCAGTGCGCTCAGTGCCACGACCACCCGACGATCGACGACTACAAGCAGGCCGAGTACTACGGCATCCAAGCGTTCCTGAACCGCACCTTCCTGTTCCCGAACGCGAGCGCGCCGACGGCGGTCATCGCGGAGAAGGCCGAAGGCGACGTGAGCTTCATGAGCGTGTTCGACAAGGCCAAGAAGCTCAACAGCACCGCGCCGAAGATCGCGAACGCGAAGGCGATTGAGGAACCGAAGGCCGAGAAGGGCAAAGAGTACAAGGTGCCGCCGGCAAAAGACGTGAAGCCGGTGCCCGCGTACAGCCGGTTCGCGCAACTCGCGAACGCGGTCACTTCCCCGGAGAACAAACACTTCGCCCGCAACGCCGTGAACCGCGTGTGGGCCATGCTGATGGGCCGCGGGCTGGTTCACCCGGTCGATACCGACCACGGGAACAACCCCGCGTCGCACCCGGAGTTGCTCGAAGAGCTGACCCGCGAGTTCGTCGCGCACAAGTACGACCTGAAATGGCTCGTGCGCGAGATCGCGCTTTCGGACGCCTACCAGCGTTCGAGCGTCGTGCCCGCGGGTTTGGACGACGTGCCCGCGGATCGCTATCTGGTCGCGGTGCTGAAACCGCTCACGGCCGAACAACTCGCTTACGCCGCGATGCAGGCCACCGGCCACACCGACGCGGAGCGCGCGGCGCTTGGTGCGAAGGGCACCGAACAGCAGTTAGACGCGCGGCTCGCGGCGCGCATCGGCCCGTTCCGGTCGATGTTCGGCCGCGGTGCCGACCAAACCGCCGACGACTTCAGCGCGACGCTCGACCAAACGCTGTTCGTGAAGTTCGGCGGGCCGGTGCGCGGGCTGCTCCCGCCGCGCGCCGGGAACCTCGCGGACCGGCTCGGCAAGCTCACGAACCCGGACGCGGTGGCCGACGAACTCTTTGCTTCGGTATACGCCCGCCGCCCGACCGCCCAAGAGCGCCAAGACGTGGCCGACGCGCTGAAGGGCGCGAAGGACCGGCAGACCGCGATCAACGAACTGATTTGGGCGCTCGTGGCGAGCGCCGAGTTCCGCTTCAACCACTAACCGGAGCCTCTCCATGCCGGCTTGCACTTACGCCTGCGGCACCGCGGACCACACGGTTTCGCGCCGCGCGTTCCTCGGCTCCACTGCCGCCCTCGGCCTAGCGGGGTTCGCCAACCCGGCTTCCGCGAAAGACCTCGCGAAGCAACAGAAGCGCGTGATCGTGGTGTTCCTCGAAGGCGGGTTGTCGCAGCTCGAAAGCTGGGACCCGAAGCCGAACACCGACACCGGCGGGCCGTTCAAAGCGATTCAGACGAGCGTGCCCGGTACGCGGTACTGCGAACTGCTGCCGCTGAGCGCGAAGAACGCGCACCGGCTCGGCATCGTGCGCAGCCTGAACTCGCAGACCGACGACCACGGCGTCGGCCACACGGTCATGCTCACCGGCCGCAAGCCGGAAGCCGGCATCACCTACCCGCACTTGGGCGCGGTTTCCGCGCGCATGCTCGGTTCGCAGGAAGCCGCGCTGCCCGGTCACATCCGCATCCTGCCGAAGGGCGGCAGCGGGTTCAACGGGGCCGACGCCGCGTTCCTCGGCCCGAAGTTCTCGTCGGTAGGCCTCGGCGACGGTAAGCCGCCCGCGGACCTGTTCCGCCCGGCGAACCTGCCGGCCGCGGACGACGAAGTGCGCGAAGCGTTCCGCAAGAAGCTGGACGAACGCTTCGCGAAGTCGCGCAAGAGCGCCGCGACCGACGCCTACACCGAGTCGTTCGTGCAGGCCGAGCGCGTGGTGAAGAAGGCCGAAGTGTTCGACCTCGATAAGGAACCGTCGAAGATCGCCGACAAGTACGGCCGGCACGACTTCGGGCGGCACATGCTGCTCGCGCGCCGCTTACTCGAAGCCGGCGTGACCTACGTGAAGGTGTCGCACTCGAACTACGACACGCACCACGAGAACTTCGACTTCCACATCGAGCAACTCGCGGAGTTCGACCGGCCGTTCGCGGCGCTGATCGAAGACCTCGCGGACCGCGGGATGCTCGAAAGCACTCTCGTCGTGGTGATGAGCGAAATGGGCCGCACGCCGCGCATCAACGACCGCTACGGCCGCGACCACTGGGGCAAGTGCTGGTCGGTGGCGCTAGCGGGCGCGGGCGTTCGCGGCGGCGCGGTGGTGGGCAAGACGAACGCGACCGGCACTGCCGTGACCGACCGCGAAGTGTGGTCGGGCCACCTGTTCCACACCTACATGAAGGCCGTCGGCGTGGACTCGACGAAGAACTTCTACCCGAACGAACGCCCCGTGCCCATCGCCGACCCGAAGGCCGCCGCCATCGACGAGATTTTGGTGTAAGCTCGCGGAGCACAGGCTGGAAAGCCTGTGCCACCAGAATTTGGGCACAGGCTGGAAAGCCTGTGCCACCAATACTGCCGCAGGCACAGACTGGAAAGCCTGTGCTGCCGGCACCTTTCTTGGTGGCACAGGCTTTCTAGCCTGTGCCGCTTCGCAACTCAAATTCGCTTCGCCCCAACACGAGAAAGCAATGTCGCGCCCGGTCGAAGAGTTTCGCATCACAAGGCGGAACCTGCCGCACTGGCGCGCTCCGGGAGCAACGTATTTCGTGACTTGGCGCGTGCGCCGGGGTCGCCTCCTCGCCGAGACGGGACGCACCGTTGTTCTCAACGCACTGCGCTTTTGGGACGGGCGCAAGTGGGCGATCTACTCGTGCGTCGTAATGCCGGACCACGTTCACGCGCTGGTGCGCCCGCTCCCTCTCGATTTGGGCGATCCGCTCGTGAGTGCCTGTCACGATCTGTCGGCGATCACTCAGAGCGCGAAGGGATTTTCGGCACGCGAAGTGAACAAACTGGAGTCAGCCCGCGGAGCGCTGTGGCAGGACGAATGCTACGACCGCATCATGCGCGATGACCACGAATTCAACGAGGCGTGGGCGTACATCGTTGCGAACCCGGTGAAGGCACAACTGTGCGAAAGCCCCAAAGACTACCAGTGGCTGTACTGCGCCGGGCGCGCGGACTGCGGTCGCAAAGCAGCACAGGCTTTCTAGCCTGTGCCACCAAGGCAAAGCGCACGTTTACTTATCAATCGTCGCCAGAATCGTCTCCGCGACCAACTTGTTGCCGGCTTCGTTCAGGTGGACGCGGTCGGTGGTGAGGACGCCCTTCTCTTTGTTATCCTTGTTGCCCGCCTTCAAGTGGTCGGCGAACGCCTTGCGCAGGTCGCACAGCGTCGCACCGGTGTCCTTCGCCACTTTGCGGCTGATCTCCGCGTACTCGTCCAACTGCGCGTCGAGGGCGTTCGCGCCGCCGGTCTTCTCGCCGATCACGGTGGGCGTACACAGCACCACGCGGGCACCGCCGCCTTTGATCTTCCCGATAATGTCCTTCAGACCGGCCTCGAACTTGTCCTTCGGCGTGCCGCGGGCCGGGTCCTTTTCGCCGTGCCACACGTCGTTGATGCCGATGTAAATCACGACGAGCGTCGGCTTCTTGCTCAGCACGTCCTTTTCGAGCCGCTTTTGCAGGTCCGGCACCTTGTTGCCGCTGATGCCCGCGCCGATCACCTCGATGCCCAAATCCTTGTGCTTGTCGGCGAGTGCCGTCTTGATCGCGGTGACGTAGCCCTTCGGCCCGACGCCGGCCTGCGTGATGGAGTCGCCGAGGAACACGATCTTCTCGCCCTTCTTGAGCGCCGGGTCGGCACTCGCGGCGAGGCCCGCGGCGCACATTAGCGTTGCACACGAGAACGCGAATCGCATGGGAACCTTTCTTGAATTCGGGAGTGACGCGGTTGGCTTGTCCGCGATTGCCGCACAGGGCTTCCGCCCTGTGCTAAGTGCGGCGACCCTGCTGCGCAGGGTGCAAAGACATAAGACTGCTCCGCCCCGGAGGGTCCGGCTTCCATAGCACAGGGCGGAAGCCCTGTGCGGCAATCGCGGAAGCACCGGCTGCTGAAAGCCTATTTCAGTTCCTTGAGCCGGATGTTGCGGTACTCGACTTGGTCGCGGTCGGCTTCAAGCCCGATGGGGCCGGTCGCGGGCACTTTCATCTTGTCGTTCAGCACTTCGCCGTTGCAGGTGCAGTGCGCCACTTCGCCCTTCACCACCACCACGATTTCGTTCCAGTCTTGCGGCTTGTACTTCTTCAGGTCCTTGTACGGGCCGGCGACGAGGTAGTCGCGCACTTGCAGTTGCGGCCCGCGCACGAACAGCCCGCTGTCGGCGTTCTTCGCGGCGCGGAACTCCAACCGCAGTTCGAAGTCGGTACCGAAGGATTGCTTCGTCCAGAGCTGCGCCGTGCCCTTGCCGGCGTTCACCACGATCATCTTGTCCTTCGCGGTGTACCGCTTGTCGGAGGCGTCGGTCTTGCCGTCGAAGCTCTCGAACGCGCCCTTCTTCTTGTAACCCCACCCGGTGAGGTCTTTGCCGTTGAACAGCGACACCGTGCCCGGTTCGAGCTTCGGTTCGTCGGCGAGTGCGCCCGCGGCGGCGCAAAACAGGAGTGCGAGGGAGAAGCGCATGTGCGATCCCGAAAGAGGAGGGGACCGCGATAGTGTGTGCGAACCCGCGGCGCGCGTCAACGTGCCGCGGCGCTTACTTCAGCCCGGCGAACGGCACCGGCAGCAGGAACGCGTGCTGTTCGTACACGCTCGCGATGCCCTGCCAGCCGATGTGCTGCGACACGAACACCACCAGCACGTACGCGAGCGCGACCGGCACGACCGCGAAGCGCGCCGCCCAACGGAACAGCCAGAACCGCGGCGTTTCGCGCCGCGCCCCGCGCGCAAGCGCCCACCCGCCCAGCACGCGCGCCGGGAAGATGAACAGCAGGAACAGGAGCCCTTCGAGGAACACAATGTCCTTCGGGATCGCTTCGATCTTCAGCAGGTACAGCGGAATCGCGAACGTCAGGTGAATCCACAGCGCGAGCGCGAACGCGATCGGTGCGCCGCGGAAGGCGTCCCGCACTTGGCGCACCTCGCGGAACGCGCGGAACCGGTCGTCGCGCGCGAATCGCGCTTGGAGGAACGGGACGTACAGCACCACCACGGCGAGCAGCGCGCCGCCGAGCAACCCCAACGGCGGGCTGAGGTGGCCCACCGCGAGCAGCGACAGCGGCACCACGAGCCACACGAACGCGCCCGCGAAGCCCCGCACGCCGAGCCAGAAGTAGTAGGGCAGCCGCAGGGCCACGAGCTGATTCCAGAAGCGGTCCCGCGCTTCGGTGTACAGGCCGCCGGCGAACGCGCGGCGCACGAGCCACACCACGTTCAGCGGGCGGAGGAAGTCGCGGACGCGCCCGCCGCGCAGGAGTGCCGCCGCCGCGTGCAGAACCGCGAGTACGGCGAACACCGCGAGCGCGCGCTCCCACTGCCGGGCGACGGTGCCGTTCGGTTCGATCAGTTTCGCCGCTTCCACCTGAATAGACACCCAGTACATCGGCAGCCACATGACGCCGAGGGCGAGCGCCGCGCCGCCGAACCGCGCCGCGGTGCGCACGCCGATGAACCCGTCGCGCAGCCGCCCGGTGCGCGCGACCCGTCCGCTCACTTCCAACAGGTAGCCGAGCGCGAGGAACTGCCCCACGGGCACGCTCGCCAGAATCGCGAGGCCCACGAACAGCGCCGGCACGCCGAAACACCACTCGGTCGCGGACGCGCAGCCGTTCCACACGCGCCGCGCGAAACTCGGGCGCGCCACCGGCACCGCGACCGGCAGTTCGCCGGACTCGGCCACCAGTTCGGCAACGGGAAGGCTGGCGGTGGGCATCGGAGGAACGCTGTTTGAGGCGCGGGCGCGAGTTACCGGTGCTACCCTTGTTCGTAGCTCGCGGTTTCGTGAAACGCACGCGCGGCCCGCGGGGTAAGGCTTCCAACGCACGCTTCTTGCCGGAGCCTTTGTGATGTGGGCTAAAAACCTGCTGTTCGTCGCGGTGCTGGTGGGCGGCGCGCTGGCGCTGCACGCGAGCCTGTTCCCCGTCGGCACCAAGCAGCGGCAGGTGAACTTCGACGCGCACCCGGCGCAGGCCGACGACTTCCGCGCCACCGTGACCGCCGTGAACGACGCGTTCCGCGCGGAGTGGAAGGCCGCGCAACTGGACGTCGCGCCGCCCGCGAACGACCTCGCGGTGATGCGCAGGTTGTCGCTCGGCTTAACGGGCACGGTGCCGTCGCTCGAAGAGGTTCGGCAGTTCGAGGCGCAACCGGTCGGCGCGCGCTTGGACGGCTGGGCGAACCACCTCGTTCACGACCGCCGGTTCGCGGACTACTTCGCGGAGCGCATGGCCCGCGCCTATGTGGGCACCGAAGACGGCCCGCTGCTCGCGTACCGCAAGCGCCGGTTCCTCGCGTGGCTGTCGGACCAGTTCGCCAACAACACGCCGTATGCGGACGTGGTGTTCCAAATGATCGCGCAGCAGGGCTTGAACACCGACAAGCCCGCGGTGAACTTCGTCGCGGCCACGTTCGACGAAGCGAAGAAGGTGCCGGACGCGGAGAAACTCGCCATCCGCGTGTCGCGCGCGTTCCTCGGCCTGCGGCTCGATTGCGCGCAGTGCCACGACCACTTCCTCGAACCCGCGTGGAAGCAAACGCACTTCCAAGCGCTCGCGGCGTTCTTCGGCCAAACGAAGCACGTCGTCACGAACGTGCTGGACAAAACCGAAGGTGAGTACGCGTTCGAGGACCGCGTTCACGGCGGCACGCAGGAAATCGCGCCCGCGGTGCCGCTGCTGCCGAACCTGCTGCCCGAAGCCGGCACGCGGCGCGAGCGCCTCGCGGCGTGGGTGACGCACAAAGGCAACGTGTTCTTCGCGCGCGCCACCGTGAATCGCGTGTGGGCGATGATGACCGGTCGGCCGCTGCTCAAGCGCATCGAGGCGCAAACGCTGGACGAAACCGGACCCGCGGCGCTGGACATCTTGGCGAAGGACTTCGCGGCCCACGGCCACGACCTGAAGCGCCTGATTCGGCTGATCGCGGCGACGGAGGTGTACCGGCTCGACAGCGCCGCGGAGTTCGAAATCACCGACGCGCACGACAAAGTTTGGGCCGCGTTCCCGCTCACGCGGTTGCGCCCGGAGCAGGTGATCGGGAACGTGATTCAGGCGTCGAGCGCCACCACCATCGACCAGCGCTCGCACATCGTGACGCGGGCGAAGCGGTACTTCAACGAGCGCGACTTCGTGCAGCGGTACGGCGACGCGGACGACGACGAGTTCGCGAAGGCGCACGGCACGATCCCGCAGCGCCTGCTGATGATGAACGGCGACCTCGTGGACGGCCGCGCGCGCGAGGAGTTGCTGAACGCGTCGTCGCAGATCGCGCTGTTCGCGCGGGACGACGCCGCCGCGGTGGAAGCGGCCTACCTGAGCGTGCTGACGCGCCGCCCGACGCCCGCGGAGTCGGCGCACTTCGTGGCGCGGCTGAGCGGCAGCTCGAACGAGGAGCGCCGCCGCCGCGTGGCCGACCTGTATTGGACGCTCTTCAACAGCACCGAGCTGAGCTTCAACCACTAGCGCGGCCGCGCGCCGTTTGGCCTTCTTGCCGTCGTTCGGTGGGCCTTCACGACCCCGATCACCCGCGCTTCGCGGGGCGCTTGCCGGTGCTGCCGCACACGTCCGCCACCTTGCCGGTGTCGTCCAGTGCCACGTGGTACCGCTGCTCGCCTTCCAGCTTGTGAACCGTCATGTGGTACGCCTTCCCCACCTTCGCCAAGTACGGGCGCTTCTCCGGCGGCACCGGCGTGCGCAGCATCCCCCACGAGCCGTCGCCCAGATACGGCACGCCGTACTTGTCGATCATCCCGTCGGTCAGCGGGTGGGTGCGCTTGAAGGTGTGGTCGTGGTGCTCCAGAACCGCGTCCACGCGGTACTTCTCGAACAGCGGGCACCAGTGCAGCCGGTTGCCCTCGCCCGTGCCGAACTTGTCCTTCGCCCCATCCGGCGCGCGGTAACTCGGGTACGCCGGAACGTGATTCGCCACGAACACGTGCGGCCGCCCCTCGCGCTCCGCCAGTGCCGAATCCAGCCAGTCCGCTTGCTCGCCGCCGATCGGCGCGATGTGCCCGCTGTCCAGCAGCACCAAGCTCAGGTAGTCGCCAAAGTCGAGCGCGCCGTAGGTCTTCTCCTTGTAGAAGCCGTCGAACTGCGGCAGGTAGAAGGTTGCGTCCGCGCGCTTCGCCTTGTAACCGCCGCGCACCTCGTGGTTGCCGACACAGGTCACGAGCGGGATCAGGCGGCCCTTCGGGTCGATCATGTTCTTCGCGTAGTTGCGCGCGAACAGGATCGCGGCGAGCGCGGAGGTGCCGTTGTCGTAACCGAGGTCGCCGGCGATGAGCGCGAAGTACGGTTCCTGCTTCGCGGCGATCTGGTTCGTGCGAACCGCGGCCGCGCCGGTGCCGCAGTCGCCGCCGCTCACCCACGTGAACGTGTCGGTCGCCTTCGCCGGGCAGGTGCGGAACTTGAAGCTCTGCGGCCCTTTGCCCAGTTGCAGCACGTAATCGGTGTCGGGCGTCAGCCCGGTGATCTCGGCGCGGTGAACCTTCAGCGGGGATTTGCCGAACGGCGCGGCGGTCACGGTCGCGGTCTTCCACTCGTCGCCGGTGCGCGCCGCGGCGCGCACGGTCTTGGGCGCGGCGGGCGAGTCCGCGCCGATCCACTGCACCGCGACGGTGGTGGTGGGGTCGCGGAACCACGTGAGGTACAGCGTTTCCGACGGCGCGAGATCGCCGGGCACCTTCTCGACGGGCCGTGGCGAGGGGGCTACCTCGGGCGCGTCGGCGGCGGCCCCGTGGCCGGCGAACAGAGCGGAGGCGACACTGGCGGCCGAAGCGCGCAGCACGTCGCGGCGGTGGAAACCGGTCATGGTGGCAGCGGGGTAAGAGTGGCAGCGGGAGCGACAAAGGTAGGACGGTCGCTCTCATGTTGCGCGACGGGCGCGCGGAAGGGAAGGGGCTACCGCGACTTTTCGCACGGTCTTCGCACGAGTTGCGCGAAACGACGCGACCGGGGCGTGAACCCCGGTCGCGTGGTGAGAGCGGGCTTCGGGCGAACGGCGCGTGAGCGCGGTGCTCGCCTTGTTGTGGCGCCCGTTACTTCTTCTCTTCCTTCGCGGGCTTCTCTTCCACCTTCTCGGCGGGCAGCGCGGGGAGCGCCGGGGCGATTTGGACGCGCTTAATCACCGCCGGGGCAATCGCCGGTTGCACCGCGGGGCGGATGCCCGGCAGCACCTTCACCGGCGGCTGCACCGCGGGCTTCTCGTCCTTCGCGTTCGGGTCCCGCTTCTTCGTCTGGTCGATCGGCGGCACCGGCAAAACGAGTTCCGGGCCGACGAGCACCAACACATCTTCCTTAAACGCCTTCAGATAGTTCTCGTCCGGCAGCATGTGGTTCCCCGCCACCACCACCATGCCGCCGGCGGCGAGGCGCTTCAGAGCGGTGCCGCGCGGGATCAACTTGCCGTTGCGGTCGTACGCCTCGAACGCCACGTCCGCGAGCGGCTTGGTAATCACCTTGCCCTCGTGGTACTGCTGACCGCCGTAGTAGATGCCGCCGCGGCCGCGCCACGCCATCTTGCCCTCGAAGGCGATGTCGTCGCCGTAGTACACGTACCCGTTCTGGGTCACCGGGTTGTCGGTACACTGCGCGATCGGCTTGCCGGCGTCGTCGGTGCCGATCACGGCGAGCCGCGGGCCGGGCGTGGTGGGCAGGATGCCGCCACCGGCCTGTTGGAGCACCTTCTCCATCGCGTCGGCCACCATCACCACCGTGTCCGGCGACACCGCGGCGAGCCACTGCTTGCCCACCGGCTTGCCGTCGGCGGACGCCAGCAGCGTCGCGCCGCCCTTCACACGGGCCACCGCCTCTTCGACCGTCAGCGGGGTGCCGGCCGCGGTAGCGAACTTGCCGTTGAACTCGCTCAGCGCCTTGTTGATGTAGGTGGAGCTGATCACGTCTTGCTCGACCTGCTTCTGAACCTGCTGCTGTTGCGCTTTGCCGTTCACCATCACCTGTTCGATCACGAAGTGCGTGTTCGTGACGGTGATTTTGGTCGGCGTGCTGGCGATGAGGCGCACCGTGCCGCTCGCGTCGGCCTTGAGCGCGAACACGCGCGGGGCGGGGCCGGGGGCACCGGCCGGCGCGCCCGTGGGGATCGGCGCGGCCGGCGAGAGCAGCGCCGCGGACAGCAGCAGCGTGGGGGTCATGGCGAGTGGCTCCGCGGTGAGTTCGGAACGATCGAACGTTCGGAAGTGAGATTAGCTTAATCCGGGCGGGGGTCGCGGTAAAGGGGGTTGTCGCCCCGTTACAGAGCCGTGACGCGCCGCGGCTCACTTCCCCGCGCGCTCGGCGGGCTTGCGCGCGTCCCAGACGCGCAGGGTCTTGTCGCCGCTGGCGGTAACGAGGCGCGTGCCGTCCGGGCTGAAGGCCACTTGGTGAACGTAGTCGGTGTGGCCGATCAGTTCGGCGGTCAGGTGCCCGGTCGCGGGGTTCCACACGCGCGCGATCCCGTCGGCGCACGCCGTGACCAGCGCGCCGTCGCCGCTGAACGCCACGCCGTACACGTTGCCCCCGTGTTTGAACGGGTTGCAGGCGCTCGCGCCGGTGCGCGCGTCCCACAGGCACGCGGTGCGGTCGAGCGCGCCGGTCGCGATGTGCGCGCCGTCCGCGCTCCACGCGACCGCGTTCATCCCCCGGTTCGCCGTCTCGAAGCGGCGCAGCACGGTGCCGGTGGTCAGGTCCCACACGCGCAGGTCCGCCTCGCCGTAATCGTAGACCGTCGCCAGTTTCGTGCCACACGGACTGAACGCCACCGCGCGCGCGATCCGATCGCCGGTCAGTTCGTGCACCTGCTTCCGCGAGGCCACGTCCCAGACGCGCACCGGGCCGCCGGTGCAGGCCGCGAGTGTCGTGCCGCACGGGCTGAAAGCGAGCCGCGCGTCGAGCCAACTGAGATTCGGCTGCGGCCAGAAGTGTAACTGCTTACCGGTGCGCGCGTCCCACAAGTAGATGCCGTTGTCCGGGCAGGTGACGTCGTTCTTCTCGTTCCGCGCGTAGGTGGCGACGGTGCGCCCGTCGGGCGCCGCCGCGACCGCCGCGACCGCCTTGGCCTTGCCGTGCTTCAGCACCGGCCGCGAACTGCCGGTGTCGGCGTCCCACACGCGCGCGGTACCGTCCCAGCCGGACGATACGACCGTGCGGCCGTCCGGGAAGAACGCGCAATCGTACACGAACGACGTGTGCCCCGTCAGCGCGCCCTCGCCGGCCACTTCGCGCGCCGACCAGTGCTTCACGGTCCCGTCGGACGCGGACGACACGACCGAACCGTCGGCGCGGCACGCGACCGGCCCGCACGCGCCCTCGTGCCCCGCGAGTACCGCCAGCGCGTCGCCGGTGCGCGCGTCCCACACGCGCACCGTGTTGTCGTACGCGCCCGTGACCACCTTCGTCCCGTCCGCGCTGAAGTGCGCGTCGGTCACCCAGTTGGTGTGCCCGCGGAGCCGCCGCAGGTGCCGCGAGCCGCCGTCGGGCGGGCCGGCGGCGGTCACGTCCCACACGCGGGCCGTGCGGTCGTAGGCGGTCGTCACCAAGCGCGTCCCGTCCGGGCTGAAGTGCGCGGCCTTCAGCTCGTTCTCGTGGCCGATTAAGGTGCCCAAGTGCGCGCCCGTGTGCGCGTCGTACAGGCGCAGCGCGTTCGAGGGGTACCCTTCGCCCACCACCAGTCGCGTGCCGTCCGGGCTGAACTCGATGTTCATCCGCTGGAACTCGGACGCCGCGATCGCGAATCGCGCGCGCCCGGTTTCGGTACACAGCACCACCAACTCGTTGGTGGGGCGCATGACCACGAGCGCGCTGAGGTCGGCGGTCGCGGTCATCGGGTGGAACCCCGGCGGCAGGTCCAAGCGCAGCAGTTCGCGCCCGCCGGGCACCGACCACACGCGCACTTGGCGCAAGGTCGCGGCGAGCACGCGCGTGCCGCACGCGGAGAACCGCATCGTGCCGGGCGGTTCCGGCAGGCCCGGCAGCGTGGCCCCGACGCGCCCGCTCAGCGGCTCGCACAGCACCACGTCCGACGCGCCTCTCGGCACGCACGCCACCGCCGCGCCGTCCGGCGACGGTACGAACCGGGCCAGCGCGAACGGCACCGGCACGCGCTTCGCCTCGCGCGCGTCCGCGTACCAGATGCGGGCCGTGCCGTCTTGGTGCCCGAACGCGATCCAGCGCCCGCGCGCGTCGCCGAGCCGGTACCCGTTCGACGGGAACGGGACCGTGAGTTCGGCGCGATCCAGTTGCGCGTACATCGCGCGCCACGCCCAGTCGCGCGCGCGTTCGGGCACCGAATCCAGCGCCGCGCGCGCGGTCGGGATGTCGTGAACCCGCAGCGCGGTACCCGCCGAGCGCACGTTGGTCGCGTACCGCGCGAGTTCGGCTTTCGCCCGCGCCCGTTCGGCCTCGTCCCGCTCGCGGTCGGCTTTCTCGGCGTATTCGAGTGCGGCACGCGCGTTCGCGCGCGCGTCGTGCCACTGCCACAGCCCCACGCCCGCGCCCGCG
>JALHNS010000173.1 GCA_022843445.1 Gemmata sp.
CCGCCGCGAACTTGGCGCGCACCGCATCAAGGGCCGGCGGAAGAGAAACGGAACCGGAACGGGACGACACCATTGACAATACCTCCGAGGGCTATCGGGGCACCGCACGTCCCACCCGTCAGGTATCGGGCGCGCCAGAGGCACGGTCGGCCGACGGATGCGTGTGGTGAAACCGCGGCGCGAGAGCTAACCGGCGGTTCACGGTACTGTGACGGGATTTTGGCCGAAATGAAGGTAGGACCGAGGTGGCGGCGCGAAGTGCGCGGCACCGGCCGTCACGGTCCACAATTCGAACACCCGAACAGTGGTATGGCTCCACACCGGGGTGACCAAGCGCGAGCGCGTCGGGAGAACAGCGAGCGACTGTCGGCGCAAGGAAGTCCGGTGTGACGACCTCGCGAGTCGCACCAAACGCGCCGACAAGCGGCGGGCGTGGGGCGGGAAATCCTCGGATACTCGCGGCCCTACGGGACCGGGCCAACGAGCAGACGATCTCGGCCGTTTGTCCCATCAGCCGCCTTACAGGGCGGGCGCTCGATGGAATCGCCAAGAATCCAAGGCGTTGCGTCGTTCGATCCCCGCAAATTTCGACCCGTGAACGTCGCAAATCCTGTTGTGGTAGGGACGGCCGCGTTGCTGTACTCGGTCGTGGGTACGTGCAAGCACCTGTCGGTGGACCCGTTCGCGTACCTGCGGGAGGGCCTGCCGGGGCTGTTCGCGTTGGGGGAGAAGCCGACGACCGAGCAACTGCTCGACTGGCTACCCGACCGGTGGCTGTTGAATCGAACGCGGAACACGTCAATCGCGCCGGCGACGGCGGGCTGAACCCTCGCCACACAACACGCTTCAAGCCTGCTGATCGCTTCGGGTCAGCAGGCGGTACCCGCTTCCGCAAGAGCGGTTCCGCACAGTTTCGCCAACGTGATTCGCCGGGCCGGTACCGTCGTGGAACGCCCCGTTGAAGCGCTCCAACTCGGCGTCGGTCGTCGCCGTGACGACGTAATCGGGCAGTCGGACCTTGCGCGTCATGTGTCCTCCGGTTCGGTAAAGTTGGACGGTGCGATGTTCGGAGTTCGCAACCACCGTTGCCGGACTCCAGAAACGCCCGAACCGGTGAACTGTTCGCGCGATTTTTCGAGATTGTCGCGGATGATCTGGTGACTGCTGTTAGTGACGTGACGAGCAGAGACTGCCGAGGCGGAAAGCCGAGGGAGCCGGTACGCCGTGGCGGCTTGCGGAGTTGGTGATACCGGTCGCGGTATGGCCGTCGGAACGGCGGTTTCACCGCCTGTGTTATTTCCGTTCCCGCTCAACGCGAAGGTCGTCTCAGGGTTCCATCAGGCCGGCCACAACAGGGTGAGGATTTGCCCGTAGCCCGTGAGCGGGATGGCAACTTCGTACAGTACGTCGGCGACCCGCGCGGCCTTCGAGCCGAGCCAAGCGTCGCCGTCCACTTCTTCCGCTTCGTGCGGGAGTGGTTCGCCGGTGAGGTGCGCGCCGGCGACGGTGGCGGAAGACACCTGCATCTTCGAGTCGAGCCAGAACCCGTCGAACACCTCGCTCGCGCGCCACCACCGCACGCGACCGTCCTCGACCAACACCATCGCACACTTCTCGTCGGAGAGTTCCACGAACCGGACCGCCGTCGCCGTGAGCGAGGTCTGGAAGTACCCCGCGAGGTCGCGCAACACGAGCGCCGACGGGTTCTCGCACCCCATCTGCCTGCGGAACAGGCTTCGGGGCATGAGGAGTTCGGCTGCGAACAGGTTCGCCTCGATCTCAGGAGCGCTCCCCTTGTACCCGGAGAGCATGTCCTCGCTGGTACACGAGAACACTTGGGACACCCCCTCGTGGAGTTCCCAGTGCCCCATTTCGTGCCCTATCGCGAATCGCTTCCGCCCGCCCTCTGGAATGTCCTTCCGCACCCGGATGAGGCCCTTCTTTTGATTTCTGACGAGGCGCGCGTCCGCGCTGTCCAAGTGACCCTCGATCACGACGACGCCGAGCGCAAAGGCGAGGTCCTCCAGAACGAGGTCGGCCGGCTCCGAGAACCCGAACCGCGCCCACAGCTTCGCCGCCCGCGCGACCGGGGCGATCTTATTCGGCTGGCTTGGCAGCACCGGGTGTGCCCTCCGAAAGTGCCTCCAAACGGTGGATGTCCGCGAGGAGCGATTCGAGGTCCGCGTCCGTCGCCGCCGCTTCGAGCTTGTTGAAGAAGGCCGCCCGTTCGGTCCCCCCGAACTTGCCCTCAATCACCGCGCGGAGGCGTTCGCGCAGCCCCACCGCCGACGGCGGGGCGACCTGCCCAAGTCGCGCGACGGCACTCAACCGCTTCGTGTGGGCGTCTGCAAGTTCGGCCTTACCCTTTGCCGCGGCGAGTGCCTTCTGCACCCGATCCACGGCCTTACGCACGTCGATGCCGAGGCGGCTAAGGTCCTCCTGCACCTCGGTCCGCGGCGCCTCTTTGTCGCACGGAAAGAGGTACTCGAAGAATCGCTCCCACGCCTCGCCCGTGCGGGCTTTCAGGTTCGACATGTGTCACTTCGGTTGAGTGGTCTTTATGACGGCCGTGGTTTTCCGCTGTAGTCGCTTCTTCGCGTTGTTTACGTCCTTGACCTTCACGCTGAGGATCGTCGCGATGTCTTCCGGCTTGGTGTAGCCCGACTCCAGACAACTGAGCAGTTCCGCGACAAGTGTATCATCACCGATCTCTTTCACGAGGGCATCACGGAACTGCTCCAGCGCTTCTTGGTCAACGCACACGTCGGCCGGGTCGGGGTCAGGAGCGGCCACGTCGAAGGTGGTTTTGCCCTCGTCGGTTGGCGCAGGTATCCGCCGGACTACCCGATTCTCCAAGCACTCGACGAGGTGGCTCACTTGGCTGTCCACGACCGACCGCAGAAAGTCCAGAAAGTCGGGATACGCCTCTTGGTTCCAGTTCCGCCTCCGCGCGATCACGTCGATGATCGCGTTCGCCGCGAGATCGGCCGGATCGACACCGCCGGGCACCGAACCACCCTGGGCAAGCCGCAGTCCCCGCCACGTGTGCCGCACGATGAGACACGCGGCGTGGTGCGTGAGCCGCTCGACGATTTCCGTCCACTGGTCGTCGGTGCGTTCGGGAAGGGCGTCCACGGCTTCCGTGTTCCTGCGGGTAAAGACGCCGGCGGGCCAATCGCCCTGTTCTTCCTGCCGACAGTCGGAAGTTTCTTTCCGCCGCGCGGCAAAAATCGGTTCGCCGCCGGCAGGAGAAGTTAAGGGGATGTCAAATCAGTCGCACCGCCCAGCCATTCAACAGGAGAGCCGAAGTATGAATGCCGTTCAAGAACTTTCCACCGCGAAGGCGAAGACCGTCACCGTCCTCGTGAACGAAAAGCCCGTCGAGTTCAACGAGAAGAAGGCGACCGGGGCCGAGATCAAGGCCGCCGCCATCGCTCAGGGCGTTGTCATCCAGCCGGATTTCAGCCTCTTCGCCGTGAAGGGCCACAACAAGTTGGTCCAGATCGGCGACACCGAGGAAGTGACGCTCAACGACCACGACAAGTTCGTCGCGGTCGCCCCCGACGACAACTCGTGAGGTGCCCGATGACGCCCGAAGTGGCCGCGGCCGTCGAGGAGGTCCGCGCGACCTTCGACGGCCACCGCATCGAAGTCGAAGAGGAAGCACAAGGGGGAGCGTACCTGACGGTTTACGACCTACCCATCGGGCCGCGGTTCAAGCCCGCGGTCTCGTGGGTCGGCTTCCTCATCACCTTCCAGTACCCCCGCGCCGACATCTACCCGCACTTCCTCGATGGCGCGGTCGTGTGCGTGGACGGCGGGGCGCTGCCCGCGCACGTTTCCGCCGGCCAGACTTGGCAGAAGAAGAACGCGCTCCAAGTGTCGCGGAAGTCGAACCACTGGAACCCGGCGACCGACACCGCCGTCACGAAGCTCGCGAAGGTCTTGGCTTGGTTGAGGACACAATGAAAACGCCCGTTTCGCTCCGCATCGACGCGCCGCTCTTCGCGCGGCTCTTCGCTCACCTGTTTCCCGGCGACCTCGACGAACACGGCGCGGTCATCGTCGCCGGCGTCGCCACCTCCGACCGGGGGACGCGGTTGCTCGCGCGCGACGTGATCCTCGCCCGCGACGGCGTGGACTACGTTCCGGGCGCGCGCGGCTACCGCGCACTGACCCCCCGGTTCGTCGCCGAGGTGTCACACTCCTGCGCAGCGGAGAACCTCGCCTACCTCGCGGTTCATAACCACCGCAGTACGGACTCGGTGTCCTTCTCGCCGGACGACCTCGCGTCGCACGAGCGCGGCTACCCGGCCCTCGTGGACATCCTCAAGGGCGGGCCGATGGGCGCGCTCGTCTTCGCCGTCAACGCGGTCGCCGGCGACATCTGGACGCGCGACGGCCGCTTCCCGCTCGACCACGCAACGGTCATCGGCCCGCGCGTCCGCACTCTCTTCCCCTCCCCGCGCCGTCGGCCCCGCGCCGCTGACCCTGTGTACGACCGGCACGCGCGCCTGTTCGGTGACCTCGGCCAAGAGATTCTCTCCGCCCTCAAGGTGGGCCTCATCGGCCTCGGCGGGGGCGGGTCGCTTCTGAACGAGTGGTTCGCGCACCTCGGCGTCGGGCACATCGTCGGCATCGACTTCGACAAGGTGTCTTTGAGCAACCTGCCGCGGGTGGTCGGCGCGACCCGGTGGGACGCGATGTCGGTCCTCGCACGGTGCAAATCCTCGTGGCTCCGCAAACTCGCTTGGCGGTTGTCGAGCTACAAGGTGAACGTCGCCCGGCGAGTCGCGCGTGCGGCAAACCCGAACATCCGGTACGACGCCGTGATCGGCAACATCCTCGACGAGAAGACGGCACTCCTCTTGGCCGACTGCGATTTCTTGGTGCTGGCGGGCGACACGATGCAGAGCCGATTGGTCTTCAACGCCTTGTGCCAGCAGTACCTGATTCCGGGCGTCCAGATCGGCGCGAAGGTTACCGTCGATAAGGCCACGCGACAGGTGACGAACGTCACAACCGCGACGCGCCCGGTTCTCCCGCACCCGTGTGGCGGGTGCCTCGACTGCCACGAGTTGATCCTCCCCGACCGGCTTCAAGAAGAGGCGCTGACGAACGACGAGCGCCGCGCCCAGCGGTACGTCGATGACGACGAGGTGGCCGAGCCGTCCGTCATCACACTCAACGCCCTGTCCGCGGCGCAGGCGGCGAACGACCTGATGATGATGTTCACGGGCCTCTTCGACGAGACCGTTGCGCTCGAACACACGATCCACTTCGCCCGGCAGCGCGCGACCATGACCGTCGGCAGCCGGACGAAGGACCAGTGCCTCGACTGCGGGAGCCACCCGAAAAGCCGCCGAGCGCGCGGCGACCGTGCCCGCCTACCGTGTCGCGCGTCTCCGCGGTAAGCGATTCGGGATTTGAGGCGAGCAACCCAATGTTGACGGCGGAGTAAAAGTGCAGCGCTGGATTGGGGTGGCAGTGTATTCGTTGGTCCGTTGGGAGTAGGGCATCCGAGTTCGGCTCGCGACGTAACGGGGCGCTCGGCCTGTCCTGTCCCAACGGTTCGGCTCGATTCGTCCGTCACACGGGCCGAGGACAAGTCGGGGCCAAACCGTTAGCCCATCTCCGGGCAGCCACGATGCGGTCGAGTGCCGACGCTTCTCGTCCTGTAACTCGTGGTTCAGGACCTCTTGAGTGTGGACCAGTGGATCTGGTACTGGCGGCAGGCGGCACGTTTGCTGATCTCGTGAGTCAGCACGCGGCGGCGGATCTCGGCCGAGAGTTCCATGTTGACGAACACCTCGATCCGCCCTCCTCGCGCCAGACTTTTACTCCGCCGTCAACACCCTTCGGTTGCAGCTTCCAATCGGCAGTGCCGATCCACACACGGGCACGTGCCGAGGACGTTTAGGGCACACGGCTCGGCCTGAAATGGCCCGAACCGGACTGTAGCCTAACTGTAGCCAATGGGCCGGACGTTGGCAGAAAACGCGGACGTCAGCGGAAGAGGGTGCGAACGGAATCGCCACGAATTCCAACGTTCTGGACGTGGGCGGATGTGGACGGACATCCGCTCGGACTGATTGACATTGTGGGGGTCACTGGTTCAAGTCCAGTAACGCGGACCCAGCTCGCGGTTGTGAGCTAGGCACGGCAGAGGTGGGCATCGACGGGGTGGAGATCGGATCGAGGTAAGAGCAGTACCAGACGGCATCTTGTTCGCCCGCGATCTCCAAACTGCCGACTCTGAGCCGATGTCGCTTCCGGCGCCAAAACCGACCGCACCCGGATGTCGTTATTGGCGTCGGAAGCACAACCGGCAAAACAGGGCGCACTATCGGGGACGCCCCCCCCCGCGCACTCCCGACGTCCCAGCATCACTGGGTGAGGCTGTGATGGTCGTGCGACGACGGCGACCCGGGCTTATATCGCGGCTCGCGGCCGGCTCATCCGATTTCCGCGGCCACCCGGACCGCCTGTGCCACGTCGGCCTCGGCGTACACCTGGGTGACGTCGGCCCGGGCGTGCCCGAGAACCACTTGGGCCGCTTCCAGCCCGTACTCCCTACGCACCCGCGTCCCGTGCGAGTGCCGGAGCTGGTTCGGATGCCAGTGGTGGTCGCGTCGCCAGAGCTTCACCTGATTACGTTGTTCGACCGTCAGTCGCCCCCACCACTTCGCGACCGATTCCCCCGGCATTCGGGCCAGTTCGCCGGTCGGCGGGAAGGCTCGGTCGCACCCGCGGGTAACCGCCGTCAGGTAGGCGAGGCGGTTGTACCGAGCGGCGGGGCTGCGTTTCGGGTTCTTCACCCGCTTCCGCTCGTTCCGCCTCGTGTGGCTCGGGTATCGCGGCGTCTTCCGCCGGGCCGCCCGTTCGGCCCGGAGCTCCTCGACCGCACGGGCGGGCGAGAACAGGTGGTCGGAGGCGTCGGTCGTGAAGAACTCCCGCAGCAGCGCCTGCGCCTTCGGGCCGACGGCGACGGTGCGAGATTTCCCCTTCCAAGCGGTCTTGTGGACCGCCGGTTTGTACAGCCACACCGGCCCGCTCGTGTCGATGTCGCACCGCCGGACTCGACAGGCTTCGCCCGGCCGGCACCCGGTGAGCCGCTGGAACTCGACCAGCCCGCGGACGTGGCGGTTGAGGTGCGGGAGGGTCGCATCGACCACGGCATCATCGACGGGGGCGACGGGTGCCGCATCGGGTGCCGGAGTCCGGCCGCGTTGCAGACCCGCGACGGCGGCGAGCGCCTGGTAGACGGCTGGCGGCACCAGCTCTTCGGCGACGGCCCACTTGAAGACGCGGCGGACGCGCTCCACGCGAGCGTTCACCGTCTTGCGACACCACTTCTGCTCGACGAACTTCTGCCGGACGGCCTTCAACGCGAGCGGGCCGAAGTCCGCGGCGGGGTTCTCGCCGTACAACTCGCGGACGTACCTGCAGACGGTCTTTACGTGCCGGACCTCGTCCGTCGGGTTGCCCGTCTGATCGCGGTAGTGCAGTTCGGCGTGATCCAGATACGCCAGCAGCACCTCGTTGACGGTACACCCGGAGGGCGGTTTGGTGACCGCGGCGGGCGAGCTCGCGAGCTCCAGTTGGAGTTGGGCGAACGCCGCCCGTGACTCCGGGCTGTCGAACGCACCGGGGAGGAGGCGGTAGTGTCGCACGCTCAAGGAATCGGTCCAGACGGCTCGGGCACGACCGGACTGCGGGTGGAGAAGGTAGGACGGGACGGACTTGCGGGGCCGGGGCATCGGGGGCGGTCCTTTCGAGGGGTTTCGTGAAATGATTTCACGAAACTCGTCGTTCGGAGCCGCACCCGGCACACGCCGGGGTAAGCAGGAACTGCTTCGGCTGAAAGGCTTTAGGCGGAGTGGGCGATACAGGATTTGAACCTGTGACTTCGTCCGTGTGAAGAACGCACTCTAGCCACTGAGTTAATCGCCCGTTTGCCCGTTGCAGGTTGGAGTGCAATGGACATTGTTGTGATAAGCGACCGACGCGGGCGCGTCAAGGTTCGCGCCCGATTCCGGTTTCCCGGCGCTCACACCTTCGGCGGGGTGGTGCTCGTCGGGGCCGGGGCGTCGTCGAAGTTCGGCTTGGCGGTAGGGGTCACTCGCGTCGGGGCCTTCACCGGCTCCGGCTCGATCGACCCGCGAGGACCGCTCGGCTCGTTCACCTGATCTTCGATGCCGTTCATCCCCTTCTTGAACTCGGTCATGCTCTTGCCCATCGAGCGGGCGAGGTCCGGCAGTTTGCGGCCGAACAGCAGGATGCCGAGCACCACGAGCAGCAGAATCTCCGGCGTGCCGAGACCGAACATGGCTAACAGGGGCAGGTTCATGGCCCCCCTCCTCTGGTGATGGAATTGGACTGTGGAGGAGGTTGAAGGTAACCCCACCGGCGTGCGGTCTGCAGACCTATTGAAACTATACCTTTCCAACCCCGTCGCGGGCAAGGCGTACCGCCGATTTTTCCGCGCCCGCGGGTTCCGGTCGCCCGCGCGCCTGTGGTACACTGCCCGCATGATCCGACCCGCGACCGAAGCCGATGCCCACGCCCTCCGCGCCCTCTCCGCCGGCACCGGGTTCTTTAACGCCCTCGAAATCGAAACGCTCGACGGCGTTCTCGCCGACTACTTCGCCACCAACCGCGACGAGTGCGGGCACCGGTGCTTCGTCCTCGAAGACGGGGGCGTGCGCGGGTACGTGTATTTCGCGCCGGAAGAGATGACCGACCGCACGTGGTACGTCTGGTGGATCGCGGTCGCGGCCGACCAACAGGGCCGCGGGTTCGGCAAGCAACTCATGGCGTACGCCGAAACCGAGGCGCGCGCGAACGGGTGCCGGTTGCTCGTCGTGGAAACGTCCGACACCGCGAAGTACGAGCCGACCCGCGCGTTCTACCTCAAGAGCGGCTACACCGCCGCGGCCACCGTCCCCCACTTCTACGCCGACAACGACGGCATGGCGATCTTCACCAAACGGCTCGCGTGACCCCGCCCGCGGGCGGCGACAAAACGGCGCGCCGCACCTTGTCGCCCGCAGTTATACTTTTTATCATTGCGCACGCCTTGTTTGTTACTTCGTACTGCACCCTGAGGTTTGCGCCATGATCCGCACTCCGGTCGCGCGCCGCGCGCGCGGGTTCACGCTGATCGAGTTACTAGTGGTGATCGCGATCATCGCGATCCTCATCGGCCTGCTGCTGCCGGCCGTACAGAAGGTGCGCGAGGCCGCCGCCCGCATGAGCAGCAGCAACAACCTGAAGCAACTCGCGCTGGCGTGCCACAACTTCGAAAGTTCTTACGGGCACCTGCCGGGCCTCGCGCCCGCGCCGAGCGGCGGCAACGCGAACTCGTTCGGCTACTCGGTTCACGCCCGCATCCTGCCGTTCATCGAACAGGAGAACCTCGGCCGCACCTTCGACCCGAACGCGCAGCCGCTGTTCCTCGGCACCTTCCCGTTCAGCTTCTCGCTGAACCCGGCGCTGGCCGCGACCGCCGCGACCCCGGTGAAGACGTTCCTGTGCCCCGCGGACGGCGCGAACCCGCTGTACACGGTCATTACCGGCGGCGGCACGCACGCGGGCACGAACTACGTGGTGAACATCGGCTCGGGGCGCACCGATCTGGGCACCAACACCTACGACCCGCGGTTCCCGACCGACGGCCTGTTCTGGTACGGCTCGCGGGTGCGGGTGGTGGAAATCGCCGACGGCACCTCCAATACGCTGATGTGGTCGCAGTGCCTGCGCGGGCCGGGCACCGGCACGCTCACGGGCACGCCGCGGAGCGCGCTGTCGGTCGAGCAGCAGCGGCGCATGTACGGCAGCCTGACCGCGCGCGGCACCAGCCCGACCGGCGGGCTGAACCCGCAGCTCTCCGACGCCGACTTCGCCGCCCCGACCACGTGGGTGAGCAACCGCGGCGGCTCGTGGATTTGGGGCAACGCGACGGTGAACGGGTTCGTAGCCTATCTGCCGCCGAACTCACCGAACCCAGATGTGACCGCGCACGGACAGGGTTGGGTCTCGGCCCGCAGCAGCTTCGCCGGCGGCGCGAACGCGGCACTCGGCGACGGGAGCGTGCGGTTCGTGCGCGACAGCATCCCGGCGGTCACGTGGCGCGCGCTCGCCACGCGCACCGGCGGCGAAGTGTTCGCCAACGACTTCTAAACTCACCCGGAGTGACACACCTATGACACCGCTCATCCTCGCCGGCGCGCTCGCCCTCGGCGGGCCGCCCGAAGCGAACTGGCCCGCGTTCCGCGGCGACGGCTCGAGCGCCAGCGCCGCCAAACTGCCGCTCAAGTGGGCACCCAACGACGGCGTCGCGTGGCGCACCGAACTGCCGGGCTACGGGCAGTCGTCGCCGGTCGTGTGGAGCGGCCGCGCGTTCGTCACGGCCGTGGACGGCGCGGAGAAGGAAACGATCCTCGCCGCCGGAATCGACCTCGCGAGCGGCAAAGTGCTGTGGAAGCAAGCGCTCGCGGGTTCGCAGAAGGGCAAGAACAACCCGATGATGAGCCGCGCCGGGCCGTCGCCGGTCGCGGACGCGCGCGGCGTGTACTGCTTCTACGAAACCGGCGACGTGGTCGCGTTCGATCACGACGGCAAGCAGTTGTGGCACCGCTCGCTGGCGAAGGACTACGGCGAGTTCAAGAACAACCACGGCATCGGCAGTTCGCTCGCGCAGCACGGCAACCGGGTGTTCGTGCTGGTGGACCACGCCGGGCCGTCGTACCTGCTCGCGCTCGACAAAGCCACCGGGAAGGAAATCTGGAAGGCCGAGCGGCCCAGCGGCACCGGGTGGACGTCGCCGGTGGTCGCGGAGCTGAAAGGCAAGCCCGCGGTGCTCGTCAGCGGCGCCGGCAAGCTCACCGCCTACGACGCCGCGACCGGCAAGCAGGTCGCGGAACTGGACGGGCTGACCGGGAACAACATCCCGTCGCCGACGCCCGCGGGCGATCTGGTTCTCGTGGGCGCGGCCGAGAACCGCATGAAGCCGGACGCGGCGGCTTCGGCGCGTTCCAACTGCGCGGTGCGGTTCACCGAGAAGGGCTTCGAGACGGTGTGGGGCGCGAAGAAGGCGATCAGCCACCACGCTAGCCCGGTCGCGTGCAACGGGTTCGCGTACTTCGTCACGAAGAACGGGTTCGTTCACTGCCTCGACTTGAAGACCGGCGAGGAGAAGTTCGCCGAGCGCTTAGACGACCAGTGCTGGGCCACACCGGTGGTCGCGGGCGAACACGTCTTCTTCTTCGGCAAGTCCGGCCTCACCACAGTGCTGAAGGCCGGCCCGGAGTTCGACGTGGTGGCGACCAACCGGCTGTGGTCGAAGGACGACTACGCGGCGCGCCTCGCGGCGGCGAAGAAGAAGGCCGCCGAGACAATGCCCAAACCGCCTGAGGGCAAGGGGCCGGCCGGCGGCGCGCCGATCCCGAAGGACGAGCTGGAAGCGATCCGCTATTCCGCGGTGGGCGACGTGGTGTACGGCGTGGCCGCGACCGACGGCGCGTTCCTCGTGCGCACCGGCACCGAGCTGGTGTGCGTGCGCGCCGCGAAGCGCTGAGCGGGGCGCCTTTATCGTGGTGTGACGCTCCGCGTCGCATTCGCAGCCCGGTTCGCGCCGCACAACGAAGCACGACGCGGAGCGTCGTGCCACGATAAGTCGCCCCGCGGCGCGCTTCGGCGCGCCGCGTTTTTTGCTCGCGTCGCGCCGCGGCTTCGTGTACCTGAATGGGTGGCTCACCGAACCACACTTCAGGGAACTGCCAATGGTCCGTCTCTTCTCCCTCGCGCTGGCGTGCGCGCTCGTTGCCGCCGGCACCGCGCCCGCACAGAACCCGCGCGAAACCAAAGTGCGCGACGACAAGGTGAAAGTCGAAGCCGACGGGTTCTGGATCTACAACAGTCTGCCCAAAGCGTTCGAGCAGGCGAAAAAGGAGAACAAGCCCATCGTCGTCGCGCTCCGGTGCATCCCGTGCGAGGAGTGCGTCAAACTCGATGACAACCTCGTGGACAAAGACCCGGACCTGCGGCCCCTGCTGGAGAAGTTCGTTCGCGTGCGGGTCGTCTCCACGAACGGACTCGATCTGAGCCTCTTCCAATACGACTACGACCAATCGTTCGCGGTGTTCCTGCTGAACGCGGACGGCACCGTGTACGGGCGGTTCGGTACGCGCTCGCACCGCACGAACTGGGTGGGCGACGTGTCGGTGCCGGGCCTCGCGAAGGCGCTGCAAGGCGCGCTCGACCTGCACGCGAACTACCCGAAGAACAAAGAGCTGCTGGCGTCGAAGCGCGGCCCGGCCCCGCTGTTCCCGGTGCCGGAGAAGTTCCCGTCGCTCGGCAAGTACGGCCCCGAACTGAACTACAAGGGCAACGTCGTTCAGAGTTGCATTCACTGCCACCAAGTCGGCGACGCGATCCGCGACTTCTACCGCAAGAAGAAGGAAGCGATGCCGGACGAGGTGCTGTTCCCGTACCCCCACCCGAAGGCGCTGGGCCTGATTCTCGATCCCAAAGAGCGCGCGACCGTGAGCAAAGTCGAACCGGACTCACTGGCCGCTAAAGCCGGCTTCAAAGACGGCGACGCCGTCACGTCACTGAACGGCCAACCGCTGCTCTCCATCGCGGACGTGCAGTGGGTGCTGCACCACACGCCCGCGACCGGCGGCACGCTGAAGGCCGAAGTGGCGCGCGCCGGGAAGGCGGTCGCGCTCGAACTCGCCCTACCGAAGGGCTGGCGCGAGAAGGACGACATCTCGTGGCGCTCGAGCGCGTGGGGCCTGCGCCGCATGGCGACCGGCGGCATGCTGCTCGAAGTGGTAGACGGCGAGCGCCCCGCGGGTGTGCCGAAAGACGGCATGGCGCTGCGCGCGAAGCACGTCGGCGAGTACGGGGCGCACGCGGCGGCGAAGAACGCGGGGTTCCAGAAGGGCGACGTGCTCATTTCGTTCGACGGTCGCACGGACCTGAGCCGCGAAACGGACCTGTTCGCGCACGCGCTGCGCGCGCACAAACCGGGCGAGAAGGTGAGCGTGAAGCTCGTCCGCAACGGCCAGACGAAGGAGCTGCTATTGCCGATGCAGGAGTGAGCCGAGCAACCAGCCGCGGGGAATCGCGCGCCCGAGCACGCGGGGTTCGCCCCCGCGGCTCGCGGCTTCGCGCGTCACCGCTTTTCCGCGCCGCTCCCGAGGAACGTCAGCAGGCCGCTGACCGCGGTCGCGGTCGCGTCGGTGTACAGCGTGCCGTCGGTCGGCGTGTGGTGGAACCCGCCGATCAGCACGTTCGCGCGGAACGTGTTCTCGAAGTGCCGCGTGTTCGTTTCCACGAACTGCAAGCCGGCGAGGAACTCCACCGACGCCAGCAGCGACGCCTTGTACTTCTCTTCGCGCTTCGCGTCCCCCGCGAGCTGTGCCAAGCGGAACGCGCAGGCCAACCCGCGCACGCACAGCCCGGTGTCGCCCGCGGTCGGCAGCGCGTCGGTCGGCTTCCCGCCCTCGGAGTTGCGGAACGCGCCCGCGCCGTACGGCAGCTTCGCGTCGGTCGGCCCGATCTGCTGCGTCAGCAGCCAATCGGCCATCTCGAACCCGGCGCTGGACATTTCGTTCAGCTTCGTCTGCGCGTACAGGTCCGCGGCGGCGGGCAGCACGGTCGCCGCGAGCAGCGGGTGCGGGTGCGCGCGGAACCGCAGGTGGTAGTGCGTCACGCCGCGCTTCACGGCGTCCTTCTTCCATTCGGCCGGGGCGTGCCGGTTGCTGGCGGCGAGCGCCTGCAGTGCGAGGCCGGGGTACTCGTTGATCCCGGCGGGGTCCACTTGTGCCGGCACGTCGGTCGCGCCGTCGGTGTAGTGAACGGAGCCGTCGGTGCGGAGCGAACGGCGCAGGAACGCGCACAGCTTCTCGGCGTCTTGCAGCAGCTTCTCGCCGGGGGCCGGCAGTTCGTACACGGCGAGCGCGAGCGCGGCGACGAACCCGACGCGGTTACACACGATCGAGGCGTTCACCGGCACCCGGCAGTTCGGGTCGTCGGCCGCGGGCTTCGTGGCGGCGAGCAGCGCGAGCACCGCTTGGTTCGCAGCGGCCGCGACCTTATCGTCGCCGGCGAACTTCGCGCTCTCGGCGAGCGCGAGCGCGGCGCGGGCCTGCTTCAGGTCGTGCTCGCCGGGTAGCGGCTGGCGCAGCGTCGGGTTGTAGCCGTGCGTGAACCGGCCGTTGGGCTGCTGCACCTTCGCGAGCCACGCGGACCCGCGCAGCGCGCCCGCGACCGCGACCTGCGCGTGCGCCGGGAACGCGGTCAGCGGCTCGAACTTGGCGAGCGGCACCTCCGACTTTGGCGCGGCCGCAACCGGCTGCGGCGGCAGCGGCACCACACCGCCGGGCGGCGCGGGCGGCAGCAC
>JALHNS010000174.1 GCA_022843445.1 Gemmata sp.
ATTTTGCCACAGGCTGGGGACGGCGCGGCACTCCAGAAACTTCCCGAACCCGTCCGCGAACTGCTACTCACCACGCTCGCGCCCGCCGCCTGAACGACCGACAATCGGCATCAGTCGAGTTCAGCCCTGCGTCGGTAATGTTGCAACCGGCCGCGTGCAGCGCTTGGAGCCGGGCGAGGCTCGGGCACGCGGCGAGCGCGCGCACGGCCGCGACCGTGAACCGGTGCCGGTATAGAATCAGGTGCCGCAAGTTCGACATCTCAAGGCGCTCGAAGAACGGTTGCAGCGCTACCGCAGACGCGGTCCACGCGGATTCGGGCAGGTCGGCGCAGATGTCGAGTTTGGTGACGTTCCGCAGCGGCGCGGCTTCGGCCAGCGCGAGCAACCCGCTCTGGCCGAAGTGGTTGTAGCCGAGGTCCAAGTGCCGCAGCGCGGCCGCGTGCGGCGAGCGCGCGAGCGCGGCGATCCCCTTCGCGCCGGTGGCGTTCGCGGCCACGTCGAGGACGCGAACGGTACTCAGCCCCTTCCACCCCGCGAGCGCCGCGACCCCGGCCGTGCGCAGGCCGCACGCGCGCAGGTCGAGCGCGGCCAGCTTCCACTGTTTCGCGCGCGCGAGTGCTTCGACCCCGGCCGCACCGAACGCGTTCCGCGCGAGGTTCAGGTCGAGCAGGTGCGGGAACGCCTTCGACCGCACGAGCGCCGCGACACCGTCGGCGCGCAGCTCGGTGTCGGACAGGTTCAGTGCGATCAACCGCGGGAACGCCGGCAGCGCGCACAGCGCTTCAAAGATGTGCGGTTCGACGCGGTCGAGCGCGAGCCGTTTCAGGTTGCGGAACCACGGCGCGGCGGCGAGCGCGCGCAGGCCGTCGGCGGACAGTTCGCCGAAGTTCCCGACGAATTCCTCGAGTGCGCCGAAGTGCTTCGCGCCGGACAGCGCGCGGCAGTCCGCGTCGGTGAGGGGGGTGTTCAGCGACAGGTGCCGCAGGTGCCGCAGGTGCGGCGAAGCGACGAGCGCCGGCACGAGGTCCGGCATCTCGAAGTAGTACGACACGACGCGGAGGCGCGACAGCGCTTCGAGCGCCGGCAGTTGCACGAACGCGGGTCCGGTCGGCGCGGCGTTACAGGTGACATCGATCGCCCGGACGGTCGTTGTGGCGGTGAGGCGCTTCAAGTTCTTGTCGAGGCGCGCGAGGGCGCGCGGGGACGCGGAGTTCAGATCGAGTTCGATGCCGTGCGGGAACCCGCGCACGAACGACTCGCACTGGTAGTCGCCGCTGGCGAACGGCTCGGACACCTTCGCCGGCGGGTCGTGCCGGTCGAGCCACGCGCCGAGCGCGCCGTTCTGGTCGAGCAGATCGGTGTACTCGGCGTCGGCGGGCGTGAGCGCCGCGAGCCGGCACTGGACGCGAATGAGTTCGGCGCGGGCGCTCGGCCCCTGTGCGGGCGACGGGTGCTTGTCGGGCCGGTGCTCGTCGAGCCAATCGGCGTAAGCGAGGCGCGGGGTGTCCTCGTCCGGGTGCGCGACGATCGCCGCGAGGAGTGCTTCGTCGTCGCGCACGGCCGGTCCCCCTTGTGGCGCTACTTCTCGGCGCGCTTGTTGGAGGCCGGGCGGTCGTAGTCCTTGTTCTTGCCGCGCTCGCCGCCGCCCCCGCAACCGGTGGCGAACGGGACCGCGAGCAGCAGACACGCGAGCAGCAACCGGCGCACGAGAACCCCTCCGAAAGGCGCGCGGACCGCGCCGGGTTCGTTGTACGCCGCGGCGCTAGCGGATGAAGTCCAGAATTCCCGGTTGCACGATTTGCACGGTCGTGGCGAAGATCGCTTGCAGGGCCGTTTCGAGTTCCTTCATGCGCACCACGGCTTCGGCGAAGTCGGTGCCTTCCAACTCGCCGGTGCGGGTGTCGGCGTACAGTTTCTGGTCGCCGATGAGCGCGGTGATCGATTCGAGCGTCGCGAGGTTCGAAGCCTGTTCGCCCATCGCGTCGTTGATCGCGCCGCGGGCGGAGTCGAGTGCGCCGAGGCGCTGGTTGAACGCGGCGGCGCGGGCCGGGCCGTCGAGCGCGGGGTCGCGGAGCGCGTCGCGCAGCGCGACGAGCGAGCCGAACACGTCGGCCCCCGGGCGCTGGAACACCGCGTCGCCGGTGTAGCGGGTGTCGACGGTCTGGCCCGGTGCGGTGAGCGTGCGGGCGCGCTCGGCCGCGCCGTCGTAGGCGATCGTGAGCGGCCGGCCCTGTGCGTCGGTGGTAGCGACGCGGAACGGCGGCGTGTCGAGCGCGGTACCGGCGAACACGGTCTTGCCGTCGGGCCGGCCGTTCGCGGAGCGCAGCGCTTGGTCGAGGAGGCCGTCCACTTCGACGGCGAGCGCCTCGCGCGCCGCGGGGTCGGCGGCCGCGGCGGAATCCGCGCCTTCGAGGGCGATCTGGCGCGCGCGTACGAGCAGGTCGTTCACGTCTTGGAGCGCGCTGACGCTCGCGTTCAGGGTGGCGGTGGCGTCGCCGGCGTTCTGCGCGAACGTGTCGAGCCGCCCGGCGGCGGCCTTGAACTGGCTGAGCGCCGGGAACGCGCCGGGGTCGTCCGACGGGCGCTCCACGCGCAGGCCGGAACTCACCTGCTGCTGCACGCGCGCGAGTTGGGCGCTGCGCTGCTGCACGAAGCCGATGGCGTTGCCCGTTTGCACCTGCCCGGTCACGCGCACGTTCACGGCCAGTTCTCCCGTTGATTGCTCTCTGTTCTTGCTCGGACGCACAGGCGCTCGAGCCCGTGCCGCTTTGAATCCCGCAACCGCACAGGCTGGAAAGCCCAATGGCACTTACCAGTTGGCTTTGCTCTTGTGGCACCGGCCTCTGGCCGGTGAGAAAGCGCCTCGGATTTCCACCGGCCAGAGGCCGGTGCCACCAAGCCAATACGCCAACTTAAGTGCCGTTGGGCTGGAAAGCCCGTGCCACCAGAGCCACACACGCGTCGGTCACTTCACGATGTTGATGACTTCGTCCAGCGCGCTGTTCACCACCGACAGGTACCGCGACGCGCCCTGAATCATCCGCTGGAAGTCCAGTAGCCGGACGAACTCTTCGTTCTCGTCCACACCGGCCACCGACTGCTCTTCGGAAAACAGTGCCCGCATCAGGTTGCTTTGCGCGGTCTGCTGGTCGTCCAGCCCGCGCACGTCGCTGCCCACCGCGGCGGCTTGGTCGGCGAAGTCGGCGGCGAGCGTGCGGCCGTTCAGCACCGGCGTGTCGCGCAGCGCCGAGAAGCGTTCGAGGTTCGTGCCGTCGCCCGGTTGCCCGGTGCGCCCGGCCGCGAAGCGGGTCGGGTCGGCGGTCAGTTCCGCGCGCACGCTGATGTTCGACGCGCCGGTGCCCGCGAACAGCCCGTTCAGGCCGAGTGCGGGAAGCAGGCCGGCGGTGTCGGCGTTCGCCACCGCGCCGCCGCCCGGCGGGTTCGTGTCGCGGCCCGCGAAATCGAACCCGAACCCCGGTTGCGCGGTCAGCGTCAGTGTGTTGCTCGGCGCGCTCACGCTCGCCGACAAGCCCGGCACGGCGGAGAGCGCCGCGGCGATGTCGGTCAGGCTCTGTGTCGCGGGGTCGATGGCGATGGTGGTGTTCGTGCGGTTGCCGGTCGCGGTGTCGGTCACGCTCACGGTGAGCGCGCCCGCGGCGATCGGGAACGGCACGCCGGCGCTCGCCAGCGGCGCGGTCGCGGAGTTCAAACTCACCGAGCCCGCAGTGCTCGCGATCGGCCCGCCGAGGCCGAGGCCGGTGGCTTGCAGCGCGTTGGTGCTGCGAATCACTTCGCCCGCGAAGCGGTCCAAGCGCGCCCGCGTCGCGGGGATTTCGACGTTCACCTCGCGCACCAGCGCGCCGAGCGAGCCGCCGGTGAAGGTGATCGGCGTGCCGGTGCCGGTCTCGGTGACGATGAGGTTGTTGCTCGCGTCGGTCGCCACTTGGAACGCGCTGGCGAACTCGCCGACCACGACCGGCGCGCCGTTGGCAATCACGTTCACCACACCGAACGGCTGGTTCACCACGCGCACGTCGATCTTCTTGGAGATGTCGCTCACGAGCCGGTCGCGCTGGTCCCGCAGGTCGTTGGCCTGTTCGCCGCCCTGCTCGCGGATCGAGATGCGCAGGTTCAGGTCCGCGACCTTCTTCGCGAGATCGTTCAGCGCGCTCACTTCTTGCGGGGCGCGGTTCGCGAGGTCGGCGCGGAGCCGGTCGATGTCGTTCGCGGAGCCGTTCAGTCGGCCCGCGAGGTCGCTCGCGGCGGTGAGCAGCGGGCGGCGCGCGGCGGTGTTGTCCGGGCGACCGGTGAGCTGTTCCACTTGGTCGAAGAAGCCGTTGAGCGCGTCGCCGATGCCGCCCGCGCCGGCCCCGAAGGTGGCTTCGATCTGACGGCGCACGGACAGGCGCTGGTCGAACGCGGCCTGATCGGAGTTGCCCGCGAGAATGGCCGTGCGCACCGCGGGCGCGGCGAACCGTGTGACCGTCGCCACGTCGACCCCGCTGCCGAGCGAGCCGGTCACCCGGTTCTCGAGTTGAGCCGCTTGGCGCGTGTAGCCGGGTGTCGCGGCGTTCGCGATGTTCTGGCCGATCACGTCGATCGCGCGGCGGGCGACCGAGATGGCCGACGTGCCGATCGGGAATGCGTTCATGTGGTGGTCCGGGGAAGGGCACTCAGCCGGCTACCGCTCGGCCCGTACCGCGAGGGCGGTTCCGGTGCCCCCGCCGCGGTCAGCGCGCCGCGAAGGAATGATCGAAGGTGGGCAATGAGATTTGCGTTCCGCGCCTCAACCGCGGTAATTTCCGCGGTGAGCACCCGAAGGACGTCCCGCACCGCGAGCAGCCGACCCGCGGGTTCGGCGGGCAGTGGCGCCGCGAGGTCCGCGAGCGCGGCGCGTTCGGGCAACTGAAGTTCGCGCGCGAGGCGCGCGCAGGCCGCTGCACGGGCCTCGGCGGCGCGGTTCATGTCGGCCGCCAGCGCCGGCTGTTCGGCCGCCAGCGCGTGCGCTTCGGCCGGGTCGCCGCGGCGCAGGGCGGCGTGCATTTCGGTCTGGTTCTGAAGGGCCGCGCGCAGCAGGTCTTCTTCAGCCGCGAGCCGGTCCAGAAGTGTATCCGCGAGGGGGGCGAGCGGGTGCATCGGTGTGCGTCTCGGGTGCCGGGCCGTGCAGTTGGCGGGCGAGCGCCGCGGCCATGCCCACGCCGCCGACCTCCGCGAGGTGCCGCGACATGAACTGGTCGAACAGCCCGCCCTGCACATCGCCGGTGTCGCCGGGGAACAGCCCGCCACCGTCTTCGGTGTCGAGCGACTCGCGCATTTGCTTGAGCAACAGCGCGAGGAACGTGGCTTCCATTTCCTTCGCGGCTTCGGCGGCGCGGGCCGCGCTCACCGGTTTCACCGTAGCACCGGGCCGGTCCGGAAGCGGCATCGGTTCCGCGCCCGGAAGCAAGAACGTGGCCACCGAACCGATTCCTTGAGTACCCGGCATGGTTTTGTGCTCCCGCGGGAATAGTGGATGGTGGTTCGTGGGCCGTGAAGAAGCGGGCCGCAGGAGGCCCCTTCGGAACCTGCGCTAAACTGCTGTCTTCTCTTGTCTTCTCTTCCCGCTGCCCACTGTTCACAGCCCACTAACCACTACTCAGTTCCGGTCAACCACCAGTTCGGCGTGCAGCGAGCCGGCTTGCTTCATCGCTTGGAAGATGGCGATCAGGTCGCGCGGTGATACACCGAGCGCGTTCATCGCGCGCGCGACCTCCGCGACCGTCGTCGCTTTGGGAAGCGGAATGAGCCGCGCCTGCTGTTCCACACCGGCGACGTTCGTTCGCGGAAGCACGGCGGTGGTGCCCCCGGCGAAGGCGTTCGGTTGCGACGCGATGGGAGTGTTCGACACGCCGATGAACAGGTTCCCGTGCGCGACGGCGCACGGGGAGATCGAGACGTTCTCGCCCGCGACCACCGTTCCCGTGCGCTCGTTGATCACGACGCGCGCGGCAACGTCCGGCTTCACTTCGAGTAGCCCGACTTCGGCAACGAATTGCGTCGGCGTCTTCATCGGGTCGGCCGGGGCGCACAGCGAAACGGCACCGGGGTCCAGCGCGGTCGCGGTGTTCGGGAACCGGTCGTTGATGGTCTTGGCGATCAGCCGCGCCGTGTTCGCGTCCGGCTGGCGGAGGAGCAGTTTCGCCGTGCCGTCGCGCACCAACTCGCCCGGCGCTTCCTTCTCCACGATCGCGCCTTCGGGCACGCGGCCCACGTTCAGGTGGTTCTTCTGAATGCCCGCGGCCTGCCCGGTCACGGAGAACCCGCCCACGCTCAGCGGGCCTTGCGCCAGCCCGTACACGCTGCCGTCCACACCGCGCAGCGGCGTGAGAATGAGCGTGCCGCCCTGCAAACTGCGCGCGTCGTCGATGCACGAAACGGTCACGTCCAACCGCGAGCCCTTGCGCGCGAACGGCCCGATCTCCGCGGTCACCATCACGGCCGAAATGCTCGTGGAGCGGATCACCGATTCCGCGGGCAGTTGGCTGAAAATCTGTGTGGTGGTGTTCAGCCGTTGGAGCATCTGCACGGCCACGTCTTGCGTGAACGTGCTGCGGCTGCCGGTACCGTCGAGGCCGACCACGAGGCCGAAGCCGAACAACTGGTTGTTCCGCGCCCCCGCCACATCGGTGATGTCTTTGATGCGCACCTGCGCGTCGGCGCACGCGGGGGCGACGACGAGCGCGACAACTGCGACGAGCGCGCGAAACATGTGTGCCTTTCGGTCAGAACAAACGGAACACCGCGTTCAACCGCGTCAGGAACCCTTGCTTGTTGTTCCGCGTGCTGGGGCCGCGGCCCAAGTAGCTGATGCGGAAGTTCGCCACCGACCCGGACGGGATGATGTTGCCCACCCCGATGTCCGCGGGCCGCGCCACGCCGGTGATGCGCAACACGCGCTCTTCCCCCGCAACCACGCGACTGCGGTACCCTTCGAGAACGAGGTTCCCGTTCGGCAGCACGTCCACCACCGTTACCGCCATGCGGTCGGTGAACACGCGGCTCACGGTGTTCTGCGCGCTGCCGGCGAACTGGTAGTTCGTGGTTTGGCTCGGGAACTGTTGCAGCGAGTTCGAGCCGCCGTTGTTGTTCCCGGCCGCGGTGCGCAGCAGGTCGAACGTCTGAATCTGGCCGCTGCCGTTTGTGGTGCGGCTGAGCGTCTTTTGGTCCTGCTCGTTCGCCACCGTGTTCTCGGTGATGGTGACGATGAGCGTGTCGCCGACGCTCCGCGCGCGGTTGTCTTGGAACAGGAACGCGTACCGCGGGTCGCGGCGCTCCCAGAGCGAATCCGCGCGGCCGACGGCGAGCGCGCCGAGTACCAGAGCGAGAGCCGCGAGTGCGAACCGCCTCATGGCGCACCTCCGAGTTCCACTTCGACCGCGCGCGGGCCGACCACGCGCCCGACCACCGTGCGCTTGGAGTCCGCGTTCTGCACCTGCACGCTCTGGCCCAGCTTGCCCGCTTGCAGCGCGGTGCCCTTCGCGGTGATTGTGAAGCCGTTGGCGTTCACGCGGATCTCGACCGGGTCGCCGGATTTCAAGACGGTTTCGTTCGTGGCGAAGCCGCCGGCCGGAACGAGCGCGCCCGCCTGTTGCACGCCGCGCAACGGCTTCACGTCGCACTGGACCGCCAGCGAGAGCAAGTGTTCCGCGCCGCACGCGACCGTTACGTCCACCTGCACGCGGCCGGTCGGGCCGGGCGCGCCGCGGGGCTTCGCGGCGATACTGGGCCGCTCGTTCAGCGGAATTTCGGGCAACTTCGTGACGATCGGGGCCGCGAGGTCGATCACCGCGTCGGCCGGGTTCGGGAGCCCGCGAAACAGCTCGGTGCGCGCCGCGCTCAGCACCTCGTCGGCCGTGAGGGGGCGCGTGGCAAGCGTCACGGCCGCGCGCTCCGGGCCGCTCACCCGCGCGTCGATGCCCGCGAGCCGCAGTCGGTACTCCACCGCGCGGCGCAGCACCGTTGCGTTCGGCTGGCGCACTTTCAGTTCGGCAAGGTCGAGCGCTTGCGCCGCGACGCGCGTGCCGGCCTCGCCACCGGTTACGAGCGCCACGTCGCCGACCGTAACGAGCGTCGTGCCGACCGTCGCGCGGTCGCGCAGTTCGACGCGCAGCGGGTCGGCGGCACGCCCCCCGGCGCACCAGCACAGCACGGCGAGCACGGCGAACGGTTGAGGCGCGCGCATCCGTGCGCTCCGTGGGGAAAGGGGACGAACTTACCGCACCAAGTCGGTGGTCGACGCGAGCATGTTGTCGGCGGTGCGCACGGCGCGCGTGTTGAACTCGTAGGCCCGCTGCGCGAGGATCAGGTTGATGAGTTCCGTCACCACGTCCACGTTCGAGCGCTCGAGGAACCCTTGGCGCGTGAGGCCGACCCCGTTCTGGCCGGGCGTCGCGATGATCGGCGCGCCGCTGCTCGCGGTTTCGGCGAACAGGTTCCGGCCCTCGGCCGACAGGCCCGCGGGGTTCTGGAAGCGAACGAGGGTGAGTTGGCCGAGCACCGTGGAGGCGTTCAGCGCGCCGGCGTTCTGAACCGAAATCGTGCCGTCGGAACCGACGGAGATGGACACCGCTTGCGCCGGGATCGTGATTTGCGGCGACAGCAAGAAGCCGTCGCTGGTCACGAGGTTCCCTTGCGCGTTCAGGCGCAGCGCGCCGTCGCGGGTGTATCGCAGTTCGCCGCTCGGCAGCGTCACTTGGAAGAACCCGTCGCCTTCGACCGCCACGTCGAGCGGGTTCTGCGTGTTCACCAGCGAACCGGTGGTGAACACCTTCGTGATGCCCGCGACGCGCACGCCGCTGCCGATCTGCAACCCGGTGGGCACCTGCAGCCCCTGTGCCGCGTCCGACCCCGGCGCGCGCTGGTTGATGTAGATCAGGTCTTGGAAATCGACCTGCCCTTTCTTGAACCCGTTGGTGTTCACGTTGGCGATGTTGTTCGACGTGTTGTCGATCGCGGTGGTCTGGGCGTTCATGCCCGTCGCGCTGGTGAACAGAGCCTTAATCATCGCATGCCCTTCCGTGTGGTGCGGCGCGCCTTCTCGTTTTGCCCTCTCCCCGCGCAGCGTGGGAGAGGGTGGCGGCGCTTCGCCGCCGGGTGAGGGGCGCGACACAACTGAAGGAACCCGGCGAATGGTGAATCGCGAAGCCCCACTATCCGCATCGCGCCCCTCACCCGCTCGCTTCGCTCGCTGCCCTCTCCCCGCTGGCGCGGGGCGAGGGCGGAAACGCGCCGTTACCCTTGCGGGCGCGTGTTCAGTTGCACCGATTCCGAGATCGTGCGCAGCGCGCGCTGCGCCGCGTCGTAGTAGCGACTCGCCACGATCAGCCGCACCATTGCGTCCGCGGGCTGCACGTTCGAGCCTTCGCGGTAGCCCTGAAGCACGCGCCCCGGTGCGTCGGTCGCTCCGGCTTCCGGCGGCGCGGTGTACAGCGTCGGCCCGGCCGCGGTCAGTTTCGAGGCGTCGGCGAACCGTACCAGTCGCACGGTGCCCACGGGCGCGCCGTCGGCGCTCACGCTCCCGTCGCCGGCGACCACGACTTGCGTCGCGTTCGCGGGGACCGCGAGCGGGCCGCCCTCGCCCTGCAGCGCGTACCCGGCTTGGCTGACGAGTTGCCCCGCGGCGGTGCGGAAGAACGAGCCGTTGCGCGTGTATACCGGCCCGTTCGGCCCTTCGAGCACGAAGAAGCGGTCCGGGTCGCTGAGCGCGAGGTCGTAGGTGTGGCCGGTCTGTTGCAGCTGGCCGGGGCGGAAGTCGTGGTACGCTTCGGCGGTGCGCGCGCCGAGCGATTCGCCCGTCGGTTCGGTGGCGCGCCCCAAGGAGCGGTCGAACGTTTCGAAGACGGCCCCGCGAGCGCGGAACCCCGGCTGGTTCGTGTTGCTCAGGTTGTACGCGGTCTGCTCCTGCAATTCGGAGGCGACCACGAGGCCCGAGGCGGCGGCGTACATTCCGCGAAGCATGACGACCACCCGGACGGAACGGGTCACGTCCGGTGTATCGGCGCGCCGCGGCCCGCGCGCTCAGCAGAATCGGCAAAAGTGGAACAGCCGGCGCACCTTCTTCAAGTGCACGTCGCGAACGGAGCGAGCGACCGGCACTTACCGAATCACGCCGTGGTGAGCACCATTTGCAGTTGGTCGGCCTTCGCGAGCTGGCCGGAGCGCTCCAGCTCGTTCGCTTCGGCGCGGATCGCCTCGAAGCCCTCGCGGAGCGTGCGCAGCACCTTTTCCGCGTTGCGAATCGCCGGCACGGTGGCCCGCGCCAGTTCGTGCGAAACGAACTCGTACAGGCGCAGGATGTTGGTGTTCGCCTCCGGGTTCACTTCGACGCGCACCCCGGCGGCGAGTTCGCTCACGATCAGTTGCGCCTTCGCCAGTTGCGGCAGCGCGGTGCCGGGGTCGCTGCGCTCGAGCGCGGCGGCGGCAGTCTCCAGCCGCTCCAGCGCTTTGTCGTAGAGCGCGAGCAGCAGATCGATGCGGGTCCAGCCGGCGGTCGGCTCGGCGGGCTTGTAGGCGCGGTAGCCGGTCATGGTGCGTTACCTGTTGTTCGAGCTGAAATTCACCGCGAGCGAAGACAGTTGCGTTTGCAGGCCCTTGAGCTGGTTCACCGACGATTCCATCGCCGCGAACTTCGCTTCGAGGTCCGAGATGCGCGACTGCATCAGGTCGTTCTGCCGCGCCACACTTTTGTCGAGGTTGGCGACCTGTTGGCCGAAGCTGTCGTTCAGCGCCTTCAAGCGGCCGGACGCGGGATCGAGGAGCTTGTTCAGCACCGCGCCGAGCCGCCCGGCGAGGCCGCGACTCACGTTCACGTTCGCGCTGCCGGGCGCGCTCAGCGTGGCGCGCACTTGCAGGCCGTCGGTGGTGGCGTTGCCGGCCGTGCCGCTGAGCACCTGCCCGGTGCCGGTCGCGGGTTCCGTTGCGCCGTTTACGACGAAACTCCCGACCACGTCGGTACCGGTCGCGCGCTGCCCCTCGGCGAAGCCCAGCGCCGGCAGCGCCGAGCCGCTCACCACTTCCACCGACGACGACGCGCCGAATTGCTGCGACGAGAGCTTGATTCGGCCACCGTCCAGCGCGGCGGAAACGAAGTTCCCGTCCAGAGCCGGCGACGCGTTGATGCGCTCCTGCAGCATCGCCACGAGCGTTTCGGGCGTGTAGGTGCCGGGGGTGAGCGTGACGCCGCTCGCGAGCAGGCCGTTGACCTTCACCGAGATCGCGTTGTCCGGGGGCGAAATCACCACGAAGGGCGCGACCGTTTGCGAGCCGACCACCACGGCCCGCATCGCGGGTGCGGTCACGGTCGCCACGAGCGGCCCCGCCGCGGTGGGCTGCGTCTTCGGGCCGCCGAGCACGAACTCGACGCCCGGGTTGTCCGAGGTGCCGGAGAGCGCGAACAGCTTCTTCAGGTCCGCGGGCGTCACGCCGCCCTGCCCGGAGAGCGCCGCGGTCAGCTTCGACTCGTCGAAGGTCAGTTTGCCCTTGTCGCCGAACGCGATGCCCACCGCCGACAGCCGGTTGGCGTTCGGGTTCGCCCCGGGCACGGTCGCGGTGATCGCCGCGGCCAGTTCGTCGGCAACTTGGGCCGCGTCGCGGTTCCCTTGCAGAACACCGGCGGCGCGCGTTTCCGAGTCGAACCGCGTTTGCTCGTTCAGGAAGTCGCGCACGTCGTTGAACGCGGCCACGAACTCGCTCACCGCTTTCACGGTCGAGGCGGTGTCGTTGGCGACGGTGAGCGACACGGTCTTGCCCGGTTCGGCGCGGAGCAGGTTCAGGCTCACGCCGGGAATGAGCCGGTTCACGGTGTTCGTCGCGCCGGTGACGGTCAGCGCGCCCGGTCCGCTGCCCACGGTCACGCTCGAATCGCTCGCGGCCTGCACCACGCGCGCCGCCGGATCGATGCTCGCGCCGGTGCCGGCGGTCAGGTTGTTCGTCACGCTGATGGCGTTCGCGGCCCCGGTCTTGGTCGAAGACAGCATCAGGCGGAACGGGGCGGCCGAGCCGTCGTTCACGATCGAGGCGCGCACCTCGCCGCCGGCGGCGTTGATGCTGTCGGCCAGCCCTTGCAGCGTGTTGTTGCGCGAATCGACGGTGACGGTGGTCGCGGTGCCGGTGCCCACTTGCAGCGTGAGCGTGCCCTCTTTGATCTGCGCGTTCGCGTCGGTGAACCCCTGCGACGCGACCTGCGCGGCGCGGGCGAGTGCGTTGACCGTGAGTTCGAACGTGCCGGGTTGCGCGGCGGTGCCGGCCGCGACGCCGATGGCCGTTTCGTCGGACACCGTGGCCTTGCGCCCGTCGAACGCGCCGCCGGCGGAGCGGGCCAGCGCGTTGGTCTTGAACTGCAGGTCGAACAGTTTGCCTTGGAGCTTCGCGAACGCGGTCTGCTTGGTGACGATGCCGGCCTTCTGCTGGTTCAGCGCGTCGATGCGGCGCTGGTTGATCTTGGTCAGCCCTTCCACCAGTTTGGTCGTGTCGATACCGGTGGCGAGGCCGCCGAAGTTCAGTCCGTTGGTGTTGGTCGCACGAACGGCAGACATGGGAGCACCCGGAAGAGCAAAAGGGGCGGGCCGCCCGCCGCCCGCTACGGCCAATATCGTGCGGCCGTTCGCGGATTTGCGTGGCCCGCGCGCACCGCGGCGCGCGGGGGGCCGAAACCCCTCGCGCGCCGCGGTTCGAGCCGTGACTTAGCCCCGCAGCAACTGGGCCACGAGCTGCGTGGTCTGGTTGGCGTTGCCGAGCACCGTGCTGCCGGCCTGCTGCTGGGTTTGGAGCCGGGTGAAGTTGGCGATTTCCGACGCGAAGTCGGTGTCGCGGATCACCGACTCGGCCGCCGTCGTGTTCTCCAGCGAGGTCCGCAGGGTGCGGGCCGTCGATTCCAAGGTGTTCGCTTGGAACGCGCCCAGCGTGCCGCGGAGGTTGGAGATGTCGGAGATCGACTTGTCGATCACCGCCAGCGCGTCCTGCGCGCCCTTGGTGGTGGTGATGTCGATCTGCTTCAGGCTGGAGAACTGGTTGTTCGCTTGGTTCAGCCCGAGCGCGTCGGTCGTGGTCTTGGCGATGGCCAAGTCGGCCGTCTGGCCGGCGTTCGCCCCGATCTGGAAGGTCAGCTTGCCGTCCTGCGTGGTGATCAGGGCACCGTCGGCGGCCGCGTCGCTGACGGCCGCGTTCGACGGGCTGGCGTTGACCGTGAAGCTCAGGCCGTTGCCTTGGCCGGCGCTGATCGACACCACGTTCCCCTGCCCGGTGACGTTCGTCGTCGAGGCGTCGGGGTTGGTGATGGTCGCGGTCAGGTTCTGGCCTCGGAGGCTGACGAGGCCGGCGGGGACGGCGGCGGTGTTAGACGTGGTGATGTCGATCCCGGTCGCACCGGCGGCGGCACCGACCCGGTCCGACACGACGGTGAAGTTCTGGCCGAAGTTCTTGGCGGTCAGCACCAAGTTGCCCGCTACGGAGTCGATCGAGGCGACCACCCCGGTCTGGGCGGTCTGGGCGTTGATCGCGTCCCGCACTTGGGTGTTCGTGCTACCGGCCTTGAGCGACACGTTGACGGTACCGTTGAACGTCAGCGTCTCGTCCGCCCCTAAGTTGTTCACGTTGTTCAGGGCGGTCAGGTCGTTCCCCCCGGCGGCGACGCTAACTTGGCCCTTCTGGGCGGCCTGCGTGATGTCGACGGTGAACGTGCCCACCGCGGTGGACGCTGTCGAGTTCAGCCCGCTGACGGCGGTGTTGCTGCTGATCGCGTTGAACCCGGCCGAGCCGTCCAGCAGCTTCTTTGTGCCGAACTGCGTGTTGTTCGCGATGCGGTCGATGCTCTGGAGGGCGTTCGTGATCTCGGCTTGGTTCGCGGCCAGCGCGTTCGAGTCGTTGACGCCGGCGTTGGCGGAGTCGAGGGCCAAGCCGCGGATCTTGGTCAAGAGGCTGTTCACCTCGTTCAGCGCCCCTTCGCCCGTCTGGACCACCGAGACCGCCTTGTTCGTGTTGTCGATGGCGGTGCGCAGGCCGGCGATTTGCGCCCGCTGCTGCTCGCTAATCACGAGGGCCGCGGGGCCGTCCGCACCGCGGTTCACTTTCAGCCCGCTGGACAGCCGCTCCAGCGACTTGTTCAGCGCGCCGCTGGTGCGGCCCAGCGACTGTTGCGCGTTCAGCGAGGCGCTGTTGTTCACGATCGACAGGGACATGGCGAGTAACTCCCAGATGGTGTTCGGTGCGAGTCGGACTGCCCGCCCGCTGGTGGGAGTATCGAAGTGCCGCCGCGAAATTTGCGTGACATGATTTCGCCGCAAATTTCAGGTATCGCAGGCAGTTGCGGCGCGCGCGCGGGGGCGCGCGAAACGGCCCGTCGCGCTCCACACGGG
>JALHNS010000175.1 GCA_022843445.1 Gemmata sp.
GGGCGCTCGCGGCCGGCCCGGTCGGCCGCGCCCGCAGCGAGGTGCTGTTCGCGCTCGGCTCGCTCGCGCGCGAGCACGGCGACACCTACCCGCAGGCCGCCGGGCACCTCGCTCAAGCCCTCGCGGAATTGGAGCAAACGCACGGCCCCGACCACCCGCTCCGCGCCGCGTGCCTGTGTGCGGTGGCGAGCTTGGAAGAGGACCGCGGCGAGTTCGGCCCGGCCGAGCGGCACCTCAAGGAGGCGCAGCAGGTGTTCAAGGCGGCCCGTGGCGAGCGGTCGCCGGAGTACGCGTCGGCGCTGCGGCAGCTCGGCCGGATGTACGCCGCGTGGTGGATCCCCGACGCCAGCGACATCTGCCTGCGGGCGCTTCAGATTCGTGAGCAGATCCTCGGCCCCGAGCACCCCGACTGTTCCGAAAGTGGCATAGACCTCGGCGTTCTAGCGCTCGACCAGATGGACAATCCCCGCGCGGTCCGGTTGCTCGCTGCGGCGACAACGAACTTGGAACGAGTGTACGGACCAAATCACCCGCGGGTCGCGGAGGCGCTGAGCTGGCTCGGCTCGGCGCACGCGGAGCGCGGGCAGTACACGCAGGCCAGACTGTACCACCGCCGGGCGCTGACGATTGCCGAGCGCGCCCACGGCCGACGGCACTTGGTCTACGCCCGCTACGCGGTGCCGTTCGGTTATCTGTGCGGGGAGTACGAGCGTGACATGCTTCGCGGACGACCCCTTCTCGAAGCGGCCGTGGCGGCACGGGACGAGGTGGGGTGCGGCGAGCACCCCGAGCAGGCCCGCGCCCTGCTACTACTCGCCCTAATGTATGAATCGCAGAACCAGACGGGCTCGAACAAGGACTACCCCCGCGCCTTCCGACTCTACACACGAGCACGCGAGATGCTCGAACGGATTCCGGCGGGCAAGTTGCTACCCGATTACGTTCGGGAACTGGCGTTCGAGGCCGAGTTTCATTACTGGGCTGGCTATCGGATGAAACCCGTGAGCCACACAGAGCAACTGGTGGCCCGCGCGACCGACGCGGTGCGGGCCCAGCAGGCCGGCCGAGACGAGCAGTTGCACCCCTACTACAGGGACCTGCTGCACGCGCGTGTGCGGCTGGCGATCGCTCAGAACGACCCGGACGCGGCCATCCACCACGGGGCGGCCTGCATAGCCCTCGTCAAAAAGCGGTTCGGCGACGACCACCCGGAACTCCTTTGCCGGGCCGCCAGTGTCCAGTACGCGTCTCTGATCCGATACGGTCGGTACGAGAACGCCATCGACGACATCCGCACCGGGTTTGACGCGGTCACCCGCTTGTCAGACCAACTGGCCGGTCAGGCCGAGCGGAGCCGACTCGCGTTCGTGATCCAGTATTATCTTACGCTCTCGTGCGCGTTGACGGTCGCAACCGAAACGGGACGAGTCGGCGAGTCGGCCGAGGCCGAAGACCTGTTCGTGCGCACGCTGCGGTTCCGCGGGCTGGTCGGCGCGCGGCAGGCCGAGGACCGGTTGGCGTTCGACCACCCGGAGCTCCAGCCGAAGTTAGCGGCCGTCCGCGCCGCGCGCATCGATCTCGTGTCGCACCTGCTCGCCGACCCCAAGACCGGGCCAGCCCGTACCGCGTGGCTGGACGAACTGGCCCGCAAGACCGACGCGAAGGAAGACCTAGAAGCGGACGTAGCCGAGGCATGTCGCCCACACTCGACCGGCCGCGACCTAGCCGCCATTACCGCCGCCGACGTGAAGACCGCGCTCCCACCCGAGGCGGTGCTAATCGACTTCATCCAGTACCTGCACTACCGGGCCCCGCCGCCGGGCCACTACCCGATGGTCCGCGAGCCGCGGCTCGGCGCGTTCGTCGTCGCCCGTGACCGGCCGCCGGTGTTGGTCCCGCTCGGCCCGGTCGCACCGGTCCGCGCCGCCGTGGACCGGTGGCGGAAGTGCGTGGCCGACGCGCAGCTTGGGACGCCCGCCGACACCGCGACCGCTGCCGCAGAGGTCGCCCGGCTTGTCTGGAAGCCGCTCGCGCCGCACGTCGGTACGGTGCCGACCATACTGATCGCCCCCGAAGGGCCGCTGTGCTTCCTACCGTTCGCCGCGCTGCCGGGGCGCAACCCGGGCGAGTACCTGATTCACGACCACACCATCGGCTACCTGCCGTCCGGTCGCTGGCTGGTGGACCGCGTCCGCCGGACGGCGGGACAACCGCCCCGCGGGTTTCTGAGCGTCGGCGGAATCCGCTACGGCGGCCGATCCGGCGCGGCGGTCGCCAGCCGCGGCGGGTTGCTCGGGGCTGGCGAGTGGGACGACCTACCCGGGAGCAAGGCCGAGAGTCTCCGCGCGGTGGAACTCTTCACCAAACACCGCCCCGGCCCCGATGATTCGGTCGAACTGCTGGACGACGAGGTTCAAAAGGACCGGCTGCTGGCGGCCCTCGCCAAGCGACCGCGGGTGTTCCACTTCGCCGGGCACGGGTACTTTTCCGGCGACGAGGCCGCACGGTCGCTCCTCGATTCCCCCGACGACGGCACGGAGAACGGCCCGACCCTCTCTCCGCTCGAACTGCAGGCGTTCAGCCGCAACCAGCAACTGCTGTCCGGGCTGGTGCTCAGCGGGGTGAACGCGGCAACCACGCCGCGGGAGCGCGGGGCGACCGTGCTGACCGCCGAGGAGGTCGGCACACTGGACCTCCGCGGGACCGAGTTGGTGGTGCTGTCGGCGTGCGAGACGGGGCTGGGGCACGTGGCCGGCAACGAGGGGCCGCTCGGCCTACAGCGGGCGTTCCTGAACGCCGGATCGACCGCAGTGGTCACGAGCTTGTGGAAGGTCGACGACGAGGCCACCTCGCTGTTGATGCAGGAGTTCTACCGTAACCTGTGGGACAAGAAGTTGCCGCGGCTCAAGGCGCTGCGGCAAGCGCAGCTCACCGTGATGAAGCGGCCGGCCGTGTTCGGCGCGGGCCGCGGGCCGCGGCTGGTGCCCGTGGGCGTGGAGCCGCCCGCGTCGGCCGCGCCGGCGGGCACCAGTCCCGCGCTCTGGGCCGCCTTCGTACTCAGCGGTACCGATCAGTAACACGACTCGGAGTGACCATGACCGCCCCCGCCCGCCGCCGCGCGTTCACGCTCATCGAACTGCTCGTCGTGATCGCCATCATCGCGGTGCTCATCGGGCTGTTGTTGCCGGCCGTGCAGAAGGTGCGGGAGGCGGCGGCCCGCATGAAGTGCGCGAACAACCTCAAACAGGTCGCACTGGCCGCCCACTCGTTCGAGTCGGCGCACGGGCGGCTGCCCGCCGGGGCCAACGCGCAGATGGTCGGCCCGCTGGTGTACCTGCTCCCGCACCTCGAACAGGAGGCGTACTTCCGCGGCTTCTCGTTCGACGACCGGTTCGCGCTGTGGTGGGTGAACCCGGCGAACCGCCCGCCGCTCGCCGGGCCGCCGTGGACCGCGCCGGCCGTGCCCCGCCCGCCGGCGCGGTACGGCGCGGAGGGCGAACTGAAGGCGCTGCGGTGCCCGTCCGCGCCGGACCGCTACGAGGTGCCGCTCATCACTATCACCCGCGGCACCGCCGGCACCGACTACAACAGCGCCCTCGCCCCGGACCTGAACCTGTTCAGCGGCGCGCCGGGCAATCAGATCATCACGCTCAGCAACTACGCCGCGGTCGCCGGCGATTACGCCTACGAGAACGGCCGCTATCGCGGCGCGTTCAACTACCGCGTCGGGCGCCGGCTCACCGACATCACCGACGGAACGAGCAACACGCTCTTCTTCGGGGAGACGGTGGGAGGGATGGTGCTGTTCTCCAGCGCGCCCGGCCCGATGACTGGCGTCGCGTCGGTCGGCAGCGCCGCGTACTACACGACCGAGGGGTTGGCCGATGGCCGCGCCGCCTTTCTGCCGACGAACGACTGGGAGCCGCAGTTCTCCAGTATGCACACCAACCTGATCCAGTTCGCCCACGCCGATGGTTCGGTGCGGGCGCTGGTGAACATCGCCCGGTTCAACGGGGCCGGGTTCACGACCCTGCTGGCGCTCGGCGGGATCGCGGACGGTCAGGTAACGCAACCGGATTGAGGAGGCCGCGACGTGAGCCGTTTGATCCTTCTGGTCGGATTCGCGGCCGCGGGGTGCGGCGAGCCGCAGGCGGTGCCGCCGGTCGCCAAGACCCCGGCCGCGCCCGGCGAGGCGCCTCGTCCGTTCGCCCCCGCGCGCAACCTTGGTGAGTGGGAGTCGCCCGCACTCAAGGAGCTTCGCAAACCGCCCTCCAAAGGCCAGCCATGACCCGCGTCCTCCTGTGTGTGCTTTTGTCGACCGCGGTCGGGTGCGGCAGTTCCACCCCGACTCCGCCGGCGAACCCGGACGGCCCCCGCCCGCTGCCCGGCGGCGCGGGCCCGAAGCCGGCCGGCAACAAGACCGAGTGGGACGGCGGGGAAAAGCCGAAACCGAAGTCGGGGAACTGACCCATGCCCGAGCCACTCCCGGTTTCCGACCCGACGCGGACCACCGATCAGCCGCCGGTCCCGGACGCGACCCGCACGTTCTCCGGCGTGCCGGGCGTTCCCGCCGCCGTCGGCCGGTACCGCGTGCTGGGCGTGCTGGGCGAGGGCGGGATGGGCGTCGTGCTCAAGGCCCACGACCCGGAACTGAACCGGACGGTCGCGATCAAGCTGCCGCTGCTCGCCGGAAGTGGCACGCAGGCGGAGGCGCGCCGCCAGCGGTTCCTGCGCGAGGCCCGCGCCGCGGCCGCCATTCGCCACCCCAACGTCTGCCCGATTCACGACGTGGGCGAGGCCGACGGGCGGCCGTTCGTGGTGATGGCGTTCGTGGACGGCGAGTCTCTGGCCGACCGACTGGCCCGCGACCCGGCCGGGTTGTCGCCGGCCGAGGCGGTGCGGCTGGTGCGGGCGGTGGCCGAGGGGATGGCAGTCGTCCACGCGGCCGGCATCATCCACCGCGACCTGAAGCCCGCAAACGTCCTGATCGACCGTGCCGGCAACCCAATCCTGACCGACTTCGGGCTGGCCCGTGTTTCGGACGACGAGCACGTCACGACCGACGGGGCGGTCATGGGCACGCCGGCGTACATGGCCCCCGAGCAGGCGGCCGGGCGGACGGCCGAGGTCGGCCCGGCGACCGACGTGTACGGCCTCGGCGCGGTGCTGTACCACCTACTCGCCGGCCACCCGCCGTTTCGAGGAGCGACGCTGTCGGTGCTGGCGAAGGTCCAGCAGGACGTTCCGCCCGCGCTGCGCGAGCTCCGCCCGGAACTCGACCCGCAGCTGGTCGGCGTGGTCGAGCGGGCGATGGCCCGCCGCCCGGCCGACCGCTACCCGCACGCCGGCGCGCTGGCGGCCGACTTGGACGGCTTCGGGCACGGAGCGCCGGCCCAAGGCGGGCGGCGGATGTACCGCCGGGTGGTGATGGTGTCGATCGCGGTCGGGCTGTTCGTCGTCGGCACCTGGGCCGCAGTGCGAAACCGGCCGTCCCCAACGGAACTGCCACCGCCGGTTTCCCTCGGTACCCACGTTGGCGCTCCCGCGCCAGCTGGCGGCACCGCCGCACCCGCCGAACCGCCGCTGGAGGCCGAGTTCTCGGTGCTGGTGTGGAGCGCGGCGCGTGACGGTCCGAAGCGCGGGCTACCGATCCAGGACGCCTCCGCCCGGCCGCTGCGGACCGACGAGCGTGTGCAGTTCCGCGCCCGGTTCAACCGCCCCGTTTACGCCTACCTCGCGTGGCTGACCCCGGACGCCGAAGTGGTGCTGCTCCACCCGTGGGATCGCATACGCGGCGACCGCGCGCTGCCCAATCCGGTGCCGTTCGGCGGCGTGGGCGAGGTGGCAGCGGTGCTCGCGGTGCAGGTGTGCCCGCTCCCGCCACCGGCCGGCGCGCCGGCGCGCGAGCTGTTCAGCCCGGCGGACGCGGAGTCCGCGTGGCCGTTAGACGACATTCTTGGACTGGAGACGGTCGTACTGATGGCGCGCTCGACCCCGCTGCCGCCGGGCGCGGACATTCGCAAGCTGTTGGGCCGCGTTGATGCGGAGCCGGGCGCGCGCACAGACGAGTTCTACTGGCTGGCTTTTGAGCCGGGCGCGACGGTCGCCCGCTACACTCTTCCCGGCTTTGGTGCCGCCCTTCGCGGGCCGCGACTCGCCCCTCAAGCGATCGACGACCCTTTCCTCGGACTGATGAAGCGGCTGCGGCCTCACTTCGAGCACGTCGAAGTCGTCCGCTTCCGCCACGCCCCATAGGTTCGGGCCGTTGGTGAACCTGACCTGAGTCCACCCCAGTTTTGGTGTGTGTGAAACGAGATGGCGGTTCCATCCGCACTGTGCTCGGGCTAGAAGAGTCGTTGCCGCACAGCTCTGTCGCCTATCGCGGAGGAACCGCCATGTCGTCGGACGCAGGCATCGGCTGGGTTCTTACAGTCGCTCACGCGCTACGCCTCAGCCAAGCCCTCACCCTCGCCCACCTCGTCGAAGCCGCTACCCACTTCGGGCGCGGCACACTCACCGCACTCGGCCAGTGCCCGCGCGGCACCGCCCACGACACGCACGAGATCACGCGCGCGTTGCGGTTCTGCGACAACGACCACGTCCACGTCGACACCGTCATGACCCCGGTGATCCGCCGCCTCACCCATCAGCGCCGCAAGTCCCCAGCTGGTGGCGCTCGACTGGACCGACATCCGCGCGTTCCACACCCTCATGGCCGCGGCCGTCTCGCGCGGCCGCGCGGTCCCGTTGCTCTGGGCCACCTACACCACCGGGCGGTTGCGCCGCAGCCCGAACGCGCTCGATGAGGGGTTGCTCCGGTTGCTGGTGAGCCGGATCCCGGCGCGGGTGCCGATGATCCTGTTGGCCGACCGCGGGTTCGGGCGCACCAAACTGGCGCAGACGTATGCCGATCTGGGCGTGCGGTACCTGATCCGCATAAAGCCGGACGTGACCGTGGCGCACCGGCGGTACACGGGCGTGCTCCGCGCGTACCCGGCGCGCAAGGGCGCGGGGGTGGGGCTCACCGACGCCGAGTACCGCAGCGACGGCGCGGTGCGGCTGAACGTCGTGATCCGCTGGGCGCACGGGTTGCCCAAGAAACGGGACGAGCCGTGGTACCTGATGACCAACCTGCCGGGTACGGCCGCGCGGCTGACGGACCTGTACGCGCGGCGCATGGCGGTGGAGGAACTGTTCCGCGACGCGAAGAACGGTCGCTACGGCTTGGGGTTGGGTCGCGCGCCGGCGCGCACGGCGGCTCGTCTGGACCGGTTGCTCCTGATCGTGGCTCTGGCGCTGATCCTGTTGACCGGGCTTGGGCGCCTGGCGCGCGAGCGCTTCCGCCCGGGCGCGTGGTGCGGTAGCAACGACCCGAACGAGTGCAGCGACGTCACCATCGGTCGGCGCATGTGGGAACGTATTCACAAACCGCCAGAACAACTGATCGGCCAAGTCGTTCGGACCACACTCCTGTCCGTCGAAAACTGGGGATGACTCAGTTCGACCACCGGTTGAAGCGACTCGTGTTCGAGGTAGAGGTTGAAGATCGGTCGTACCCGTTCGGCCTCGGCCCCGTTGACGTTGAGCTTGTACCCCTGCGGGTCCACGTCGTAACCGAGGATCGGCCAGCCGCCCGCCCACTTCCCCTTGCGCCGCGTGGCGGCGATCCTGTCGCGGGTGCGCTCCGAGATGATCTCGCGCTCGAACTGCGCGAACGACAGCAGCACGTTCAGCACCAGCCGGCCCATCGAGATCGCGGTGTAGAACTGCTGCGTAACACTTACGAAGGAGACCTTGTACTTGTCGAACGTCTGCATCATCTGGGCGAAGTCGAGTAGCGAGCGGCTGAGCCGGTCCACCTTGTAGACCACCACGCAGTCGATCTTCCCGGGCTCGATGTCCGCCATGAGCCGCTTGCGCGCTGGCCGGTCCATGTTGCCGCCGGTGAAGCCGCCGTCGTCGCAGCGGTCGGGCACCGGCACCCAGCCCTCGCCGGCTTGCGACCACACGAACGCCTCGCGCTGCGCGTCCAGTGAGTTGAACTCCTGCTCCAACCCGTCCTTGGTCGACTTGCGCGTGTAGATCGCGCAGCGAACCAGTTTGACCGCCGCCCGTGGGCCGATCTGTGTGTTGGTGCTATTGGTGGTGCTGCGTTTCACTTGTGTCCCCCGCGTGTGAGACCGAAGAACAGGAACCCGTTGGTGTGCGAGCCGGTGACCGCCTTGGCGACCGCCGACAGCGAGCCGTAGTGCGCGCCCTCGTACTCGAACCCGTCGAGCAGCACCGTGACCCGCACCTCCGCGCCCTTGTACGGGCGGGTGAGCACCGAACCCGGCGGCGGCAAACGCGGGTCGAGGTCGTGCGCCGCGGTGTCGATGCGGCCCGTTGCCACCGGCGCGGGTGCCGGCTTGCTCGCCGCGGGTGTGCTCGGCGTGCGCGGGGCGATGACACGCAGGTCCGCGTCGCGGGCCAGTTCCGCCGCACGGGCCTTGGCGCGCTCGGTGAGGTCGCCGTGCGGGAGCGCTTGCACCCGCCACGCGACCCGCTTCAGGAGCCACGCGCGGTTACCCGAGCGGGTGGCCTCACCGAACACCTCGCGTACTTGTCCCGCAAGGCCGCCACGCCCATACGCTTCAGGGCGGCCAGTTCCTTCCCGACGTCCATCGCTCCTCCCGCTGTGTGGTGTCTCGACTCTCGCCGTCTCTGCGTCTCCGGTGCGTTAACCGGTGGTCACAGTGACGCCCGTTTCGGGCCGCACAGCAACGTCGTTCGCAGCGGAATCTACGAACTTCTGCGACGCGTGAGTCGGGGGCGTTGGTGCGGGTTCTGCGGGAGCGGGGAGGAGTGCGGACGCGAGCCGGACGAGCCCGTTAGCGAGCAGTTCGGCGAGTCGGGCGCGGCGCTCAGCGGGCGTGAGACGAGCAGCGGGCAGAGTGCGAATGGCGTGAAGTGTGTGCGGGACCACGGGGCACCTCGTGCGGGTGAACCCCGGTGCCCTGCGCCACGCGCTCGGCGGACCGGCGGAACGAGAACGTCGGGCGGGCGCGATGAACGCCCTACCCATTACGTACACCGCGCGAACGCGGGGTGGCGAAAAGCGACACGAAGTTCGTGGCGAATCGATTCGGGCCCGAACCGCACGCGCCGACACGACGTGCCGCAGTTCGACGTGCGTTCCGAACCGAGCGAGCGGCTCGAGGCACGCACCTCAAGGAACTGACCGAGGGGCAACGGACGGCGATCCAAGACTTCACGGGCGAGCCCCTCGCCGGGTTCCCGAGACACCCGATCGGGATCGGGGGCGCGTTCGGGCCGGGCCGTAACGTGTGGCAACGTGGGGCTCGAACGGGGCGGCCGCGCGGTAGGCGCGCGGCCCCGCCGTTCGTTTGCGTGCGAACCGGAGTCGGATTCGGTGTTCCGTGACGGTGCGGCCGAGCGGTACGATGGGCCGGCGGAGCGGGACGCTCCGCGGCGCGCGATTTCGTGAGACGATCGGCCCGGGACCGCACGTAGCAGTGTGGAGGCACCGCATGGGCGACGAAGCAGCCGAGCGCGAACTGATCGAGCGGGCGGCGAGCGGGGACGCGGGCGCGTGGCACGAGTTGGTGCGCCGGTTCGAGGGGCGACTCAAGCGCATGGTGCAGTTGCGACTGAACCGGCGGCTGCAAGGGCGGCTGGACGAAGCCGACGTGCTCCAAGAGGCGTTCCTCGAGGTGCACCGGAAGTTGCCGGAGTACGTCGCCGACCCGATTTTACCGCCGTTCCTCTGGGTGCGACACTTGACCGGCCTGAAGCTGACCGAGGTGCACCGCCGGCACCTCGGCACTCAGGCCCGCGACGCGGACCGCGAGATCACGCTGCACCGCGGCGGGCTGCCCGAAGCGGACTCCGCGTCGCTCGCAGCGCAACTGATGGGCGCGCTGACGTCGCCGTCCCAAGCGGTGCAGCGGGCCGAACTGCGGCTCCACGTGCAGGCGGCGCTGGCCGAACTGGACCCGACCGACCGCGAGGTGCTCGCGCTCAAACACTTCGAGCAACTGAGCACCGCGGAGATGGCCGCGGTGCTGGGGCTGTCGAAGGCCGGAGCCGGGCACCGGTACGTGAAGGCGGTCAAGCGGCTCCGCGAGTTGCTGGAACGGTATCCCGGGTTTCCCGCGCTGTAAGCGCTCACACCGAGGTTGCGCCCGTGGCCGATTCGACACCGTCCGAGCGGGTGGCCGCACTGGCCGACGAGTTCCTCGATCGGCACCGCCGCGGGGACAAACCCCCGGTGCGCGAGTACGCCGAGAAGTACCCGGAACTGGCCGAGGAGATCCGGCAGGTGTTCCCGGCGGTGGCGCTGCTGGAGAACGTCGCCATCGAAGACTCCCGCCCACCGCGGGCGCGCCGCTACCGACCCGGCAGGTGGGCGACTTCCGCATCGTGCGCGAGGTCGGGCGCGGCGGCATGGGCGTCGTGTACGAAGCCGAGCAGATGAGCTTGGGGCGGTTCGTCGCGCTCAAACTGCTGCCCGCCCAACTGACCGCGACCGGGCGCGAGCGCGAGCGGTTCCTGCGCGAGGCCAAGACCGCGGCCAAGTTGCACCACACGAACATCGTGCCGGTGTTCGGGTTCGGCGAGGCCGACGGCACCCCGTACTACGCCATGCAGTTCATCCGCGGGCAAGGGCTCGACGCGGTCATCGACGAACTGAAGGGGCAGGCGGCCGGCGCGCACGCCGCGTACGGCGACTCGACCGTCACGCGCGCGGCAAACCTCGCCCGGTCGCTCGTCACCGGCGACTTCGCGTCGCCCGAGGCGGCCGACGCGACCGGCACCTTCGCGCCCGCGTGCGAACCGCTCCAGCGGCCGGGACCGCTCCCGAAGCCCGGTGCCGAAACGGTGGCCCGTGCCGACACCGGCGTGCTGTCGCGCGTCGCACAGTCCGGTGTGGCGCCCGCGCACCGGGCGCGGCCCTCGCGGGACACGCTGATGCACGGGATCGCCCGCATCGGCGTGCAGGTGGCGCAGGCGCTGGACCACGCCCACGCGCAGGGCGTGCTGCACCGCGACATCAAGCCGTCGAACCTGCTGCTGGACGCCTACGGCAACACGTGGGTGACGGACTTCGGGCTGGCGAAGGCCGAAGGGCTGCCCGAACTGACGCGCGCCGGCGACGTGCTCGGCACACTGCGGTACATGCCGCCCGAGGCGTTCGAGGGTGCGTTCGACGCCCGCGGCGACGTGTACGCACTGGGGCTGACGCTCTACGAGCTACTAGCCCTGCGGCCGGCGTTCGACGAATCGGACCGGCGCAAACTCCTGAAACTCGTGTGTGAGAGCGCGCCGCCGCCGCTCCGCAAGGTCGCGCCGCACGTGCCCCGCGACCTCGCCACCATCGTCCACAAGGCGATCCAGCGCGATCCCGCCCGCCGGTACCAAACGGCCGCGGCGCTGGCCGAAGACCTGCAGCGGTTCTTGGACGACCGGCCGATCGCGGCCCGCCCGGTGAGCGCGCTCGAGCACGGGTGGCGCGCGTGCCGTCGGAACCCGGTGCTGTCCGGCATGGGCGCCGCGGCGCTGTGCGGGTTGGTCGTGGGGTTGGTCGGCGCGCTGTGGGGCCGCGCGGTCGCGAAGGAGCAAGAGGCCGACGCCACCTTCCAGAAGGGCCGGGCCGAACAGAACGAGAAGACCGCACAAAAGAACGCAGTCGCGGCCGAGCGAGCCGCCGACGACCTGCGCGCCGAGCGCGACGTGGTCCGGGCGGTCAAGAACCAGTTGGCCGACCGGTTGTACCTGTCGGACATGCACCGGGCCAAACTGAACTGGGACGGCGGCAACCCAGCGGTGGTGCGCGAACTGGTCGCGGCCCACGCGCCGCGGCCCGACGAACCGGACCGGCGCGGATTCGAGTGGTACTACTGGAACCGACTCGCCAACCGCACCTCACGGGCCATTCGGTGCGACCTTCCGTGGATCAAGCGGCTCCAGTTTCACCCGCGGGGCGATCTGATCGTCGCCGGTGGGGGCGGCGAACCCGTCCACCTGTACGCCACCGGCGGTGGGCCGCCACTTCGGACCTTCGAGCCGCCGAAGGGCGCGGTCCTCGGCCCGACGTTGTTCACGGCCGACGGCGAGCACTTGCTCATTGCGGAGGTCGGCGAGACCGAATCGGTGCTCCAGTTTTGGAACTTACGGGCCCAGAAGTTCGACAAGGCGCTGGCCGTTAAGGCGCGCCTGCAATCTCTCGCGACGGATACCGCGGGCAAGTACGTGGTAGCCGGCACGTACGGTGGCCCGGTGCGCATTTGGGACGGCAAGACGTGGGAGGAGCGCCCGGCATGGGTCGGGCACACGACCTACGTAACCGGCACCGGGATCACCCCGGACGGGACCCGCGCCGCCACGACGACCTACGACGATCGCACCGTGCGCCTTTGGGACGTGGCGACCGGCAAGGCACTCGCGGTGGCGCGCGCGGATGCGGGCTTCGAACCCCGCGGCGCGTGGAACTTGGCCCTGCGACCGGACGGCAAGCAAGCGGTCGCATCGAACCAGATCCTGTGGGCGTGGGATCTCACGCGCGACCCACCGCGGATCGTGTGGCAATCGCGCGCGCATGCGGCCGCCGTCGCGTACACCCCGGACGGCGCGCGGCTGGTCGCGGTGTGCGCCGACGCGGTAGTGCGCGTGTTCGATTCGGCAACGGGCGCGGAGCTCGCCGCGCTGCGCGGCCACGCCAACGATTTGAGCGCGGTCGCGGTCAGTTCGGACGGGAAGACGGTCGCGTCCGCCGGCCGCGACCGCTCGATCCGAATCTGGAACCTCGACAACGCGGCCGACAGTCGGACGGTGGTCCGCGCGGAGCGGGCGATGATGGGTGCGGCCGTTAGCCCCGACGGGGCGGTACTGGTTGCGGCCGAGTACAACGGCCGCGCGCCGGGCGTCGTTCGGGTCGTGGACCGCGCCTCCGGGCGCGAGCGCGCGGTGTTCACCGCGCACGCCAGCGGCGTGAACCACGTTCGGTTCGTCCCGAACACCGACACCGTCGCGACCGACGGGCGCGACGGTGTGGTGCGCCTGTGGGACGCCCGCGCGCTGGCCGCCGGGCAACCGCCCGTGCCCGTCAAGGAGTTCAAACTGCACTTGGCAAACAACGGGGTCTGCGACGTGCGGTTTCGACCGGACGGCAAACAGATGGCGACCTGCGGGTGGGACCAGACGCTGAAACTGACGGACGTCGCCACCGGAACCGTGGCGCGCACGATCAAGACGCCGGGGTGGATGAACTGGACCGTGGCGTACCGACCGGACGGCAAAGTGGTGGCGGTGGAATCCGAGATCCACGGCGCGGACAACGGCTCGTCGGTGGTGACGTACGACGCCGAGACCGGGCGCGAGCTGTACCGCTTGGCCGACAACCCGCCCGCGGGGCAGAAGCCACGGCGCAAGTTCTCGCGCCCGCTGTTCGGTCCCGACGGAAAGACGCTGTTCGCCGCGACCGACGACGAGGAGATCGCGGTCCGCGCGTTCGACGCGGCCACCGGCGCGCCACTCGGCCCGACGTTCCGCGGTCACACGGGGCGCATCACCGCGATGGCCGTTACCAACGACGGGCGACGGTTGCTGACGGCTTCGATGGACGGCACGGCCCGCCTGTGGGACGTGGCGAGCGGGTTGGAACTCCTCGCCATGCGCCACCCGGGCGGGACCGTTTAGAGCGCCGCGTTTACCGCGACCGAGGACGCCATCGTTACCGCCGGAGGTGACCAGACCGTTCGCGTTTGGGAGGCCCCGCGGAACTGACGCGCCGGACCGTGAGACGAATCAGGCGCGAGCGCACTTATCAGAGTGGTGCTCCAACCGCTCGCGCTCCTTCGAGGGCTTGCCCGTGCCCGACTCGCAACCGCCGAGCGAGAGCCTCCGGCCCGCGTTTGCCCCGCCCGCCGAGCGGCTCGGCGACTTCCGCATCGTCCGCGAGATCGGGCGCGGCGGGATGGGCGTCGTGTACGAGGCCGAAGACGTCAACCTCGGTCGCCGCGTCGCGCTCAAACTGCTCACCCAGCGGATGCTGCGCGACGCCAACCAGCGCCGCCGGTTCGAGCGCGAGGCCAAGAGCGCGGCACGGTTGCACCACACGAACATCGTGCCGGTGTTCGGGTTCGGCGAGGCCGACGGCACCCCGTACTACGCCATGCAGTTCATCGAAGGGGCCGGGCTGGACGCGGTCGTCGCGGAGGTGGCGCGCCTGTCGTCCGCTCCGCCGCCGTCCGCGCCGCCGAGCCGCGAGCAC
>JALHNS010000176.1 GCA_022843445.1 Gemmata sp.
CAGCGTCACCGCCACGCAAGAGGTGCGCATCTTGCCGGGGCTGTTCAAGAAGCCGGGTTCGTGACGTTACGCCAGCACGCCCTTCACCACCTCGCCGTGAACGTTCGTCAGGCGGCGCTGAATGCCGTTGTGGTAGTACGTCAACTTCTCGTGATCGATGCCGAGGACGTGCAGCACGGTCGCGTGGAAGTCGTGCCACGGCATCGGGTGCTCCGCGGCCTTCCAGCCGAGGTCGTCCGTCGCGCCGAACGCGGTGCCGGGCTTCACCCCCGCGCCGGCGAGCCAGCACGAGAAGCCGTACTTGTTGTGGTCGCGGCCCGTGCCCACCACGTTCCCGGCGCTCTGCGCGAACGGCGTGCGCCCGAACTCCGTGGTGAACAGCACCAGCGTATCGTTCAGCATCCCGCGGTCCTTCAGGTCGCGCACCAGCGCCGCGACGGGCTGGTCGATGCGCGCGGCCTCCGCGGTGTGGTTCTCCTTCACGTTCTCGTGCGCGTCCCAACTGGTGCGCGGCGCGCCGGCGATCGGGCCGCCGCTGTAGAGTTGCACGAACCGCACGCCCTTCTCCAAGAGCCGCCGCGCGAGCAGGCACCGCCGCCCGCAGTCCGCGGTCTTCGGGTCGTCCAACCCGTACGCGGTTTTCAGCTTCGCCGGTTCTTTGCTCAGGTCCGCGACGGCCGGCACCGCGAATTGCATCTTCGCGGCGAGCGCATAGCTGTTCATGCGCGCCGCGAGGTCCGCTTCGCCCCCGCGCTGCGCCAAGTGCAGCGCGTTCAGCGCGTTCAGCGCGGCGCGCGAATCGGCTTCCTCCTTCGCCGGCACGGGCTTTTCGGGGAACAGGTCGCGCACGGGCGCGTCGCCGCCGCGGAAGATCACGCCCTGATGCTGCGCCGGCAGGAACCCGCTGTTCCAGTTGCTCGCCGCGCCGTTCGGGTCGCCGCGGCCGTCCGGCAGCACCACGAACGCGGGCAGGTCGTCGGCCTCGCTGCCCAACCCGTAACTGAGCCACGAGCCGAGCGCCGGGTAGCCGTTGAACTGGAACCCGCTGTTCTGCACGAACAGCGCCGGCGTGTGGTTCGCGCTGTCCGCGACCATCGACCGAATCACCGTGAGTTCGTCCGCGACGCCCGCGACGTGCGGGAACAGCTCCGACACCCACAGCCCGCTCTGCCCGCGCTTCTTGAACTCCCAGTCCGGCTTGCGCAGCAGCCCGACTTGGCCGAAGAACACGTCCGGTTTCGGTCCCGCGCCGAGCGCCTGCCCGTGCCGCTTCACCAACTCCGGCTTGTAGTCGAAGCTGTCGATATGGCTGAGGCCGCCGACGAGCGAAATTTGGATCGCGCGTTTGGCTTTGGGTGCGTGGTGCGGCTTCGCGCCCGAAAGTTGGTGCAGCGCGGCGAGCGCACCCAGAGAGAGCAAGTTGCGGCGGTTCAGAAGCATGACCAGCACTCCAGCGCCGTTTCGCGGTCGTCCCGGGGGGCGAGTCCGAGTTCGCTCCACCACCAATTCGTTACCCCGCCGTCGCGGGGCCGGGCGAGCGCGCCACGAAGCGTTTCGGACTTGGAACCAGTAGTGCGCCTGCCAGACGGAGGGAACTCACAGCACGCCGCGAATCGGCGCTCCTACCGGCAGCAGCCCGATCTCGCGGCCCTCGCGGTCGGTGAGAACCGTCGCCGCGTCGATACCCAGCGCCGCGTAGATCGTCGCCGCGGTGTCGGCCGGGGTGTGCGCGGGCGAAACCGGGTCGCCGCCCTGCTTGTCTGTCGCGCCGATCACCTGACCGCCGCGCACGCCGCCGCCCGCGAAGAAGATGCTGCCACTGCGACCCCAGTGGTCGCGGCCGCCGTCCTTGTTGATCTTCGGCGTGCGCCCGAAATCGGTGAGGAACACGACGAGCGTTTCGTTCAGCCGGCCGCGAACGGCGAGGTCGTCCAACAGCGCCGCGAACGCGCGATCGACGCCCGCGAGGTGGTAGGGGCGCTTTGCCATTTCGCACACGTGCGGGAAGTTCTGCCCGGGCGCGTTGTGCTGGTCCCAGAGGTTCCCGTACTCCGGGTCGTAGCCGTAATCGACCATCACGAACGGCGCGCCGGCTTCCACCAGCCGGCGCGCGAGCAGGCACCGCGTGCCGATCTTCGTGCGCCCGTACTTCTCGCGCACCTTGTGCGGTTCGTTCGTCAGGTCGAACGCGGCGCGCACGCTCGGCGACAGCAGCATGTCGAACGCGCCGCGAAACTCTGCGCTCACCGCGGCGCGTTCGCTGTGCTTCAGCGCGCCGTCGAGCCGTTCGCGGAGCGCGCGCCGGTCGGTGAGTCGCGCGGCATCAAGCCCAACGCCGGGCAGCACGGCGCGGCGGGCGAACTCTTCTTCCGGCACGTCTTCCTTCACGCCCGCGGTGAAGTCCTCGTTCTTCGCTTTCCCACCGCTCAGAAACGGGCCGTACTGCTTCGGAAGCCAACCGCTCACGAACATGTTCTTCGGCGGCGGCCCCGGGCGCGTGGTGCCCGGCACCGCGACGTACCCGGGGAACCCGGCGCGCCCGCCGCGCAGCTTCGACACCACCGCCCCGATGTTCGGTTCGGTGTCGATCTGTTGCAGGTTCACCATGCGCCCGCTCAGCGCGCGGGCCTGCGCTTGGAAGTGGTCGTCGGTGCCGGCGGCGAAGGTGCGCACGAGCGCGATCTTGTCGGTTTGCTGCGCCATCTGCGGCATCACGTCGGCGAACCGCACACCGGGGAGCGTGGTTTGCAGCGTGCCGAGGGTGCCGCGCACTTCCGGCGGCGCGTCCGGTTTCGGGTCGAACGATTCGTGATGCGTGACGCCGCCCGCGAGCCACAGGAACACGACGCTCTTCGCCTTCGCTTCGCGCGCGACCGCGCCGGCACCGAGCGCGGAACCGACCGCGACGCCACCGGCTTTCAGCAAATCGCGGCGCGAGAGCAGGTGAAACATGCGGCACCCGGCGGGAGGGAGGCGGGAACCCGATTATGCCGCGGCGCGCCGACACTTACAATAGCCCGCATGCGAGCGATCTACCTCGACCACAACGCCACAACGCCCGTGCTGCCCGAAGTGTGGGACGCGGTGCGCGCCGCGCCATCGGGGAACCCCGCGAGCGCGCACGCCGCCGGGCGCGCCGCGCGCCGCGCGCTCGAAGACGCACGCGAGCGCGTCGCGGCGCTACTAGGGGCGCACGCGGACGAAGTGACGTTCACCAGCGGCGCGACCGAGGCGAACAACCTCGCCGTACTGGGGCAACCTACCCCCCCTCGCCCCCCCTCCCTAAAGGGAGGGGGGGGATCAGAGTTCGGAGAATCGAATCACACACACGGCTCGGAATCCTCTTTCTCCCCCTTCCCTTTAGGGAGGGGGGCCGGGGGGGTAGGTCTGCTTCACGTCGCGTCGCAGATCGAACACCCGTGCGTGGTGGAACCGCTGCGGCACCTCGAGCGCCGCGGGGCGCGTGTGGAATGGCTTCCCGCCGACGCGCGCGGCGTGATCGCGTGGCGCGCGCCTTCGGAACCGGTGTTCGCGTGCGTGATGCTGGCGAACCACGAAACCGGTGCGCTGCAACCGGTGCGCGAGATCGCGGCTGCGCTGCCGAAAGGGTCGCGGTTGCACTGCGACGCGGTGCAAGCGGTGGGCAAAGTGCCGGTGAGCTTCCGCGACCTCGGGGCGACCACGCTCTCCGCGAGCGCGCACAAGTTCGGCGGCCCGAAGGGAATCGGCGTGCTCGTGCTGAAACGCGGCGCGACCCTGTCACCGCTCGCGTTCGGCGGGCACCAGCAGAAGGGCCTGCGCCCGGGTACGGAGCCGGTGCCGCTCGCGGTGGGCATGGCGACCGCGCTCGAACTTGCTTCGCGCGACTTCGGCGCGACGCGCGCGAAACTGGAGCTTCTGCGCGAGCGTTTGTGGTTGGGGCTTCAGCGAACGTGCGGCCCGGTGGTACTGAACGGCCCGGAGATCGGCGCACCGGACGCGCTCCCGACCACACTCAACGTGTCCTTCCTCGGCTGCCGCGCCGACCTGCTGCTGATGGCGCTCGACCTCGCGGGCGTCTCGTGCTCGACCGGCTCCGCGTGTTCGAGCGGCAGCCTCCTGCCCAGCCCCGTCCTCCGCGCAATGGGCGTCCCCGACGACGTGCTCCGAAGCGCGCTCCGCTTCAGCCTGAGCGCGACGCAGACCGTGGAGGAAGTGGAAGAAGCGGTCGCGCGAATCGCGGAGTGCGCCGCGCGGGTGCGCGCGAGTTAAGACGGCTCTTCGCTCCATTCCCCTCTGACGAGATCGTAGCTGTCCCAGCCGTCGTGTAAGCCAATGGACGCACCCAGCGCGAACGTCGCACCGCCCGCGGCGAGCCAACACTTCGCGAACCACGGCACGAGCGCCTTGCCCGCTTCGGTCATGTAGTCGAAATTGGGATCGCGCTCCTCAAACGGTTCTTCAAAGCTCGCTGGGTAAACTCCTTCAATCTTGAGAAGCCCCGAGTCCACGGCTGACGGGTACTCGGCTTTCCCATTGACGTACACGAAATGTTCGCCGTTCTCGGCGTCCATAAAGAACGCGCGAACGGGGAACTCATCGGTGAACCCGTCGCAAAACACCTCGAAGCGAATGTGGACTACTTCCGGCGGGTACGGCTGTGAAATGAGTTGCCGCAGAACCGGAACGAGTGCCGGTGTCAATCGCTCCAAGTGCGACGTTACCGCCGCATGAAACTCGGTTGTGATGTTGCTCATCCGTCCGATCACCTCCAATTTTCTGCCGTCGGCTATCTGCCCAAGGCTCCACTTCAGACGAACACATCCTGTTCTGAACGCGCCGTATCGTCACGCGACGGCCGGTTGCAGGCGCTCGCTTTCGGTCAGTTTGTGCCGACCGAATTCGATGAGCCGGCGCACCGTGGATTCGTTCACCGCGGTCGGTACGAAGCCGTGAACCACCGCCGACCGTACCGCCCGTAGAGAGTGCAACCCGCATTCACAGTACCGCGCGCCTATTTGGTTCCGCAAGCGCGCACCTTCCACACCCGCGGCGCGGTGGCGGCACAGGCTCCTAATATGACAATACGTTCACTTAATTCACCGCGTCAAGCCTTGACCAGATTTGAACGCAAGTATATTATCCGACAAGAGAGCGCCGCACGCGGCGGAGGGGTTTTCGTTTAATCGCGTGAACTCGAACCGCGCGAGAAACCGGCCAAAAGTGCTTATTTTCCGCGATTTTCCACGATAGGCTAACGGGCTTCGTCGCGGGCACCCCTTCCGACCTTCGGCCCCGTGCTCCGCCCACTCGGAATTCAGACGCGCGGGTCGAACGACCGGCGCGTCCCCAAAGGTGACGCGGGGCTTGTCTGGGCGCGAACGCGATGCCGGCGACCGCCACTTGGCCGCCGGGCCGCACGATCGGACGCAATTCCGTGCATCCGACACAAGTTCGTGCGGAGCTACTCGCGATTCGTGCGGACCTCCGCGCGATTCGTGCGGAGGTGGGGGGTGCAACTCGGCCGCACACACTTTGCGCGACCGGAGCACCGGCCGTTCGCGCGTCCGCGCCTCACTGCCCGCCGAACTTGATGCCGGCCGCGGCCATCGCCTTACCGACGTACTCCATCATCGGGCGCAGGTCCGGCACGTTCATCCCGGCCACGGTGTCCTCGTTCGCGTACAGGTTGCTCAGCGACTTGAAGGCGCCCGGGTCGCCGCCGGTGAACTCGTTCACCTGCGCCACCCAGCGGCGCGCCAGCGCCTGCACCTTCGGGTCGGCCGGGTCGGTGCCGGCGGTCATCTCCGCTTGCACCTCCGCCATCAGGCGCGGCCACTCGGCCTGCACCTCCGCGATGCGCGCGTCGCCCACGTCTTCCTTGCGCGCCTTCAGTTGTTCCAGTTGCTCCGGCGTGTAGTACTTTTCCACCATCGCCATCACCTCAATCGTTTCGAGGAACGTGTCGGCGGACACCGCGTCCGCCGCGTCGAGCGCGCCCGCCAGCGCTTCCAGTTTGGTCGCCAGCGCGCCGAGTTCGGCCGCGCGGCGGCGCACTTCGGCCAAGTGGAGGCGCACCACCGCGCGCGGGTCGTAGTCCGCGCGCGCGAGGTACGCTTTCACCTGCTCCAAACTGAAACCGAGGTTCTTCAGGCACAGGATTTGGTGCAACTTCGCGACGTCGGCTTCGGTGTAAAGCCGGTGGCCGGAGTTGTGATCGCTGGCCGTCCGACCGCTCGGCGAGAGCAACCCGAGGGCGTCGTAGTGGTGCAGCGCGCGAACCGTGAGGCCCGTGCGCGCGGCCAACTCGCCCACCTTCCAAAACCGCGGCATGAGAAACCCCCGCGAGGAACTCGACGCGGGCATGGTAGCCCCTCACGTTGCGTGAGCTTCAAGCGCGAAAGCGGGAAAAAATCGGCCCCGGTTTCACAGATCGGGCGGAACGGCACGGTTCTTGTAACTCCATGTGTCCGCACGATTTCGTGTAACAGTGTAAAGTTTACACTCCCGACTCACCCTTCGGCTGCCATGCCCAAACACACTCGCGCCCCTGCGCGCCTGCAAGTCGAAGAACTCGAACCGCGCGTCACCCCGACCAACGACCTGTTCGCGGTGCCCGCCGCCGACGCCGCGGACGGCACCGTGCAGTTGCGGTTCGAGTGGGGCGCGGGCGGGGCCGCGTTCAAAAACGAAATCGGCGTGTACGCGCTCGACGACGCCGAGGGCCGCGTGAACGGCCTGCTCCCGTCCGACGCGGGCTACATCGGGCAGGCGCTCGCGCGCGCCCAAGTGGTGTTCGCGCGCGGCGCGGGCACCGGCGCGAGGGCCGACCTCACCGTCGCCGGCGGGCAGTTGCTCGGTCTGTTCCTCGTCTCGAACAGCACCCTCGCCGAGGCCCGCGCCGGGCGCGCGATCACGTTCTTCACCTTCGACGCGGCGAACGCCGACCGCATCGACCACGTGCAAACGCGCAACCGCGGCGACGGGGGCCGCGACTTCCGCTTCGAGGACGTGCTCGGCGGCGGCGACTTGGACTACAACGACGCGGTCATTTCCGTGTCCCGCACGCGCGCGGTCGCCACGCCGGGCCAAGCCGGGCAGACGGTACAAGCCACGTTCACGCGACTCGCCGGCAGCGCCGGCTACAAGAACGAAGTGGGCCTGTTCCGCGTGGACGCCCGCGACGGCAGCATCGGCGGCGCGCGCCCCGGCGACCCGGGCTACCTGCGCGCCGCGCTGGCGAGCGGCACGCGCCAGGTGATCTTCTCCGATTCCACCGACCCGAGCGCCACCGCGCGCGCGCTGAACGTGGAAGCCGGCGCGCTGTACGGCTTCTACTTCGTCACCAACGGCACGGCCGAAACCGTGCTGGCGAACAACCCGGCCAACGCGGTCGGCGGCGGGCCGCTCGCGTACTTCTCGTTCACCGGCGCGAACCCGGACGGGATGGAGCACATCGACTGGCGCTCCGAAACCGAGTTCGGGTTCGAAGACCTGCCCGGCGGCGGCGACCAAGACTTCGACGACATGGTGCTGCGGTTCTCGTTCGGCGAACCGACCGGCGCGCCGAGCGCGCCGCCCGAAACGGACACCGCGCCGCCCGCCACCGCGTTCGCGCTCGTCGCCGACACCGGCGCGAGCGCCACCGACCGGCTCACGAACGACCCGCGCATCACCGTGACGATTGCCGACCCCAGCGGCGTCGCGCGCCTGCGCGCCGGGTTCGATTCGCCCGCAACCGACGGGTTCGTGGACGTGATTTCGGCCTTCTCGAACGGCACACTCGCGCTGTCGGCCGCCCAACTCACGGCCATCAACGGCGGCACGCCGCTCGCCGACGGGCAGCGCACGCTGTTCCTCGAAGTGGCCGACGCGCTGGGCAACAGCGACCTGCGCCAGTTCGCGTTCCGGCTCGACCGCAGCGCGCCGGGCGAACCGCTGTTCGACCTCGCGCCGCTCTCCGACAGCGGCCCGACCGGCGACCTGCGCACGGACCAAAGTTCGGTTACGCTCACGGGGTTGGCCGAAGCCGGTGCGACGCTGCAACTCACGCGCGCCACCGTACCGGGCACCCCGGGCACCGGAACGCCGGTCGCCACCGCCACCGCCGCTTCGAACGGCACGTTCGCGTTCTCCGGCGTCGCACTGAACCCCGGTGCGAACAGTTTCGTGGTGCGCGTGGTGGACGCGGCCGGCAACGTCGGCGGCACGCTCGCCCAAACCTTCACGCTGAACGCCGCGCCGACGGTCGCCAACCCGATCGCGCCGCAGGCGCTCACCGCCGGCGACCCGGCCGCGACGTTCGACCTCGCCTCGGTGTTCGCCGACGCCGAGCAGGTGGTGCGCCTCGCGGTGAACTTCCTGACCGGCCAGACCCGGACCGTCGACGTCAACGTGTTCGCCGACCAAGCCCCGAACTCGGTGGCGAACTTCCTCGCGTACGTGACCAGCGCCGACCCGACGCAGAGCTACGACAACACCGTGTTCCACCGGCTCGTGACCGCGTTCGTGCTGCAGGGCGGCGGGTTCAAGTTCAACGACGCCGGGACCGACACCGCGACCACGTTCCCGGCGCTCACGAAGTTGCCGCCGGTCGCCAACGAACCGGGCATCTCGAACACCCGCGGCACGATCGCGTTCGCCAAGGGCGGCGACCCGAACAGCGCCACCAGCGAGTTCTTCTTCAACCTCGAAGACAACAGCGGCTCGCTGGACAGCGCGGGCAACGCGGGCGGGTTCAGCGTGTTCGGGCAGGTGATGAACGGCGGGCAGCAAACGATCGACGCGCTCGCGCTGCTCTCCACGTTCGGCGGGCCGGGCCTGCCGGGCGCGCCGCCGTTCCCGGTGCGCACCGGCACGAACACCGCCAACTTCCCCGCGAACGTGAGCGCCGGTGACGTGGCACTCGTGACGACCGCGCGCGTGCTGACGGCGGCCGAGCGGATGACGTTCCAAGTGCTGGCGAACACCAACGAAGCGGTGGCGACCGCGACCGCGACCGGCCCCACGCTGAGCGTGACCCCGCTCGCGGCCGGAACCACGACGATCACGGTGGAAGCCCGCGACCTCGACGGCTCCGTGCGGACCCTGCAGGTCGCGGTGACCGTGACCCCGTGAGGCCCGCCGGCGCGCAATTCGTTTCCAGATGTGGCACCGTGCGGGATCGGCGCTTCCGTTCGTTAGCGCGCGCCGGTAGGCTCCGGTTCCAGCACACCGGTGCGCCGCACGCGCAACGGTACCTGCTGCGGCACGGACGCCGTTACCCGTCCCGTTCGCTCCTCGGGGGTACGGACACCCGTCGGAGTTCCGGGACCACCGGAGGGGTCCGATGCCCAGCACACGCTGCCCCGACGCGCGCCGCGAGCCGTTCGGAGCCGCGCCACCGACCGAGAGGAACCGCTTCGAGCGGGCCCTCGTGTTCCTGACCGCGCCGGCGGTCGTCCTCGGGTACTTCGTCGTCGTCACCGTTCTCCGGTGCGTCGTCCACCACCGCGACTGACCGCCGAAACGCGCGACGGCCCGCGCGCGACCGACGAGTCGGTCGCGCCCGGGCCGTTCGACTTCACCCCCCACATACCCGCGCGCGCTGCCGGCCACGTACACCCCGGTGTTCGAGATCGGCATCCCCGGTTGGAAGGCGAAGAACTCGGCGACCGGCGCGAAGCTCGGGCCGGAGAACGCGCGCACCAGCGGCAACCCGCCGACCAGACCGGTAACCACCTCCGCGACGCCGTCCTTATCGCGGTCGGTGGTGGAGACGCTCACGCCCACGTTCTGCCCGGGGTACGCGAACCGAACCGCCGAACCGCCGGTGGCGGTGTCCACCGTGATCACCGCCCCGAACGAGTTCAGCCCCATCACCAGATCGGCCCGGCCGTCGCCGTTCAGGTCGCCCGCGGCCACCGAGATGCCCGCGGTGTACCCCACCCCCAGCGGCAGGCTCGTGAGCATCAGCTGCTGGCTCGCGCCGGAGTAGACCGCGGCGAAGGCGTACCCGGTCGCGGTGCCCGCGACCACGTCGGCTTTGCCGTCCCGGTCGAAGTCGCCGGCCGCGACCGTCACCCCGGTGTTCACGCCGCCGAACGCGAACTTCACCATCAGCATGTTCTGGGTCGCCCCGGACAGCACGACGACCGCGTCGGAGCGGGCGGCCGCGCCGAGGATCACGTCGTCGGTGCCGTCGCCGTTCACGTCGCCGGCCGCCACGTTCACACCGCCCGCGAACCCGCCGAACCCGGGCGCGAGGGTGTAGTTCGCCAGCAGGCCGAAGTCGCGGCCGCTGAGGATCATCACCCGCCCGCCGCCGACCCCGGTGGCCGGGGTGAGAATCAGGTCGTCGAACAGGTCGTTGTTCACGTCGCCGACCGCGACCTTCAACCCGCCGGTGCCGCCGAAGGGCGAGGGAGCGGCCACGCGCAACGCGCCCGTGTCGCCGTCGTAGACGTACAGCGCCGACGGCGCGCCCGGGGCCGACCCCATCGCGGTGAGCGTCTTGCGCGCGGGCCGCGCCGGGGGCGGCGCGGTGCTCACGGTACTCACGGTGGTGTTGGCGGTGGCGGTGAGACTGGCGGTGATGGTGTCGGTCGCGGTCACGCTCCGCGCGCCCGCGGTGCGCAACGTCACAGTAAAGTTCTTCGTGCCCGCGTCGCCGGCCACGAACGTGTAGTTCGCCGGTAGCGTCGCTTGCGCGTCGGTGCTCGTGAACCGCACCGTGCCGGTATAGCCCGTGGCCGTGTTGCCGAACGCGTCCCTCATCGTCACGGTGGTGGTGAACGCGGTGCCCGCAGTCGCGGTCGAAGGCGCGGTCACGGTGACACTGCTGGCCGCCGCGGCACCCACGGTCACGGTGTCGGTGCCAGTCACGCTGCCGTTGGCGGTGTCGGTTGCAACGACGGTGCGCGAGCCGGCGGTCTTGAGCGTAACGGTGAAGGTCTTCACGCCGGCGTCGGCGGCGGTGAACGTGTAGTTCGCGGGGAGCGCGGCTTGGGTGTCGGAACTGGTGAAGCGCACCGTGCCGGTGTAGCCGGTGGCGGTGTTGCCGGCGGAATCCTTCGCGGTGACGGTGAACGTGAACGAGTTGCCCGCAGTGGCGGCGGTCGGCGCGCTCACCGTGAACTGCGACGCCCCGGTCGCGGCGCTCTGGTACTCGTAGGCCCCGATGTCGGTTTTCCCACCCGACGGGCGCGCGTTGCCCAAAAGGTCTGTCGTCAGGTCGTCCAGATCGACGCCGGCGTTAATCGCCGGTGAAGTGGCCTTGAGGCGGTAGTCGTGGTTCGCGGGGTCCACGAACAGGTCGGTGGGGGTGGCGAGGAACGAGTGCGTGTCCTGCCCGGTCTGCGTTTTCCACTGGGCGAAGGTCACCGGTTGATCGTTAAACGTGTCGCGGTTGAACTTGTCGACCACCGCGTTGTAGTCGCTCTGAAACCCGGTGACGCTGTCCGGGTCGATGCCGATGCTCCCGTAGGAACCGGACGCCTGCCGGTACAGCACGTTGTTGAACACCTTCGTGCCGGTGCTCCCGCCCACGATCTGCACCGCCCAGAACCCCACGTTGGCCGGGAACACAATGGTGTTCCCGAGGATCATGTTGTTCTTGGCCCCCTCGGCCCCGTCGGTCTTGTACAGCGCGATCCCGTTGCGGGACCCGTAGATCACGTTGTTCCGGATAATCGAGCTCTGCACGCCGTCGAAGTTGATCGACGCGCCGCCGTTGTTCGCGTTGCTGAGGAGCGTGTTGCCCTCGACCAGTGCGCCAGTAATGATCCCGTCGCCTCCGGCGTACCGGTCCGAGTTGATCTGGATCCCGCACAGCCGGCTGTTCTTGATGGTGTTGCCGCGGATCGTCGGGTTGTCGGCCGAGTTGCCCACGTAGATGCCGTGCTGCTCGACGGTGTCCGTGATCGTGTTGTTCTCGATCAGCACGTTCGCGCTGAAGCCGGTCAGGATACCCCACACCTTGGCGTTGTCGATCGTGTTGTTGCGGATGATCGCACCGGTGTTGCTCACCGAGCGGATGTTCGAGTTCACCGACCCGGTCGTCGCCATCACCACGTTGAACCCGTCGATGGTGACGTAGTCGGCCCCTTCGAGGTTGATCGCCCCGTGACTCGCCGACGTGACCGAACTGCGGGCGTTGATCGTCACCCCGCTTTCCGCTTGGAACACGATGCGGTTCGTCGCGGTGCCGTCGGTGTAGAGCGTGAACCCGTTGTAGGTGCCCGAGCGCACGATGACGGTGTCGCCGGCGGCGACACGGTCGGCCGCGTACTGGAGCGTGCGCCACGGAGACGCCGAAGAGCCGCCCGCGGCCGCGTCGGTGCCGTTCGTCGCCACGTAGAAGGTGGCCGGCACGTCGCGCGGTTCGAGTTCCTCGAGTAGCCACTTCGGCTTCGGCGCGGCCGACATGCGGGCCGCTTCCGGCGCGCCCGTGAACATCTTCGCGAGCGCCTTCAGCGACCGGCGCAAACCCGTGGAAAGCGGATGCATCTTCGACCCTCGGTAGTTGGTTGGTTCCGGCCTCGGGGCCGAAGTCAACGGGAGCGCTCGCGCACCTGCGTGCGGGCGCGGGTCGCCGGACTTCGGCACGGGGCGCACTGGGTGCGCGGGGAGGTGAACCGCGGAACTCGGGTGCGGCGCGGGATGAGAGACCGCGAACGGCACACCAACGGTTGCGGCTCGGGCCGCACGTTCCGGGAACACCTTAAGATGGGAACCGATCCGGACGGGGAACGATCGGGTCGCAGACGATATTAGACCGCGCGCCGAACCAGTCAATGCGAATCGCGCGCGCGAAGCGAAATCCGTCGGTGCGGTGTCGGCCGTTCGGACGGCTCGTGCCCCCGCGGCGCGCGAGTTCGCGGCACAGTGGAACTTTCGAGATGCCGGCGCGCGCGCGCGCCGCGCGACCACAAAAAATACGGGCCGCAACAGGAAGTTGCGGCCCGCGGAGGGAAGGGGGTGCGGCGCTGTCGGGTTATCCGGCACCGGCGGCAGCTCGCGCCGGCGCACAGAGGGTGGCGAGTAGGTTCGCCGCGTGGCGCGCCGGTTCGACCTCAGCGCGATAGTATGCCGCGTTCGCGCGCCGCATCCGGGCCGCGCGCGCCGGGTCCGCGAGCAGTTCGCGGCACGCGGCCACACACTCGGCCGCGTTGCCGAACGGCAAATAGTGCGTGCCCGGTTCGAGTTGCACCGGCAGTTCGTTCCGCGGCGGTTCGGCGACCACGCACTGGGCCGCCGCGAGCGCCTCGGGTAGTTTGAACGCGGTCGAATGAAACAGGCCGCGGGTGTAAATCGAAATTAGGTTCCGCTTGCTCGCGCGCACGTACTCGGTGCGCCGCGACGGTACCCGCGTCACCTCGTTCGGGTACCGCGCGAGTGCGAGCGGCGTGGGCACCAGCCCGCCGCGGAACCGGTCGCCGAGCGCCCCGCGTAGCGCGCGCACAAGTTCCACGCGCTCCTCGTTCACGCGGTCCGCTTCGTCGGAGCCGAACGGGAACTCGTGCGCCTCCCAGATGCGCGTTTGGAACATCACCGCAGGTTCGACCGGGGCGTCCGGTTCCTGCTCGAACGCCGCGACGGTCGGGAGCGCGAGGTGCCCGCGCGCAGCGCGGTAGCCCCGTAGCCCCGCGACCACGAACCGGCCCCCGAAGGCTCGGACGAGCCGCCACAGGTTCCCGGAGCTGCGGCACGCGTAGTTCAGGCCGAACGGTACGAGCTTCGCGCGCAGGTCCGGCTCGAGGCGTTCCGCGTCCGGTCGGTACAGGCTGCGCTTCCAGTACACATCGGCCCAGCGCAACATGGGCAGCGCGAACCGGTCGCTGTGGTCCGACAGGTCGACGAACGCGCGGCGCTCCGACCCGCCCGCGGGCGCGACGGTCAGTTGCACGCCCAAGAAGCCCTCGGGCGAAACGGGCGGCCGGGCGAAGCGCAGCGCGACGCGCCCGCGGCGGGCGAGCGCGTCGAGTCCGACGAGCACCCGCGCCGAGTGGTACAACTCGGGCAGCCCTTCGGTGTGAACCGTGACGGTTGGGACCATGGCGCGCTACCGCCCGGTGAGGATGTCGAGCACCGACCCGAACCCGGTGACCCCGGCCGCGCGCTCGGCCCAATACCGAGCCGACCGGCTGTAGGCCCACGGCGAGTTGCGGTACAACTCGTCGTCGCGCCCCGCCAGCAGGCGCTCCCACTGATCGAGGATGCCGTCGAGCCGGTACAGCTCGAGCGCCCGCGCCCGCCCGGCCGCCCCGAGCGCGCGAAGCCGCGCCGGCGCGCATAAC
>JALHNS010000177.1 GCA_022843445.1 Gemmata sp.
AACGCCCCCAAGTTGCGGTCGCGCGCCCCGCGCGCCACCACTGGCGCTGGCAAACAGTTGTGGGTAGCTGGTGCCGCGAACGGTCGCTCGCGGAGCGAGCGACCTACACTTGATACTCCCACAAGAAGCAGTCGAGCGAGCCGTTGAAAAACGGGGCCTTGCCGACCACTTTCAGAGGCACCGTTTTAGCGAGCCGGCTGTTGCTCGTGAAGACGAACAGCTTCCACCCCGGCCAGTGCGCGCCCACCGTTTCGCCGAGCGCGCGGTACAGCGGCTTCCACTCGTCCTCTTCGCCGATGCGCTCGCCGTAAGGCGGGTTCACGATCATCACGCCGGGTTCGGCAGACGGCGGGCGCGCGGCGCGCACGTCGCACACGTCCAGCTTCACCAAGTGCCCGACGCCGGCGGCCTTCGCGTTCTGGCGCGCGAGGTCGAGCGCGCCGCGGTGAACGTCGGAGCCGACGATCGGCGCGGGCAGCGCCTTCTTCACTCCCGCGCGCGCCTCGTCGCGCACCGCGTTCCACAGTTCGCGGTCGAAGTCTTGCCAGCCCTGAAGCGCGAACCACTTGCGCGTGAGGCCCGGCGGCCGGTTCAGCGCGAGCCACGCGCCTTCCACGCAGAACGTGCCGGACCCGCACAGCGGGTCGGCGAGTGGCGTGCTGCCGGTCCACCCGGTGTGCAGCAGCAACCCCGCAGCGAGCGCTTCGTTCAGCGGCGCGATCGTCTGAATCGGCCGGTAGCCGCGCTTGTGGAGCGAGTCCCACGAGGCATCGAGGCTGAGCACGGCGCGGTTCTTCGAGACGTGCAAGTTCAGCCCGATCATGGGGCGCTCGGTGTCCACGCTCGGCCGGCGTCCGGTGCGGTCGCGGAACTGGTCGCAGATGGCGTCTTTCACGCGCCGCGCCGCGTACTGCGAGTGCGTGATGCCCGAATCGCGCACGTTGCAATCGACCGCGAGTGTGTGGTCCGCGGTCATCAGTTCGTGCCACGCGATGGCGCGCACGGCGTCGTAAAGCTGATCCGGGTTCGCGCACTCGAACTCACTGACGGGTCGCAACACGCGCACCGCCGTGCGGAGCCACAAGCAGGCACGGTAGAGCAGGGCGGCATCGCCCTCGAAGTGCGCCCCGCCGCGCCCGGGTTCGACCGCGCGCGCCCCGAGCGCGCGGAGTTCGCCCGCGAGCACCGGTTCGAGGCCGCGGGCACAGGTGGCAAAGTAGCGCGTCATCCGCCGAGCTGTTGGAAGAGGATCACGAGGCCGATCACGAGGCCGATGCCCGCGACGAGCGTGAGCTGAATGAGCCGCTGCGTGTACCACATCTCCACGCCCTTACCGAACCGCGCGCCCATGAGGCCGGATTCGATGCTCGCGGAGAGCACCAAGTCGAGCGGCAGCGCGAGGAAGAACGTGATGAGTCCGGCCTCCCACCGCGGCAGTTCGGCCGCGGCGCACGCGCTGGAGACGACCGCGCGCAGCACGCCCACGGCCATTCCGAGCGACAGCCACGCGACGAACATGATGCCCGCGGCGACGAGCACCGAGGGCTTCGGCAGCCCGCACAGCGAGCACGACCACCGGTAGATGAACGTGACGAGGAACAGCGCCAGCGGCACCAGCATCAACAGCACGAAGCAGAAGATGATGACACCGAACGCCCCCACCGTCGGTCCTCACATGGTAGTAGGCACGCTCCGCGTGCCGTGTGTTCGGGCCGAGTCAGCAACGCGACTTCAAGGATTGTGTATCGAGCGCCACAGCGACGGCACGCGGAGCGTGCCTACTACCCTCGGAGCGCCCATTCCGCCGGGGCCGGGAACCGCGCGCACAGTTCCGCCACGCTGCCCTTCACGCGCGCCAGCACCGCCGCGTCCGTCGGCGCGGTCAGCACGGTCGTGATCCACTGCGCGATCTGCTTCATCTCACTTGCGCCCATTCCGCGCGTGGTGAGGGCGGGCGTCCCGATGCGCACGCCGCTGGGATCGAGCGGCTTTCGCGGATCGAAGGGGATCATGTTCTTGTTCACCGTGATGCCGGCCGCGTCGAGCGCGTGCTCGGCCTGCTTGCCGGTGGTGCCCTTCGGGGTCACGTCCACCAGCATCAGGTGGTTGTCGGTCCCGCCGGAGACGATGGGGAACCCGGCGCGAATCAGTTCTTCCGCCAGCACCTTCGCGTTCGCAATCACCTGTTGCGCGTAAGTGCGGAACTCCGGCTTCAGTGCTTCGCCGAAGGCGACCGCTTTCGCGGCGACGACGTGCATCAGCGGCCCGCCCTGAATGCCGGGGAACACCGCGGAGTCGATCCGCTTGTCCCACGTCGGCGGTTCCTTCTTCGCGCGGTCCTCTTCCGAAAGGAAGCGATCCGCGACCGCGACTTTCTTGCACAGAATGAGACCACTGCGCGGGCCGCGGAGCGTCTTGTGTGTGGTGGTGGTAACGAACTCCGCGAACGGCACCGGGTCCGGGTGAACCTTCGCGGCTACCAGCCCCGCAATGTGCGCCATGTCCACCATGAGGAGCGCGTTCACTTCGCGGCAGATGTCCGCGAACTTGGCGAAGTCGAAGAACCGCGGGTACGCACTCGCACCGGCGATCACGAGCTTCGGCTTGTGCTCGCGGGCCTTCTTTACGAGGTCGTCGAAGTCGATGCGGTGGTCGTCGGGGCGCACGCCGTAGCTGACGACGTTGAAGTATTTGCCGCTGAAGTTCAGCCGCATGCCGTGCGTGAGGTGCCCGCCGTGCGCGAGGTCCAAGCCGAGAATCGTGTCGCCGGGTTGCAGCGCGGAGAGGAACACGGCCATGTTCGCTTGCGCGCCGGAGTGCGGCTGCACGTTGGCGTGTTCCGCGCCGAAGAGTTTCAGCGCGCGCTCGATGGCGATGCGCTCGGCCACATCGACGTGCTCGCACCCGCCGTAGTACCGCTTGCCGGGGTAGCCTTCCGCGTACTTGTTCGTGAGGCAGGTGCCCTGCGCGGCCATCACCGCGGGGCTGGTGTAGTTCTCGCTGGCGATCATCTCGAGGCCGGTCTGCTGGCGCTGGCGCTCGGCGGCAATCGCGGCGAACACGTCCGGGTCGGCCTGCTGAAGTGGGTCCATTCCCAAAGAACTCCGTGCGAAGGTGAGCGCGCGTGCGCGTCCTTCTATTTTCTACCGACCGAAGCGCCCAACGCCCGCAGTTTCTGCGCGAGCGCGCCGTCCGGCCGGTACACGACGCCCTTCCAACCGAACCGCTCGGCCGCTTCGACATTCACCGGCAAGTCGTCCACGAACGCGCACTCGTGCGGGGCGCACTCCGCGTGCTCCTGAATGTGTGCGAAGAACGCCGGTTCCGGCTTGCGCGCCCGCGCGCGGAACGAGGTGCCGAGGTAATCGACGTGCGCGAGTGGCCCGGCGAACGCGCGCGAAAACTCCTCGAAGTGCGCGAGCGTGGTATTGCTGGCGAGCAGCACGCGGTGCGCCGGCTTCAACCGCGGCAGCAGTTCGCACACCTCCGGGTTCGGCCAGAAGATGTCCACGAACGCGGCGCGGAACTCGTCCGCGCTGCACGTCAGTTGGCCGTTCGCAATCGCGGCGCGGATGTACTCGTCGGTGCCCATGTCGCCGCGCTCGTAGGCGTCTTCGATCGCGCTGCCGTAAAGCTGAAGCGTCAGCTCGTGTGGCTTCAACGCGCTAAACGGCGCGAGGCGCGCGACGGCGCGCCCGTGGTCGAAGAACGCGACCACGTTCCCGAAATCGAAAACGACCGTGCGGATCGGCATCGTCACTTCCCCGGGACTTTCAGCACGGCCGCGCCGCCTTCTACCCGCGCGCGCGGCACGCCCATGAAGCCGATCACCATCTTCGTGCCGTCCGGGGTCAGCGCCAGCGCGTGAATCGGGCCGAAGTCGCGCTCCGCGCCGAACAGGCGCTTGCCGTCGGCCGCGTTCCACACCGCCACGTACGACTTGCCGCGCGGGGCCGCGCCCGCCGTGACGAGCTGCGCGCCGTCCGGCGAGAACCGAACCGCGTGAACCCAACCCGGGTGCGACGGGGCCGGTTCGTTCGGGAACACCGGTTTCAGCTCCGGGTTCTGAAACTCGCGCACCACCTTCGCCGTCGCCACGTCCCACAACTTCACGCTGCGGTCGCTACTACTCGACGCGAGGAACTTCCCGTCTTTGCTCAGCGCGAGCGAGAACACTTGGTCGCGGTGCCCGAACGGGCCTTCGTCCTTCTTCGCGGGCGGCGTCTTGTCGTCCTTCTTCGGCTCCACAATCGGCATCGGGTCCGGTGCGCCCTTGAACTCGCGCACCATGTTCCCGCTCGCGGCGTCCCAGAGCTTGATGCTCTTGTCGAAACTCGCGGTGAACACCTGTTTGAAGTCCGGCGTCCAGTGAATCGCGTAGATCGGATGCTGCACCTGCTGCGGTTGCGTTTGAACGTGCGCGGTGATTTCCTTCGGCGTGCCCTTCGGAATGTCGTACACGCGCAACTTCCCGTCGTGGCAGCCGGTGGCGACGCGGTCGCCGGTGTCGTCGAACGCGACGCAGTCCACGAGATTCGGGTGCGGGAACGTCTTCGTCGGCACGTCCGCGGCAATCTTGTAGCGGTGAACCTGCTTCGCGCTCGCGGTGAAGAACTGGCCGTCCGAGTTGAACGCGAGACCGGCCGCGCCCGCGGCGTTCGGGAAGTTCTGCATCTTGCGGCCGAACTCCGGCGGCACCGGCTGGCCCGGTTGGAAGCCGACGTTCCACGCGGTCGCGGTGTTGTCTTTGTCCTTCACCAGCGACACGAGCACGGTGTTCGTCGGCTGGAACTGAAGGGCGGACACCGGCGCGCCGGCGGCGAACGAGCCGACCAGCTTTGCGTCAGCGGTCGTGTACACGCGAATGCTGCCGTCTGCGGCACCGACCGCGAGGCGCTGCCCGTCTTTCGAGAGGGCCGCGGCGGTGGCATCCGCGCCGGCCTCGAAGGCCTTCTCTTTCGCGCCGCTCGCGGTGTTGAAGCCGGTCACGTCTTTGCCCGGGCCGATGCCGAACACACGCTCGTTCGCGGGCGACAGCACAAGGCCCGGCTTGCCCGCGCCCACCGGCACGACGCGCGTGCAAGTGATTGGGGAAATCGCAATCGTCTTGTCGCTACTCGCGGTGAGAACGGTGGGGCCGTTCGGGAACGCGATTACGCCGCGCACCGGCCCGGCGTGCGAGTACGCTTGCACCGGAAGCCCGGTCGCCACTTCCACCAGCACCGCGATGTTGTCGCCGCGGCCGAGCAGCACCCGCGACTTGTCCGCGTTGAAGTTCAGGCTCAGCACGTCCGCGGGTTGCGACAGCTTCGCCAACTCTTTGCCGTCCGCGAGCGCCCACAGCACGACCTCTTTGCCGAACGCGGCCGCGACGCCGGTGTTGTCGCGCGTGAGCGCCAGCGCGACCGGCGTGGAAGCGAGCGGGCCGAACTCGCGCACCGGCTTTTCGGGCTTGGTCGCGTCCCACACGCGCACGAGCTTGTCCGCGCCCGCGGTCAGTATCTGCCCGCTACCGGGGTGAACGAGTAGCGCCGTCACCTTCCCGGTGTGCGCCTTGAACTCGTACTTCGTGAGTTTCGCGTCCCTCTCTTTGCCGTCTTTGTCCTTCACCTTCTTCTTGGGATCGAGCGGCCAATCCCAGCCCTTCACGGTGCCGTCCGCGCCCGCAGTGAAGAGAATCGGTTGGTTGGCGGCGAACGCGATGCCGGTCACGCCGCCGGTGTGCGCCGGCACTTCCGCTTTCACTTTGCCCTGCCGGTCCCACAGAATCAGTTGGCCGTCCGCGCAGCCGGCAGCGACGGTTTGCGCGTCGGGCGACAGCGCGACCGCGTCCACTTGGCCCTTCGCGCCCGCGAACGTGCCCGCGACTTGGTTGTTGCTGGTGGAACCGAGAATCACGGCCTTGTCCGCGGTGGCGACGAGCACCGTGCCCGCGTCGGTGGTCGCGTGGAACGCGGTGATCGCGTCTTTCAGCGCCGGGAACGCTTTGGGTTGCGCTTGCGGCGGCTGCCAGTAGCGGAGCGCGCCGTCGGCGCTGGCGGTGAACGCGCCTTGGCCGTCGCTTCGCGCCGCAAACCCGGTGATCTCCGCGGTGCCGGTGAGGTACGCGCCGGTCTGTTTGCCGTCGGCGGCCCAGAAGCGGATCGTTTTGTCCGCGCCTGCGGTTGCCCAGTTCGCGCCGAACGCCGACACGCCGATCACCGCACCCGTGTGGCCCTTCAGTTCGATCGCGCCTTTCTCTTCGCCCACCGGAAACACCTTCACGACGCCGTCCGCACCGGCGACCGCGAACGACTTCGCGTCCGCGCCGACCGCGACCGCGGTGCCGGTCGAGTTGAACGCGAAACTCTTTATGGGGAAGGGCACCGGCACGTCCCAGACGCACAGCTTGTTGTCCGCGCCGCCGGTGGCGATCTGATCGCCCTTCGCGCTGAACGCGACGCACAGCACTTGGCCCGTGTGCCCCTGTGTGCCGCTGTAGGTGCGCAGTTCCGCACCGGTGGCCGCGTCCCACAGCTTCACCGTTTTGTCGAAGCTGGCGGTGGCGATGAGCTTCCCGTCGGGCGACACCGCGACGCCCTCGACGGTATCGGTGTGCGCCTTCAACTGCGCGATCACGTCCGGTGCCGGGGGTTGAGCGCGTGTCACGGGCAGCAGTTGGCAGAGGGCGAGCGCGAGCGCGGCGAGCGCGAACCGGCGGGGGGGAGCCATGCGGGAACCTCGGTCGAGGGTGCCGGGCGGCACAGGCGGGAAGGGTAGTGTCGCAGGCGAGAGCGGCGCGGTCAACACGCTGCTTGGCGAGCGGCGCGACGTGAGTCCGCCGGTAGAAGCACAACTGAAGTGCGCATTGCGTTCTCGAATTGTGCTTCTACCGGCGGACTCACGTCGCACCGCTCGCTTTCGGACGTTCCGGCGCGGATTTTTGTGTTGACACCGCGCGGGGCGCATGTGAATATCCAATGAGATTCGGAAAGCGTCGAATCCTACCTCAGCGGGTGCCGTTCGCGCCTGCCGCTTTCCCGGATCGTGGTCGCGTCCCACCTTCCTTTTCTGCGTTCGCACGAGGCACGTCATGCTGCGGATTCTGGGTTCCGCCCGCCGGTTCTGCGACGGCGCGAGCCGCCGCGACTTCCTCCAGATCGGTGCCTTCGGGGCCGGTCTCACCCTCGCGGACATGCTCCGCGGCGGCACGGCGCAAGCCGCGGCCAAGAAGCAGCCGAGCCGGTCGCGCAAGTCCGCGATCATGATTTACCTGCCCGGTGGCCCGTCGCACATGGACATGTACGACCTCAAGCCGGACGCACCGGTCGAATTCCGCGGCGAGTTCAAGGCCATCGACACGAACGTGCCGGGCGTGCAAATCTGCGAACACATGCCGCTGCAAGCCAAGATGTGGGACAAGCTGGCCTGCGTTCGCTCGCTCGTCTCGGTCGATGAGCACTCGGACACGCTCGTGATGACCGGCTACCCGGATCGCGTGAACCGCATCGCCGAGCACCCGAGCTTCGGGTCGGTGGTGTCGAAACTGCGCGGCGAAGACGCGGGCGCGGTGCCGCCGTTCGTGAGCCTGCGCGGGATGAGCCGCGGCACCGAACCGGGCTACCTCGGGATCGCGCACCGGCCGTTCACCCCGGGCGGGCAGGGCAACTCGAACCTGCGCCTCGCCAACGGCGTGACACTCGACCGCCTCGAAGACCGCAAGGGGTTGCTCGGCGCGTTCGACGACACGCGCCGCGAGATCGACGCGACCGGCAGCATGGCCGGGATGGACGCCTACACCGAAAAGGCGATGGAGATGGTGACCGCGGGCGTGGTCCGCGACGCGCTCGACCTGAAGAAGGAAGACCCGAAGGTGGTGGAGCGGTACAAGGGCGTGGAATCGTTCCTCACCGCGCGCCGACTGGTCGAGGCGGGCGTGGGCTGCGTCACGCTGAGCATCGGCGGTTGGGACACGCACGGCCAGAACTTCACCACGCTGAAGCGCCAACTGCCGCAAGTGGACAAGGGCATCGCGAACCTGATTCAAGACCTGCACGACCGCGGCATGGCCGAAGACGTGGTGACGGTGATGTGGGGCGAGTTCGGCCGCACGCCGAAGGTGAACATGAACGCCGGCCGCGACCACTGGTCGCCGGTGATGAGCGCGATGATCGCGGGCGGCGGCCTGAAGATGGGCCAAGCCGTGGGCGCGAGCACCGCGAAGGGCGAGCGGCCCAAGGACCGCCCGTACAGCGTGCCGCAGCTGCTCAGCACGATCTACCGCGCGATGGGCATCGACCCCTCGCAGACGTTCAACAACGGCGCGGGCCGGCCGATGTACATTCTGGACGAGCGCGAACCGGTGAAGGAACTGTTGGGCTAAGTTCTCGCTCGCCACCGAACGGCGGCCGGGTGTACAATTCACCCGGCCGCTTTTCGTTTAAACCACACCACCCACGATGCCCCGGGCTTTCCTCCTCGTTCTGCTCCTTGCGCTTGCGTCGGCGGTTCGCGCCGACGACGTGAGCGAAGCCGCGCTCGCGGGGCGCTGGAAGGTGGTGGGCACCGCGCCCACCGCCAAGAACCGCGACGGCCTCGCCGAACTCGAAAAGCACGGCTGCTACCTGTACTTCGAGTTCGCCGCGAACGGGCGCGCCGCGGTCGGCATCGGATCGGACTCGAAAGCGAAACTGGCGGCTCTCAAGAAAGCCAACCCGGATGTAGAGTTGGAGTGGGCCGCGAAGTTCGTGGTGGCGAACGGGCGCGTGGAAATCAGCGGCTTCCCGGCCCACCTGCGCGAACCGGGCGGCTGGCTCGGCGATTCCGCGACCGCGATCTTCCGCACCCGCCTCGACGGCGACACGCTCGAACTGACCGGCCCCGGCGGCTTTGTGGCGTTCCAGAAGGTGAAGAAGCAGGTCGCGGGCGGCGCACTGGGCACCAAAGTGAACCCGAAGACCGGTGCCGACGCGCTCGTCGGGCGCTGGCGGTTCACCAAGTTGGCCGATTCCCGAACCGATTTCCCGATGCTGTACGAGAGGGCCAAGCTGTACTTCTACTACGAGTTCGCACCGAACGGGACGGTGACGTTCGCCACGCACAGTGACGACCCCAATCGCCCCACGCTCAAATCGAAGGCCGGCCCGCTGAGCGCGAAGGGCAAGTACCGCGTCGGCCCCGACAACGCGCTCGAACTGTACGAAATGGAGCGCGTCGGGGGGCTTGCGGGCTTGAACCTCGACAACCCGAAGTACAGCTTTGCGGTCGACGGTGACGCGCTGGTGCTAACCGAAGGTGGCGCGCGGAAGTTGGAGTGCGTGCGCGTTGCGACCCCAGTCCACGCGCTCGTCGGCGCGTGGCGGATTGTCGATTCGACAAAGTTCACGAAACAGATTCGCGACCAATTGGCTCGTGCCGAAATGTACAACGTCACCATTTACGGGGCCGACGGCACGGTGCGGATGGGGCTGCGCTCGCGCGACGGTAAGCCCCAGCCCGTCCCGCAACAACTGGAGCGGTACGTTTGGAAGTACCGCGTTCTGTCCGAAACGGAACTGGAGGTTTTTGACCTGCCGCCCGCGTTTCGACCCGACTTCCTCGGCCCGGAGGGGGGTAACACGACGGCGGTCGTGAAGTACTCTCTCAAGGGCGATACGCTTACAACCGTCGTTCCCGGCACTACAGATACGTTGACCTACGCCCGCGACAAGTAACCGCCCGCGACCCGAACTCCCACCGGCCGAACTCCTCATTCGGCTCCACACCCCACGGGGTTTCTCCATGAAGCGTTTGCTCCTCACACTCGCCGCGCTGTCCGCGCTTTCCGCGCCGGCACGCGCCGCGGAAGCCGGCCTCAGCGCGTACCCGCCCAAGCTCGCGCTCAAGGGCGTCGAAGACTGCCCGCAGATCGTCGTCACCGAGACGCGGGCCGACGGCCGCGCCTTCGACCTCAGCGGCTCCGCGACCTACACCGTGAGCGACGCGAAGGTCGCGCGCGTCGATGCCACCGGGCGCGTGTTCCCGCTCGCCAACGGCACTACCGAAATTACCATCACCGCGAACGGCCGCACCGTGAAGGTGCCGCTGACCGCGGAGAAGATGGACGCGCCGCAACCGCTCAACTACCCGAACCAAGTCAGCCCCATCTTCACGAAGCTCAGTTGCTCGTCGGGCGGGTGCCACGGGAAGATCGCCGGGCAGAACGGGTTCCGCCTGTCGCTGCTCGGCTTCGACCCGGCGTTCGACTACGAGAACCTGCTGAAGGAAACCCGCGGTCGCCGCGTGTTCCCGGCCGCGCCGGAGCGCAGCTTGCTCCTCACGAAGGCCGCCGGCATCGTGCCGCACGGCGGCGGCAAGAAGATGGACCCGGACGGCGAAGAGTTCAAGATCGTGCGCCGCTGGATCGCGTCCGGGATGCCCTACGGCAACCCGACCGATCCGACCGTGTCGAAGATCACGGTGTTTCCCGAAAACCGCGTCGTGGACCGCAAGGGCCGGCAGCAACTCGCGGTGTACGCGCACTACTCCGACGGCACCGTCGAAGACGTGACCCGCCGCGCGCAGTACGAGAGCAACGACACCGACATCGCGAGCGTGAGTGAATCGGGCGTGGTGAACACGCAGAACGTGACCGGGCAGGCCGGCGTGATGGCCCGGTTCAACGGGTTCGTTACGGTGTTCCGGGCCACGGTGCCCCGCGGCGGCGACGCGGCGGCGTTCGACTTCAAACCGAACACGGTGGTCGATACGCACACGGCGAACAAGTGGAAGGAACTGAACATCGCGCCGTCCGCGCTGGCGAGCGACGAAGTGTTCATGCGCCGCGCCTACCTCGACCTCACCGGCACGCTGCCGGACGTGAAAGACGTGCTCGCGTTCGCCGAGAGCAAGGACGCCGCCAAGCGCGAGAAGTTGATCGACCAGTTGCTCGACACGCCCGAGTACGCGTACTTCTTCGCCAACAAGTGGGCCGACATTCTGCGCGTGAAGCGCCGCAACCAACCGGACCGCGCCTACGGCACGTTCGCGTTCCACACGTGGATCCGCGAAGCGGTCGCCGCGGACAAGCCCTACGACGAGTTCGTGCGCGACATTCTGTGCGCGATCGGCGACGAGAGCAAGTCGCCGCCCACGGTGTGGTACAAGGAAGTGCGGACGCCGGAAAACTTCGTGGACGACGTGAGCCAAGTGTTCCTCGGCCAGCGGATGGCGTGCGCAAACTGCCACCACCACCCGTACGAGAAGTGGAGCCAAGACGACTACTGGGGCATGGCCGCGTTCTTCGGCCGCGTCGGGTTCAAGCCGGTCGTCACGCCGGGCCGCGCGCAGCAGAACCAACAGAACCAGCGCCAAGCGCTGTTCGTGAAGAGCACCGGGAACGTGCAGAACAAGCGCACCAACAAGACCGCGGACCCCAAACCGCTCGACGCGGACCCGATGCTCACGGGCACCGACGAAGACCCGCGCGCGAAGTTCGCGGACTGGATGACCTCGCCCAAGAACCCGTTCTTCGCCAAGACCGTGGCGAACCGCTACTGGGCGCACTTCTTCGGCCGCGGCATCGTCGATCCGATCGACGACATGCGCGTCACCAACCCGCCGAGCAACCCGGAACTGCTCGACGCGCTCGCGAAGAACTTGGTCGATAACAAGTTCAGCCTGAAGGAACTGATCCGCACCATCTGCAAGAGCCGCACCTATCAGCTTTCGGCGGAGCCGACCGAGCTGAACAAGAACGACAAGCAGTCGTTCGCGCGGTACTACCCGAAGCGCCTTCAGGCCGAAGTGCTGTTCGACGCGGTGGCGAAGCTGACCGACAGCCCGACCGCGTTCCCCGGGCTGCCGACCGACAAGTTCGCGCCGAACCGGGCGATCATGCTGCCGGACGAGTCGTTCGCGTCGTACTTCTTAGACGTGACCGGGCGGCCGCAGCGCATCAGCGCGTGCGAGTGCGAACGGGTGAACGATGCGAGCCTCGCGATGACGCTGCACCTGCTGAACTCGCAGGAGGTGCAAGACAAGATCGCCCGCGCGAGCGGGCGCGCCGACCGGTTGGCGAAGGACCCGCGCCCGGACGCGGAGAAGGTGACGGAACTGTTCGTGCTCGCCACCGGCCAAAAGCCGAGCGCGGAGAAACTGAAACTCGCGCTCGAGCACATCGCTAAGCACGAGAAGACCAAGAAGACCGCCTACGAGAACATCGTGTGGGCGCTCCTCAACACGAAGGGCTTCTTGTTCAATCAATAAGTGAACTGTGGTTAGTGGGCGGTGGACAGTGAAGCGAAAACGGGACGCCGGTTGTTCGCCCACCGGGGCTGACAACCGGCGTCCGTCTTTTCTGCACACTGTCCGCCGCACACTGACCACTTCTCACTATTCGTCCACCACGTCTTCCAGCTTCGAAATGGCGATCACCTCGGCGCGCCGAATCAGCACCCGCTTGCGGTTCCGCTTGATGCCGGTGGCCGCGGACTCCGCGACGTACACCTCGCGCGTGGTGTCGGTGTCGCGCAGGTCGTGCAGGTCCGCGCCCTTCAGTTCGAGAAAGTGCTCGTCGTAGTGCACCAGTTTCCCCAAGCACACGTAAGGGCTGACCAAATCGAGCACGACCTTCTGTTCGAGGAAGTCGTCGAGCATGTTGTGCGGCTCCGAAGGGTTGGGGGAATTGTACCGGCGCAGAAGTGCGGTTCCGCGCGCGGGGCACCTTGACCCCCGCGCCGGGCGCGTATCACGATAGCAGTTGACGCTCGCGCGCACCTAACTCCCGATACCGCAATGCCCCGACGACCGCCCAAGCGGCCCGCGCTCCCGGAACAGCTCGTCACGCACCCGGCTCAGCTCGCCGCGTGCGTCGAGCACCTTTCGCGGGCCCCGCTCATCGGCTTCGACACCGAGTTCGTGGGCGAAGACGCCTACCGCCCCGAACTGTGCCTCGTGCAGGTGAGCTGCGCCGACGCGCTGTACGTGATCGACCCGTTTTCGTGCGGCTCGCTCGCGGCGTTCTGGGAACTGCTCCACGACCCGACCCGCGTCACGGTGGTGCACGCGGGCCGCGAGGACGTGCGCCTGTGCCTGTTCGAATCCGGCAAACCGCCCGCGAACGTGTTCGACGTGCAGATCGCGGCGGGCCTCGTGGGGATGACGTACCCCATCGGCTACGCGGGCCTCGTTCACGACCTGCTGCGCCAGCGCATGCAGAAGGGCGAAACGCTGACCGACTGGCGCAAGCGCCCGCTCACGCCGGCCCAAGTGCGGTACGCCTACGACGACGTGCGCTACCTGCTGCCCGCACACAAGAAGCTCACCGACCGGCTCACGAAGCGCAAGCGCATGGAGTGGGCGCGCGAGGAGTTCGCCGCCGCCGTGAAAAAGGCCGTGTCAAGCGACACGAACGTGGAGCGGTGGCGCAAGGTGAAGGGCATCGGCGCGCTGGACCGTCGCGGGCTGGCGGTGGCGCGCGAGGTGTACGGCTGGCGCGACCGGTTCGCCGAGCGCATCAACCGGCCGGCGCGGTTCGTGATGCGCGACGACCTGCTCATCGAGATCGCGCGCCGCGCGCCGACCCGCGGCGAAGACCTGCAAGCGCTGCGCGGCATTCCGCGTAATCAAGAAGAGGCGATTCTGGAAGCGGTGCGCCGCGCGAAAGCGCTGCCGCCGAACGAGTGCCCCGAACCCGAAACGCGCGACAGCGAGCCGCCGAACGTGGTACTGCTGGCGAACCTGCTGAGCGTGGTGCTGAACGACTTCTGCGGGCGGCACAAGATCGCGTCCAACTTGGTGGCGAGCGGGGCCGACCTGAAAGCGGTGGTGCGCAGCCGCGCGTTCGACGAACCGCTCGCGGACATTCCGCTGAGCCGCGGGTGGCGCGCGCGGGCGGTGCTGCCCGAACTGCTGGCGCTGCTCACGGGCGAAACGGCGATCCGCGTGGCGGACGCAAAAGCCGCGGACCCGCTCGAACTGGTGGAACTGGAACCGGAAGAGGGCGCCGCCGACGACGGGGACGGCAACGAAGCGGAGCCGCCGCCCGCCCCCGGGGCCGATTCGGACGCTACACTGTCAGCAGACACCTCCGCCGCCGCGCCACCGGAGCCGCGATGAGCAGCATGCTGAAGTGCCCGAACCCGAGTTGCCCGTACGTGTTCGACCCGTCGCAGGTACCGACGGGCGTCGTGCTCAGTTGCCCGCGGTGCGGCATGCAGTTCACGCTCGGCGCGCCGGCCGCGCCGCCGT
>JALHNS010000178.1:0-1390 GCA_022843445.1 Gemmata sp.
GCCGGCGTGCCGCTGGTGCTCGCGCCCGCCGGCGGGCCGCTGCTGCCGAGCCTGTTGACCGGCGAGTTCGCCTCCAAGGCGAGCGAACCGAAGCCGCTGTCGCTGGAAGCCAAGCGCCCGGAGCTGATGAAGGGCGCGACCGAGGCCCGAGCCAAGGCCCTCGCGCTCGGCGAGCAGCCCGACTTCAATAACCCCGGTCGCCCGACCGAAAAGGGTGACCTCGAGCGGTTCATCGGCGAACTGGCGAAACTGTCAGACGGCGGCAAGCCGAAGGACCCAGCCGCTGCGGACAAGTACGTCAAGGAGTTTCTGACCGCCCGCGGGATCGCCCTGTCGGGCCAATCGACCGCGCCGCACAGCGAGTGGACGATCGAAGAGGATCCGGGCCTGCGGCTGCTGCTTGAGGCGCACAAAGAGGCCGTGCTGATGGCCCGCGCGGCGCACGGCGGGCGCTCGTACTTCCCGTTCGGGCAGTCCTTCTTCTCGACCCCGCGGTTCGACCAGACCGGCGCGCAGCGCCGCGTACCCACCAGCGGCACGTTCGTCGGCGAGAAGTACCCGCCGATGGAACTCGGCGGCGGCTCCGGCAAGACCCGCTACGTGGTGTGGCGCACCGAAGACAAGCCCGCCACCGGCCTCAGCGACGGCGACGCGCGGCCCGCCGTCATCGCCGCGTGGAAGCGCGCCAAGGCCCGCGAACTGGCGAAGGCCCGCGCCGACCAGTTGGCCGAATCGATCCGCGCGTTCGGCAGGCCCGAAACCGCGGTCGTCATCCCGTTCCTGTTCGACCGCGCCTCCGAACTGCGCCGCGAGTTCATCGACCCGAAGGCGCTCAAGGCGGCGAACCAGTTCACGATCGGCGGCGTCTCCCCGCTGGTGGTCGAGCGGCAAGGGCTGATGCCTTACCGCCTGCCGGCCTCCGAGAACCTGCCCTTCGCGGCCGACGACATGGAAAAGGCGCTCTTGGACAACCGCGACAAGCCGCTGAAGACCGTGCTCGTGCTCCCGGACGCCGCGAAGGATACCTACTATGTGACGACGCTGGTGCGCCGCGACGAGAAGCGCCCGGAGGATTTCAAGATCGAGGTGACGGGCACGTTCGCGACGGCCCGGCGCGTCATCGACTTTCAACAGGAGGACGCCGCGGTGAAGGCGCGCCAGTCGGTGATCGACCTGCTCAAAAAGGAGTTCCGCTACGAGGAAACCGAGGAGCAGAAGAAGAAGCTCGACGAGCAGGCGAAGAGCGGCGGTCGCGGAGACTTCTAAGGGCGACGCGCGTCCGAACGAGCCGCGAGCGCAACTGAGCGGCACCGGTTGGTTTCCGGTGGCACAGGCTTTCCAGCCCGTGCCGCTTTCCGTTTGAGATCGGCACCGGTTGGAAAGCCTGTAC
>JALHNS010000178.1:1400-14201 GCA_022843445.1 Gemmata sp.
AAGGGGTGCCGCCCAGTTGCGCTCGCGGCTCGTTTCGCCACAGTTACCGCGCTACCTTGCAGTTCGGCAGCGCGGCTTGCAGTGCCGCGACGCCCGCGGGCGTCACCTGTTTGCACCCGGCCAGCTTCAAGCCCTTCAGCCGCTTCAGGCCGCGCAGCGCCAGCAGGCCCGCGTCGGTAACGCTCCCGCACCACTCCAAACTCAGCGTTTCGAGCTTCTCCAACCGCGCCACGTGCGCGAGGCCCGCGTCGGTCATCCGCTTGCAGAACTGAAGGTCGAGCGCGCGCAGTTCCGTCAGGCCGGTGAGCGCCGCGAGGCCCGCGTCGGTGACCCCTTCGCACCCCATCAGGCTGAGCCACGTGAGCGCCGCGAGGCCGCGCAGGTGCGCGAGGCCGGCGTCGGTCACGTTCGCGCAGTCGGTGAGCGCGAGCCGCGTGAGGGCCGGCACCCGCGCGAGGTCCGCAAGCCCCTTCAGCCGCTCGTCGGTGGCGTCGCGGGCCACCGTGAGGCAGTACTCTTCGCCCGGGTACGCGGTGAGCTGCGCCGGTGTGGTCGCCACCTTGTCCCAACCGCCGGAGCCGGCTCGCGCGCGCCGGTACCACGTGCCCGGCACGCTCACGTGCAGCACCTTCGCCGCTTCCGCCACCAGCACGTCGATCGATTTCACGATCGAACTTTCGCCCTGCGCCTTCACCAGTTCGGTGCGCTTGAGCAGGTACTCGAGGACCGGCAGCCACAGCCCGGCGTGCGCCGGGCGGCGCAGCGGGTCCATCGCCACGCTCTTCACCACCAGCGCCGCGAGGTCCGCGGGCACTTGGTGCGCGCGCAGAATGTCCGCGGCGTCGGTGCCCGGGACCGCTTGCAGGTCGCCGAGCAGCAGTTGGTACGCGGTGATGCCCAGCGCGTACACGTCGTCCCGCGGGTCCGGGGCGCTGCCGAACAGTTGTTCGGGCGGCGCGTAGCACATGGTGCCCATCGCGTGCAGCACCGTGGGCAGCCGCAGCCCTTCGCCCTGCGCCACAGCCACCGAGCCGCTGAGGCCGAAGTCGGTGATGCGCGGCACCTTGCCGGCCATGAGGATGTTGTGCGGCTTGATGTCGCGGTGCACCAAAGGCGGGTCGAGCTTGTGACACACGGCCAGCGCGCCGGCGACCGCGTGCAGCGCCCGCACGGCCTTCCCGAACCGCGTGCGCACCGGGCGCAGCTTCCACCGCTCGAGCGCGTCGGCGAGGGTGCCGCCCTCCACGTACTCGTACATGAGCCACGGGTACCGGCCGTCCAAACTGCACTCGAGCAGCGGAACGATGTTCGGGTGGTTGTTGGTGTGGCGCATGGCCCGCACCACGGCCAGTTTCTCGTGCGCGACGAGCCGCTCGCGGGTGGCCGGGTCGGTACAGAACTTGAGCGCGCGCTTGGCGTCGTTCCACTCGTGCCGCACGAGCCACACTTCGCCGAACCCGCCGGAGCCGAGTTTGCGCTCGAGCACCCAACTGTTCAGCCCCGGCACCGGCAGGCCGGGCGCGAACGGCAGCACCACGCGCGCGCCCGCCGGGGCCGTTTCCGGCGGCGTCGGGACGTGCGTGCCCGGTGCAGTTTTGGGTTTCGTGGCGGGTTCGGGCATGGCGGCGACCGTGGGACAATCTTTAGCATACCCAAGAGCCGCGGGTTTGTCTTTTGTCCTTTGCCCTTTGTCCCCGACCGCGGCCGCCCGTCTCTCGACCCTCACCCCGTGCCCGGAGTAAGCTAAGTAAGAGTGTGTCGGAACCGAACGCGCGCGCCGCGCGTCGAACCGGTAGCCCGCCCTCGCGCCTCCCACCGTTTCACGGAGTTTGCCATGCTTCAGCGCACGTTGTGCCGCGCCGCGCTCGCGGCCGGGTTGCTCGCCGCCGGCCTGACGGCCGCGCCGGCCCAAGACAAGAAGCCCAGTGCCGCGGACCAAGCCAAGGCCCGCAAGGCGCTCCAAGAGGTGCAAGACTTCATCGGCACGTGGAACCTCGAGGGCACCCAAAAGGACGGGGCCAAGACGGTCGCGTGGAAAGAGCAAGTGAAGTGGGGCTGGAAGTTCAACAAGGACGGCGACGCGTGGATCTCCGTGAGCTTCGCCGAGGGCAAGGGCAAGTACTTCACAACGGGCGAACTGAAGTACGACGTGGAAAAGAAGCTGTACGCGCTCACCCTGACGCCCAGCGCCAAGGGGGCCGCGGCCCAGACCTACACCGGCACGCTCAAGGGCGGCCTACTGAAGGTGGAGCACAAGGACGAGAAGACCAAGGACGTGTACCGGCTCACGCTGAACACGGCCGCGGAGGGCATCCGGTTCGTGTTCAAGGCCGAGAAGCAGGACGGCGGGAAGGGGCTGTTCGCCAGCGCGTACGCGATGAACGGCAACAAGGACGGCGAGTCCATCGCCGGCGGCACGAAGAAGCCCGAGTGCATCGTGAGCGGCGGCGCGGCGAGCATGGCCGTGACGTACAACGGCAAGACGTACTACGTGTGCTGCTCCGGGTGCCGCGACGAGTTCAACGCGAACCCGGCCAAGTACGCGAAGTGACCGCACCAACGGCCGGCGCGCCGACCCACGGGGCCGGCGCGCCGCGCGGAGGTTACTCAGGTTGGCACACGCGCCGCGGGGCGTATACTGCGCCCGTCCCGTCTTCGTACCGCCATTTCACAGGAGCCCGCGCGATGGAAGACACCAAAGCGCCGATCGGTGCCCCGGCACCCGGCCAAGCGGCCCAACAGCCGCAGCAGATTCAGATCCAACTGGACGCGACCAACCGCGAAACCGTCTACGTGAACTTCACCAAGGCGCACCTGACCAACGACGAAGTGTATTTGGACGTGGGCAACTTCTCGCAGATGATGACCGGGGCCGGCGCGGTCGAACCGGTGGCGCTGACGCACCGCCTCATCATGAACTTCTACACCGCGAAGCGGCTGGCCGAATTGCTCCGCGCGGCGGTGGCGAACCACGAGCAGATGTTCGGCGCGGTGGAACTGGACCCGCAGCGCCGCCTGCGCCAGCCCCCGCAGCGCCCCGCCGGTACGTAAGACCGACTCGCGCCGCGCGGTCACACCCCGAACGCGGCGCGCGCCTCCGCCGCGCGCGGGTGCGCGAGCCAATCCAGCGCCGTGCCGCTCGCCTCGCGCAGCTTCAGCGCTTCCACCAGCGGCGCGAAGGAGCCGCTGCACAGCCCTTCGGCGATCAGCGCCGCGCCTTGCGCGGCGTGCTTCACCCACGCGCCCGGCAAATCGCCCGCGTAGTGCAAGCGGAAGAAACTCGTCGGCAGTTCGCCGAGCGCCTCGCGCGTGAAGTCCGGGTTCGTGCGGAACAGGCTGCCGCCGTAGTACACGTCTTGCACGCCGTGCACGTTCCGCAGACCGTACACCGCCTTCGTGAAGCCCTCGCGGAACGCCGCGAGCGCGATTTCGCGGTCGGCGATGTCCGCGATTCCGCCGCGAAACAGGTCGCACTTCGCCAGCGGCGAGAGCAGGTACGCGGTCTCGCCGTCCCACGCGCCGCCGCTCGTCCCGCCCGGCGGCCCGCACGTTCCGCCGAGGCCGTCCACGATCCGCTTGCCCTTCAGCACCAGTAGCGCCGTGAACGCGGACCCGAACTCCGCAACTAGCGCGGGCTCATCGGAGTTGTGCTGCGCCAGTGCGAGTGCCGCGACGCACACCTTGTCCGCGGTGCCGAGATCGACGCGGTTCAGCTTGCGGTGCGCCGGGACGGTCGGCAGGTGAATCGCACCGGGGAGGAACACGACCGGTAGCCCGCTGTCGCGGAAGGCGCGCGCGACGGCGCCGAAGCCGCCCACGCCCTTCGCCCCGGGTTCGTCCGGGCGCACCAGCGACATGAGCGCGAGTTGCGCGTCGGTGCAGTCGTGGGCGCGCACGAGCGGAAGCCCGTAGCCGCTCGGCCCGGCAATCAGGTCGAACGGCCCGTGCTCGCGGAGCCACCGAATCGGCAGCGCGGGGTCGGCGCGCAGTTCGTCCGGTTCGATGCGCACTTGCGCGAACACGCGATCGGCGCTCGCGCCGGTTTCGAGCGCGAGAATGTCGAGCGACGACGTACCGGGGTCGCAACCCGCGACGCGGGGCATGGTCAGCCTTTCAGCCCGCTGAGGAACTTCGTGAGCGCGCCGAGCGCCTGTTCGAGCACGCCCAGCGGCGGCACCGGGAGCCGCAGGTACTGCTCGCCGGTGGCTTCGTCCGTGCGCACGAACGTGTTTGCCGCACGCGCGGCCGGCGCGCCCTTCGGGGCCGGCGCGGTGAACCGCTCCAACAGCGCCGCGCCGGCGCGCAGCAGCGCGCCCCACGGGTCGCTTACGGCGTCGGCGTCCGCGTCCGCGGGTTTCTCCTTGCCGGTGAACTCGCGCTTCGCCTCGGCCGCCTCTTCGCGCTCCGCCGGGGCCGGTTGGGGAATCTCCGCGGTGGTCGCTTCGACCGACTCCATGAACTTCGCGAGCCGCGTGCCGCCGAGTTGGATGTCCGCGGAACCGCCGTCCAGCACGCCCGCGGCCAGCGACGATTTGAACGCGAGCACCGACAGCATGCCCTCTTCGATGGTGCCCTTCGCCACCACGTTCACCACGCGCACGGTGCTCCGCTGCCCGAGCCGGTGGACGCGCCCGATGCGCTGGTTCAGCACGGCCGGGTTCCACGGCAGATCGACGTTCACCACGGTGCCCGCGAACTGCAAGTTCAGACCCACGCCGCCCGCGTCGGTGCTGAAGAAAATGCGGCACTCCGGGTCCGAGCGGAACTTCTCCACCAGTGCGCCGCGCACCCGCCCCGGCACGCCGCCGTGAAACAGTACGTGCCCCCACTTGCGCTTCTTCGCGGCGCGCACGAGCAACTCGTGCATGCGCAACCACTGGCTGAACACCACCACCTTCGCGCCCGGTTGCTCGAGCGCTTCGGCCAGTTGCGTGACCACCTCGGCGACCTTCAGCCCGTGGTCGGTCTTGTCGTCCAGCAGGTAAGTGGAATCGCACGCCATCCGCATGCCCTGAAGGGCGACCATCAGGCGGCGCTTGTCGGCTTCGGAGAGGAAGTGGAACCGCCGCCACTTCGCCACGATGCGGGCCACGTCCTCTTGGAACTCGGTGTGCATCACGCGCTGCTGCGGCGTGAGCGGCACGAACACCGTGCTTTCGACGCGCTCCGGGAGCTGCGCGAGCACCTCGGCCTTGCGGCGGCGCAACAGGATCGGCGCGAGCGTTTCGCCGAGTTTGTCCAGCGCGCGGTAGCCGATCACGCGCCCGCCGTCGTCGCGCACTTGGTGTTCGTCTAGCAGGCGGAACGTGGGGCCGAGCCGGTGCGGGTCCACGAACCGCACGATGGCCGCGAGTTCCTCCAACCGGTTTTCGAGCGGCGTGCCGGTGAGCACCACCGCGTAGGGCGACCGAATCCGGTTCACGCTCCGCGCCGCGCGCGTGGCCCAGTTCTTGATGCGCTGGGCCTCGTCCAGAATCACGAGGTCCGGCCCCCACGATTCGATCGCGTCCACGTCCGCGTGAACGGTGTCGTAGTTCGTCACCTTGAAGAACGGCTGCGGGTCCGCGAAGCCCTCGTCGCGCTTCGGTTTCAGCCCTTCGATGACGCGCGCCGCGCGCCCGGTGAACCGCTTCACCTCGTTCTTCCACTGGTGCTTGAGCGACGTGGGGCACACCACGAGTACGCGCTCCACGCCGTACAACTGCGCCATCGCTTCGGCCGCGCCGAGCGCCTGTGCGGTCTTCCCCAAGCCCATCTCGTCGCCGATCAGGCACCGCCCGGCGCGGGCCGCGAACAGTACGCCCTCGCGCTGGTAGTCGTACAGCGGCACCTTCAAGAGGGAATCGAGCGCCTTGCTGCGCGGGCCGTGCGGGAACGTGGCGGCCACCTTCGCCCGGCGCTCGGCGGCGTCGCGCAGTTCGGCGAGAAACGCGAGCGCGTCGTCGGTGGCGCGCAGGTCCGGGTCGTGCTTCGCGGCCCCGCTCAGGAACTCGTCGAACTTGGGAACTGCTTCGGGCTTCAGGGCACCGTCCGGCGCGAAGAACTTGGCCGCGAGGCGCGCGAGCGGCGCGTTCTCCTCGGCCGGCGGACGGTAGCACACGCGCCGCTGGCTGCCGTACCGCAGGAACACTTCGCCGTGCGCCGGGGCGTAGCCGGCGCGCAGTTCGGCCGCGCTCACCTTCGCGCGACCGAGCTTCGCCAGTGTGAATTCGACGTGCTTGCAGGTGCCGAGGGTGTTCGTGGCGAAGTCCGGGCACGAGCACGAGCAGTCGGCCGCGGTGGTGCCGCGCACGCACACGCGGTAGGTGCGCCGCGACTCCGGATTCGTAACGAGGAAGTCGGAGAACGCGGGCCGGTCGCCGACGTTCTTGAGTTGGAACTTCTGCTCGCGCCCGAACTGCCGGCGGAGCGCGGCCTGCCACTCTTCGAGCGACATGTGTGCGGGCCGCTGCGTGCGCGACACCTTCGGCTCCGCAGTTTTCTTGCGGCGCGGCTTCTTCTCGCTGGGCATCGGGTCTCGCTTCGGGCGCGACGGGATCAGGGCAACTGCAGCGCCAGATTGTACACTTCTTCGACGTCGAACACTGCGGAGTTGCTCTCGAAGAGTTTGGCAATCGCGAGCTTGTGAACCTTCATCTTGGTGCCGCCGACGCCGAGCGCGCCGTAGCACAGCAGGCCGTCGCGGGCGGTGCCCTTGTCGGTCAGTTCCACGCCCTCGATGCCCGCGGGCGGCACGCCGTTCAGGTCGATCAGCACGCGGAGCGCCTTCGCGCCGGCCCGGTGCTTTTTGGGGAGGAGAACCGCACCCGCGGCCCCGGCGGCGACCACCAGTTGGCAGCCGTCGAGCGCGTCCGGGGCGTCGGCGCTGGTGCCCACGCTCACGGCTTCCGCGTGCGCACCGGGGACGTGCGCGCGCACGCGCGCGCACACCGCTTCGGCGCGGTCCTTCTGACGGGACCCGACGCGCACCTTCCCACCGGCTTTCGCCAAGAGGCGCACGACGCGCTGCCCCACGGGCCCGGTGCCGCCGAGTACGAGCGACGTGATCGTGCTGAGGTCCAAGTGCCGGCCGGCGGCGCGCACGGCCGCGGCCGCTGTGGTGTTCGAGCCGTTGGAATCGAGCAGCACAGACACGCTAAGGCCGAACTGCGGGATGAGCGCTTTGCGCACGGCCGCGAGCACGGCTTCGCCGGCGGTTACGTCGGACCCTCCGACGAAGATCGCGGTGCGCGCGAGGTCTTTGCCGCCGCGGGTGAAGATGCAGCCGTGAACCAGTGGCGTCACGTTTTCGGGCGTGACGCCGCCGTAGCTGAACGTGTGCGCGACACCGGCGTCGACCGCGACCACGCGATCGAAGACGCTCGGCAGCGCGTCGGTGTCGAGTTGAACGAGGACGGAAGGCTTGTCCATAGGTGCGCGGAAGTCGGAGCGCGGAACTCGGAACCTTCGAGCGCGGAAGTCGGAACGCGGAGTGTGGAACCGCAAACGAAGGGCTCTCGTTCTGTTGTCTTCGGTTCCGCCCTCCGCGTTCGGCACTCCGCGTTTCCTTTTACTCGAACGGGTGCTTGGTGTCCTTCTGCGCGATGATCTCGTCGATCGTCGGGGTGCCCTTCACCGCGTTCTTGATGGCGAGCTTCGTGGCCTCGTAGTTGTTCTTGTAAATCTTCTTGTTGTCGTTGGCGCTCGGCGCGATGAACACGCCGCACACGATCACCCACTCTTCGGCCTTCGCCTTCGGAATGGTGCCGTCGATCACGCTGTCGACGACCGCGCGGGCGACGGCCGCTTGGGCCGGGCCGAACATCTGCATGACCTGCTTGCTGCCCTTGAGCGTCACCTTGGTGACCATCACGGTGGCGGGCTTGCACACGATGTTCGGCGACACGACCGCGAGCAGGTTCGTGTGACCGGCCGACTGGTTCGCGAGCGCGTTGGCGAACGACACGCCGACCGGGCCGTCCTTCGGCCCGATGGTCAGGTCGATGTGGGCGACGTTGTCGAGGTCGAGCGAGCCGTCGGCCTTCGATTCGATGACCAGACCTTCGCCGATGAGCATGACGGACATGTGGAGCCTTTCGGAGAGCGTGTGGGGTGCGAGTGCGCCAACGGCGTAGATGCTAGCGGCCCGCCGCGCGAAGGCAACCGATTTCCCCGCGGTTCCTCGCGGTGCGGCCCGTTCTTCACACCCGCGGTGGTTCGCAGCACCGAGCGGAACCGCACGGCCCTTCACCGGCGGCGGGTCGGTCGCCGGTGCTTGCTCCTCGCGCCCGCGATACTCTGAACTCAATGGCAGGGCACTGCGCGATCGTCGCACCGCACGCGGAACCTTGCCGGGAGAACGCAATGCCGGCACGAAAGGTCGGGACCGAGGGGGACCTGCTGCGCGGCCTCCTCGCGCACCCGGACGAAGACACCTACCGACTCGTGTACGCGGACTGGCTCGAAGAAAACGGCCACGCGGAACGGGCCGAATTCGTCCGCGTGCAGTGCGCGCTCGCCCGCTGCGCGGGCGACGACCCGCAACGGTTCGCGCTCACCGAACGGGAGCGCGAGTTGTACCCCGCGCAGAGCGCCGCCCTCGTTGCGGAACTGCCCAAGGTCGCGCAGAGCGGGATCCGGTTCACGTTGCGCCGCGGGTTCATCGAGGAGATGCGAACCACGGCGGCGCGGTTCCTGAAGTGCGTCTCAGGGCTGTTCGCGCGGCACCCGCTCCGGTTCGCCGAGTTCGACACGTTCGACGCGCCGGCGCTGGCCGAGTGCGCCGGCCTGTCGCGGTTGCACGGGTTGGGCGCGCGAAACGTGCGCAGGTCCGCTTTTGAAACGCTGCTCGCGTCCCCCCACCTGACCGGCCTCAAGGAATTGCGCGCGGACTTCTACGAAGGGTGGCCGTACAGTTGCCACACGAAGCCGTTTCTCGCGCTACTGGACGGCCCCGCGTGCGCCGGCGTCACGCACCTCGCGGTGAGCGGGATCTGGGGCACGGACAACATCGGACGGCTCGCGGCCGCACCCCGATTCGCCGCGCTCACGGCGTTCGGCATCACCGAAGAGTTCACGGCGGGTGGCGCGCGCGCGTTCGCCCAGTCGCCTCACATCTCGAACCTAACGGCGCTCACGTTGCACAACCACCGGGGCACGAGTCCGGGTGCGCTAGCGGAACTCGCCAGTTCCCCCTTCTTGAGCAAACTCACCAGCCTGACGATCGACGCGGGCCGCATCCCGGTCGCGGACATCGAGGTGCTGGCGGCGTCACCACACTTGGGGAACCTGACCGACCTCTCGCTTGGTGCGGCGCGCCCGACGAAAGCCTGTTGGGAGCGGTTGCTGCGTTCCTCGCGCCTGCCGCGCCTGACCCGGGTTCACATCCGCGATGGTGACTATACGGTGCCGCGGGCCATGGGACTGCGCGTCGGCTCTGCCGAAGGCACTCTGTATGCGTGGGTGCCGCGCTGACGCTCGTCCCGGGTCACCGCGGGCACGAGCACCCATTTCGCGCGCCGGCAATCCGTGCTGCTCGGGCCGAACTTCGCGCCGCGCCGCCGGGGTGCTCGCTGTGAACGCGCTTGAGTTGCGCGTGTTCTGCACCCGCACCCGCGTGCCGGCAACGCTCGGCACGACCGCGTATCAGGTGGGCACCACGCGCGGCGCGCCGAACGCAATTCGCCGCTCGGCGCGCCACATTTCGCAATCGCGGTCGCGGATTTGCTGCCCTGAGCGATTCGGCGAAAACGATTCGATTGCGTGTAAGCGAGAACCCGCGGGCCGCATATCCGGTTGTGTGCGAAGTGTGAACGTCGCCCAACCGGAGGCCGAGCATGAACGTCGAAGTGCGGGCGCACGGGGTGCGGCTCAGCGACAGCGAGCGCGCGTTCGCGGAAGCGCGGTTCGAGGCCGAACTGGCACACGCGGCCGAGTGGGTGCGGTCGGTGCAGGTGTTCGTGGCCGATGAGAACGGCCCGAAGCACGGCGTCGACAAGTCGTGCCGCGTGGTGGTGGGGCTGGCCCGCGGGCACAAGGTGGTGGTGGTCGAGCACGGCACGGCGACGACCGCGGCCATCGATGCCGCGGCGGAGCGCGCGGGCGAAGCGGTGTCGCGGGCGGTGAAGCGCACCCGCGCCCCGCGGCGCTCCGGCCTCGTGCGGGCCGTGCGCGCGGTCATGGGCGCGTTCGGGCGCAAGTAACGACGAACGGCCGGCCTTTTGGGCCGGCCGTTCGTGCTGTTGGCATCCACTTCGCGTTACGGGCGCGCGCGGTCGAGCGCGTCGCGGACCGCGCCCTGTACCGGCGACAGCGCCGAACTCACCACGCGGCTCGACACCGGCGACACCTTCTCGCGCTCCGCGCCCTGCGCGAAGTCCTTGCGGGCCGCGTCCGCCTCGCCCCGCGCCCACTTCGCCGCCCCCATGTAGTACCACGCGAGCGGGTCGGCCGGCGCGTTCTTCGCAGCCTCGGTCAGCTCGCGCACCGCGTCGTCGTAGCGCCCGGCCCGGTAGGCCGTCACGCCCGCGTCGAGCGCCCGCGCCGCGAGCCGCGCGTCGGTCGCGGGGGTTTCCACCTTCTGCCGGTAGAGCGCGAGCGGGTCGTCCACCGCTTCGAGGCCGAGCACGACGGCCTTCGCCCACGCCTTGTCCGCGTTCGGCTCGAACGCCGGGCTGCCCTTCGCCGCGCGGAACTGCTCCTTCGCGCCCGCGAAGTCGCCCGCGTTCAGCCGGGCCATGCCGCTCACCGTTTGGGCCTTCGCCGCGTCCTCACTGTTCGGAGCCGCAGCCGCCAGCGCCTTCTCGGCCGCGGCACGCGCCGCGGCCGAATCGCTCGCACGGCGCAGGTCGGTGAGCACCGGCAACCACAGGTCCATCGTCGAACTCGGCGTTACCGCGTTCGCCAGTTGCTTGTCGAACGCGATCTTCTGATCGACCAGCGCCTTCTGCGCCGCGGCGGTCTTCAGCTTCTCGGCGTCGAGCACCTCGGCGGCTTTGGTCGCAGCGGCCTTCGCGTCGGTGTCGTACTTCGTAGCTTGATCCTTCAGCGCCTTCGCTGCGGCCTCCTTCTCCAGTTTGACCGCGAGCGCGGCGTCGGCCTTTTGGGCCTCCAGTTCTTTCGCGTGCGCGGTCTTGAGGGTGTTCACTTCGCCCTCGAACTTCTTGGCGACGGTTTTGGCTTCTTTTTGCGCTTCCGCAAGGTCTTTGCCGAGCTGGTTCAGTTGCGCGGTGGTCAGCGTGCCGCCGGCCCAGTCCTTGGGAATCAGCTTGCTCAGGTCCGGCCCGGTGGCGCGGGCCGTCGCGGCCTTCGCTGCGGCAAGCACGTCCGCGGGCGTCGCCTTCTCCGGCGCGCCGAGTTCCTTCGCCACGGTCGCCAGCGCCGCCTCGGCGGCCTTCACTTTGCCCTGCTCGGCCGCGAGCGCGTCGGTCGCCTGCTTTAGTTGTTTGTCCGCGAGGAGCTTGTCTTTCTGGGCGAGATCGGCCACGCGGTTCGCCTTCTCGACCTCCTCTTGCAGTTTCGTAACCAGCTTCTTGCTCTCGCCCAGATCCAGTTCGAACTTCTTCTTGGCCTTCGTCTCTACCGCCAAGTCCGCCTCGAACTTCAGCGCGGCCTTCTTCGCAACGTCCGCTTCGCCCTCGAACTTCAGCGCGAGTTTCTTGGCGTCTTCGGCTTCTTTCTCGAACTTCGTTGCGGCCTTCTTCGCGGTGTCGGCTTCGCCCTCGTACTTGGTGGCGAGCTTCTTCGCCGCAACCACCTCCTCGAGCGCCGTCTTGAGTGCGAGTTGGGCGTCGCTCAGGTCGGTCTTGGCCTTCTCCAGTTCGGTCGCGGCCTTGGCGAGGCCGGCGAGCGCCTTGTCGAGGCCGTCCTTCTTGATGGCCGCGGCAACGGCGCCGTTGCCGTACAGCTTGTCGCGCAGCGCCCAGTACGTGGCGAGTTCGTCGCACGCCTTCGGGAACATCTGTTCGAGCGGGTCCGTCAGCGGGTTCAGCCCGCGGCCGGCGAGCGCCCGCGCGCGCTTCTCGTGCAGCGCCTTCGCGTCGGCGATCAGCTTTTGCGCCTCCGCGTACTTGCCGCCGGCGGCGCGGTTCACGGCCTTCCAGAACGCGGTGCCGGGTTCGGCCGGCTCGTCGCCCTTCGGCCCGTCTTGCACCAGCGCCACCGTGAGCGCCAGCAGCAGCCGCTGAGCGTCGGCGGGTTCCAACCGCGACACCGGCGCGCCGGCGGGCTTCTCGGCCGCGTCCAGCCGGTCGATGAGCGCCTCGAACACGTCCTTGTGGTCGGCGAACTTGTCGCGGTTCGCCTCGAACACTTCGCGAGCCTTCTTCTTGTCGCCGGCCACCTCGTAGGAGACGCCGAGCTGCACCGCGGCGGCCACCGCGCGCTTCTGCGCCTCTTTGTCCGGCGCGGCGTCCTTCACCACCTCTTCGAGGTGCGCGCGGGCCTTCGCCAGCTCTTCGTCGTTCGCCTTCGGCGCTTCGGTGCCGAGTTCTTGCAGCCGGGCGAACAGCCGCACTTGGCCCGCGGTCGCCTTCTCCGCGAGCGTCTTCGGCTCGCTCTTCTCCAGTTGCGCGCGGGCGGCCTTGGTGTCGCCGGCGAGCAGCGCGGCGCGCGGGTCGAGCGCCGCCGCGTCGGGGGCCTTGCCGTTGCCGGGGTTCTCGATGCCGGGCTTGGCGACGGAAGCGCCGTTGGGAATCACGCCGCCGAAGTACACGCCGGCGAACGCGCCGCCGGACAGCAGCCCGCCCAAGAGCGCGCCCACCAGCAGGCTGCGGCTCTCGCGCTTCTGCTTCGGGACGGACACTTCGCCGCTGTCGGCGTCGG
>JALHNS010000179.1 GCA_022843445.1 Gemmata sp.
GAGCGGCAACACAGTTCGCTCAAGCGACACGACGCGCGTTGCCGCTCACTGGCGTTCGCGGCTCGTTGGGCGATTCGCTTTTCGTTTTCGGGACATCTCGCGCGTTGCCGCTCACTGGCGTTCGCGGCTCGTTTGAAGCGCTTACTTTCCACGCAACTCTTTCAGTAGCGCGGCGAAGTCTTCGGGCGGCGGCACTTCCCAGCTCAGCGGTTCGCCGCTTTCGGGGTGTACGAACCCCAAGCGGGCCGCGTGCAGCATCGGGCGCGCCGCGCCGCTGTCGTCGGGCTTCGGCGCGCCGTTCACCGCGCGGTCGTACACCGTTTCGCCGCACAGCGGCGCGCCGGCTTCGCCCAAGTGGATGCGCACTTGGTGCGTGCGGCCCGTTTCCAACCGGCACTCCACCAGCGCGAGCTTCCCCAACACCTCGCGCACCGAAACGTGCGTGACCGCGCGCTTACCGTCTTCCGCGAGGAAGTCCGTGGTGCTGCCGCGCCGCCCGTCGCCGCGGTCGCGCACGAACACCGAGTCCAACTTCTTCGCCTCCGGCGTGCCGCGGGTGAGCGCCAAGTAGCGCCGCTCGGTGCTGTGCTTGCGGAACTGTTTCAGCAGGTTTTCCGCCGCGGCCTTCGTGCGCGCGAACACCACGAGGCCGGACGTGTCGCGGTCGAGGCGGTGAACCGGAATCACCGGCTTGTTCGGCGCGCCGAGCGCCGCGGGCAGCATCCCCGCGAGCGTCTTCGTGAGGAACCGCTGCCCGTGCGTGCCGAACTCCGCGACGTCTTCGGTGCTGCGCACGGTGGTAAGGCCCGCGGGCTTGTTCACCACCACAATCGCTTCGTCCGCGTACACGATGCAATCCGGGTCCAGCGCCGGGCCGCTCGCCGCGCGCTTCGGTGGGGCCGGAGGCTTGGGCTTCTCTTTCGCCTTCGGCGGCGCGGCCGGTTTGGGCTTCTCTTTCGTCTTCGGCTTGTCGGCGCGCTTCACCTCGATCGCGCCGGCCGCGATTTCGACGCGCTTGCCGAGCTTCAGCCGCCGGGCCACGTCGCTTTCCACTTGGCCGCTGACGCGGACGTGCCCGCGCTCCACGAGGCGCTTGGCCTGCGCCCACGACAGGCCGTAGCGCAGCTTGAGCACGGCGGCGAGCGTCTTCCCGGCCTCGCGGCGATCGACGGCGAACTGAATCGGGGGCACGAGAATCTCTCCGAATGCGAATCGCGTGCGGTTATTCTACAGGGGCCGTTCGCGCGTGCGCGAAACGCGCGGGCCGCGGGCCGTTGCCGCTTGACAGCCCGCGGGCCGCGCCCGTAGCGTAAACGTGTTGAACCCCGTTCACCCTCAAACGCGGGCCGACGCATGACTCTGATCGCGCCCGACGTTCTCGCCGAAGCCCGCGGCCTCACCGGGGCGATGTCCGGCACGGTCTGCGTGCTCGGCTTCGCGCTGTGGCTGTTCGGCTGGCGCTGGCACCGGTTCTGGATCGTCTCCGGCATTACGCTCGCGGCGGGCCTGATCGGGCTGAACGCGGGTCGCACAAGCGGCACGCACGTCATGGCGGTGGGCATTCTGTTGGCGGTCGCGGCCGGGCTGCTCGCGCTGGAACTGGCGAAGCTGTTCGCGTTCGTCGCGGGCGGGTGCGGGGCGTGGCTCGCGGTGCAGTGGGTGCTGCCACAGGCGCAAGAACTGTGGGCCGTGTTCCTGTGCGGCGGTCTGTTCGGGTTGCTGCTCTACCGCCTGTGGACGATGCTGCTCACGAGCCTCATCGGTGCGCTCTTCGCGCTCCACGCCGGGTTGCTGCTCGCGGAACAGGCGTTCCCGTTCGATTCGGTCGAGTGGGCCGCGGCGCACGCCGCGGCGCTGAACGGCGTCGCGGTGGGGCTGGTGGTGTTGGGCATTCTGCTGCAAGCCGCGAGCGCCCCGGAAGAAGCCGACAGCGCAGAGGCGGACGAAGTGAAGAAGGCGGAAGAGCCGGCACCCGCGCCCGCCCCGCCCCCGCCGCCCGCCCCGCCGAAACCGACGCCGTGGTGGAAGAAGGTACTTCCCGGCCGCAAGGCCGCGTGACGAGGCGCACTGTGAATGTCCGCCATTCCGTTGCCCTCGTATTCGTCGCGATCGGTACCCTTCTGGCGCTAATCGGGCTTGGGGCACTCGCGCCCGGGCTGCGGCCTCTTGGGTTGCGCGTCGTTCTGGGGGCGCTGGCCCCCGTCGGCGCGGGTCTGGTGTATGCCGGTTTGCGACTCCGCAACCGCGTCGTGTATCACGACCCGGAACTGAACCGGGCGCTGCCGCACGGGGGAGCGACGAGCGTTACAGAAGCCGCGAAGCCGTCCTTCCTGCCGCAAGGCGCGCGGCACGAGACCCGGCCCGATCCACCAACCCCGCCGAGTCGCTCGCGCGGCGCGACCGCTGGTTACTGGCTGATCCTCACAGCGTTCGTCCTCGCAGTGATCGGCCTGTTGGCCGTAACCGTCGATTTCTTTCGGCCGGCCGACGCGGCGATTGCTATCGCGGTGACGGCGTGCGCGCTCTTGGCACTCGTCTTCCCGCTCGGCCTGTGGCGGTTGCAACGCGAGCGAGGAGGGGCACCCGTGAACGCGTCCGATCCGTTCGACCTGAACCGGTTCGTGAGCGCTCAAGAGGGCGACTACGCTCGCGCGCTCGCGGAGGTGCGCGCCGGGCGCAAGCGCACGCACTGGATGTGGTACGTCTTCCCGCAGTTGGACGGCCTCGGGTCCAGTTCCACGGCGCGGTTCTACGGTCTCAAGAGTGCCGACGAAGCCCGCGCGTACCTCGCGCACCCGGTACTGGGGCCGCGCCTCCTCGAATGCTGCGGCGCGGCGCTCGCGGTGACCGGCCGCACCGCGAACGACATCTTCGGTTTCCCCGACGATCACAAACTGCGCTCCTGCGCAACGTTGTTCGCTCACGTCTCCCCGCCCGATTCGGTGTTCGCGCGACTGCTGGAGAAGTACTTCGACGGCCCGGACGCGCGCACGCTCGAACTCCTCGCCGCGGCCGGTTCGTAAAACGCACGCATGGCAGACGTGTGGCTCTTGGCCGCGCTGGTGTTCGCGGCGGCGGCGCTCTATTCGTCGGTGGGGCACGGCGGCGGGTCCGGCTACCTCGCGGCGATGGCGCTGTTCGGTCTCGCCCCAAACGAGATGCGCCCCGCGGCGCTCGTGCTGAACGTGATCGTCGCGGGGATCGGCACCGTGCGGTTCGTGCGCGCCGGGCGGTTCGACGCGCGGCTGTTCGCGCTGTGCGCGGCGGGCGCGGTGCCGTTCGCGTTCCTCGGTGGCGCGCTCTCGCCGGCCGACTCCACTTACAAGCGCCTTGTGGGTGCGGTGCTGCTGTTCGCCGCGGCGCGGCTGCTGTTCACCACGTCGGCGTTCGACGCGGCGGAGAAGCGCCGCGCCCCGGCGTGGGCGGCGGTGCTGTGCGGGAGCGGAATCGGCCTGCTCGCGGGGCTGACCGGCACCGGCGGCGGCATCTTCCTCTCGCCGCTATTGCTGTTCCTGCGCTGGGCCGACACGAAAGACACCGCGGGCGTGTCGGTGGCGTTCATCTTGGCGAACTCGGTCGCGGGGTTGGGCGGCCTGCTCACAAAGCCATTCGTACTGCCCGAAGGCGTCGCGCTGTGGGCCGTGGCCGCGACACTCGGCGGCTTGCTCGGCTCCGAGTTCGGCAGCAAGCGACTCGGCAACCCGGCACTGCGGAAGCTCCTCGCGGTCGTGCTCGTCGTCGCCGGGCTGAAACTGGTGTTGGCGTAATCACGCCGCTCTGCGCACTTCGGGTGGTGGTTCTTCCACCGGTGCAACCGGTGGCGCTTCGGGCGGTTTCGGCTTCTTGATCGAGAGCGCTTTGCGCAGGCGGTCGCGCAGCGGGATTTCGTACAGGTGGTAGCACAGCGCCGCGAGCGTAAACGTGATCGCCGCCGCGAGCGCCCACTGCGCCGGCCACTCCCACGACGGGAACCCGATCCGGTGGCCCCACCGCACGAGGATCCCGAACACCGGGGCGTGCAGCATGTACAGCGCGAAACTGATCTCGCCCAAGTACACCGGCACCTTCGTGGTGAGCACGCGCGACAGCAACCCCTCGCCGCGGGCGAACGCGCGCAGGCACAGCACGAATGGCACCAAGTACACGCCGCTCCAACTCATCAACCACAGGTACTTCGAGCCTTCCGTGAGCCGGATCATCACCCACGCCCACACGCAGAGCGTGCCCACCGCGAACAGTTCGCGGGCGGTCCCGAAGCGCGCCGGGCCGTCCGCCGCGGTGCGGTTCCGCCACGCGGCCCCGAGCAGCACGCCGAACACGAAGTCGGCCATGCGCACCGGCGGGAAGCGGTACGGGCTGAGCCACGACGGCATGGCGTAGCCGCTCAGCAGCCCCGTCACGGCGACGGCCCACGGCGCGAGGAACACGACCGTCCAGAGCGCGCGCCGGCCGAAGCTGCCGCTCGCGATCAGCGGCACCAGCAGCGGGAACATCAGGTACATGAACACTTCGGCGGAGAGGCTCCACGCCGAGGCGTTGAACATCAGCACGCCCGGCGACGCCTCCGGCACGAACCCGTTCGTGAGCGTGAGGTGCGCGAGCACGTACAGCCACGAATCGTGAACGGCCCCGGGCCGCACGAACATCGCGACCGTGTACGGTACCGCGACCAGCATCGCGATCAGGTGAACCGGGTACACGCGGGCGAGGCGCGCCACGTAGAAGTTCCACACGCCGCGCCGCGTGGGGGCGCGGAACTCGTTCAGGTAGTTGTAAGTGAGTATGAACCCGGACAGCAGGAAGAAGAACTGCACCGCGGCCGCGAGGTGGTAGTGCGGGAGCGTGAACGTGAGCGGATCGGCCCCCTTGAACATCATCCACGCGTGAACGACGAACACGATCAGCGCGGCCGGGAACCGCAGCGGGGTGAGCGCGGGCAGCAGTTCGCGTTGCGGGGGCATCGGCACCTCGGTACGAATTCGCGCGCGAGGATAGCGTGGGCGCGCCGCGGTGCCAAGCCGAACCGCGCACAGAGTGGGACGCACCAGTTGGCCAAGACGCCCCGAGTTGGCCCGAGTTGGCCAACCGAGTTGGCCAACTGGCCAACTCGAATAAAATACTAGAAATCCTAGGCGTTCGCGCGCGGCCGGCGGCGAGTTGGCCAACCCCACACGCGCTATCCCCCCCTCCCCGTGTTCGGCCGAAAGTCGGGAGCCGTCGCGGCGCGTTCCGCGTTCGCGCGTGTGAACGAACGCCCCCCGAGCCGAACGCGGTTCGCGCCGACCGAACGCATTGTATACGCGCGTTCAATTCAAATCAACCACGGGAGTTGATCACTTGGAACAGTGGACTTAGTATCACTTCCGTGGCCGCGCCGCGTGTCCCGGAGGGTGGAAGGTGCGCACACGCCGAACGAGTCGAACGCGCCTAGAATTCCCCTTGCCCACTCTCAGGGTTCGCAGATGGCGCACGTTGTCAGCATCGTGTACACCCCGCGCGACACCGCGGAGCGGAAGCCGATGGGCCACTACGCCCGCGTGCCGCTCGAGCGCACCGAGTTGGTCGAAAAGTTCGGCATCGCGAACGACGCGAAGGGCACCACCACCACGCGCCAACTGAACGTGATGCGCGCCGAGACGCTCGCGGAACTTGCCGCGGAGGGCTTCAAGACCGGGCCGGGCGAGATGGGCGAACAGATCGTCGTCGCGGGCCTCGACCCCGATGCGCTTGCCGAAGGCACGCGGTTGCAGCTCGGCGCGGCCGTCATCGAAGTGGGCATCCTGCGCACCGGCTGTGCGCGATTCGAGATGATTCAGGGCAAAGAGCGGTCACTCGCCAAGGGGCGGCTGGGTGTGCTCGCGACCGTGGTGAGCGGCGGCGCGCTCTCGGTCGGCGACGCGGTGAGCGTGCTCCCCACTGACCACTAACCACGAACCTCTCCCATGCACCATCCCTCCCGTCGCGCGCTACTCGCCGCGCCGTTCGTTCTCGCCGCCGCTCGTGCCGCGGAGCCGGAGCCGAAGCTCGCACCGAAAGCGGCGGTGCTGGACAAACTCAAAGACCTGAAGCCCGGGCGAGCCGCGCTGCTCGGCAAGGCCGATGTGGTCGGCGACTTCAACGACACCGCGAAGAAGTGGGAACTGCACAAAACCGGGCCGAAGGGCCGCGACTTCACCATCAAGATGTGCTGGGCACAAGACCGCGGCCGCGTGCTGTTCCTCGGCGCGAACCACGGAGTCCCGCACCGGCTCAACGACGTGTGGGAGTTCGACCTCGGCGCGCTCACGTGGGCCATGCTCTACGCGCCCGACAACAACCGCGGGTACGTCGATCTCGGCAAAGACACCTCGGACGTGCTCTTCAAAGACGGCATTCTGATTACGAAGCGCGGCGGCCCCGCGGTCATCGCGCACACGTGGTGGGGCCTCACCTACGACCCGAAGCGCAAAGCGCTGCTGTTCATGAACACGTGGGTGACGGATCGCAAGAAGGCGGTCGCCGATCTCGGCGGCGACCCGGCGGAACTGTACAACGGCCCGCCGCTGTGGGCGTTCTTCCCCGACACGCGCACGTGGAAGCCGTTCAAAGCGCCGAAGCCGCACCCGGTCGCGATCTTCGGCGGCATGCTCGAATACGTCCCGGACCTCGGCGGCAGCGTCTGGCACGCGAACAACTGGCAAATGAAAGGCACGTGGCTCCACGACTACGAGAAAGACACGTGGCGCGATCTGAAGAGCAACGGCGGGAAGGAAAAGGAGTTCGAGAAGCAGGCCGCGGAGCCGGAGCAGATCGGCTACTACGACGCGGGCCGCAAGCTGATCGTGTGCCAGCGGCACTACGACACGCACCACTACGACCCGAAGAAGAACGAGTGGGCGAAGGTGCTGGTCGGCAGCAAGGACGACGGCAAAACGCCCTACGGGCACGACGCGCGCTCGGTGATGTACCACGACCCGCTCAGCGGGCACGGGCTGTTGGTTCACTTCGAGACGAAGAGCGTCTGGAGTTACGACCCGGACGGTCGGAAGTGGGCCAAACAGGAATTCGAGGGCGACCCGATGCCGACCGGCGGCAAGCGGCTCGCGTACTTCGACCCGGCGCACAACGCGCTCGTCGTGATCGACGGCGTCACCGTCTGGGCCTACCGCTACAAAGCGCAGTGAGCGCGCGGCGGGCGCGCGCTCAGCGGTCTTTCGCGCAGCGGAACCCGATGTGCGAGCTGCCGGTGTACACCTCGCCCTTGCCGCGGCCGTAGGGCTTGTACCGGGCGCAGAAGCCGTCGCTGCACAGGAACGAACCGCCGCGCTGCACGCGCTTGGGCACGTGCGCTTCGTCCGGGCGCGAGGGGTCGTAACTCCCGGCCGGTCCCTTCGGGTTCTCGCGCGGGCTGACCGCGTAGTAGCCCGGCGTGTACCAGTCCGCGCACCACTCCCACACGTTCCCGGCCACGTCGTACAGGCCGAACCCGTTCGGCGCGAAGCTCTTCACCGGGGCCGTTCGCACGAAGCCGTCGAGCGCGTTCGGCTTGCCCCCGAAGCGCCCCTGCCAGATGTTGCACCGCCACTGCCCGTTCTCTTGCACCGGTTCGTCGCCCCACGCGAACGGCTTGCCCTCCAGCCCGCCGCGCGCGGCGCGCTCCCACTCGGCCTCGGTGGGCAACCGCTTCCCGGCCCACTTGCAATACGCCTCCGCGTCCACGAAGCACACGTGAACGACCGGGTGGTTCATGCGCTCCTTGATGTCGCTGCCCGGCCCTTCGGGGTGCTTCCAGCACGCGCCCGGTACCGGCTTCGTCCAGTCCGCTTCGTTCTCGAAGGGCACTTCGTCCGTCGGCGGCGCGAACACCAGCGAGAACGGCACGAGCGCTTCGTCCGGCGGCAACTGCGCGCCCTTCGGCATCGTCGCGAGCAGAATCTCTTTCGAGGGCTTCTGCTCCGCGACCGTCACATAGTTGGTCGCGGTCACGAACGCCGCGAACTGCTCGTTGGTCACCTCGGTTTCGTCCATCCAGAACCCGCTCACGAACACGTCGTGAATCGGGCGCGCGTCCTCGAACCGGTAGTTCGGGTCGTCGGTTCCCATGCGGAACGTGCCGCTCGGAATCCACACCATGCCCGGCGGCGAACTTCCCCACGGCTTGTCGCCGGTGAGGATGATCGCCGCGCCGATGCCCGCTCCGCCGAGCACCACCGCCAGCGCGAGCCACTTGAAGGGGGAGCCACTTCGCGGCGCGCTTTGGCCGGCTTCCGCGGGGCGATTGGCGTGCTTTCCCATAGAATAACCGAGTAAGGGACAATTACGACAAAGCGAATCGCCGATGTGCATAATCGGCGCGTTTCACGAGGGGCGATGTCACAATCGAACCCGCGGGTTCTGCCCGGCTACCGGCTCAGCATCAGTTTCACGCTGTTCTATTTGGGCGTGCTGGTGATTGTACCGCTGGCCGCGTGCGCGATCACCGCGGCGCAGCTCAGTTGGGACCAGTTCCGCGCCGCGGTGTGGACCGACCGCGCGCGGGCAGCCTACGCGCTCACCTTCGGCACCGCGTTCGTTGCGGCGCTGCTCAGCAGCGCGATCGGGTTGCTCGTGGCGTGGGTGCTGGTACGCTACGAGTTCCCCGGGAAGCGCCTGTTCGATTCGCTCGTCGATCTGCCGTTCGCGCTGCCGACCGCGGTCGCGGGGCTCGTGTTCTCGAACCTCTACGTGCCGAACGGGTGGCTCGGCCGGTTCCTCGTGCCCCTCGGTTTCGAAGGTGCCTACTCGCGGGTTGCGATCGTGCTCGTGCTGGTGTTCATCGGGTTCCCGTTCGTGGTGCGCACGCTGCAACCGGTGTTGGAATCGCTCGATGCCGAAGCGGAAGAGGCCGCGGCGCTGCTGGGCGCGTCGCGGTGGCAGACGTTCCGCCGCGTCATCTTCCCGGCGCTGCTGCCGGGGCTGCTGACCGGGTTCGCGCTCGCGTTCGCGCGCGGGTTGGGCGAGTACGGCAGCGTGGTGTTCGTCAGCGGGAACATGCCGTTCAAAACGGAAATCGCCGCGGTGCTGATCGTGGGCCGGCTCGAAGAGGGCCGCCCGAACTCCTACCGCGAAGCGACCGCCATCGCGTGCGTGCTGCTGGCCGCGTCGTTCCTGATGCTGATTCTGATTAACCGACTGGAGCGCTTCGCCAAAAAGGATGAAGGATGAAAGATGAAGGATGAACTGAAGAACGGAGAAGAACCCGTGCCCGGTGACGCGGCGGCGCGCGCGCCGGACGGTGTTCCCCTTTCATCGTTCCCCCTTCATCCTTCATCCTTCCAAGCGAAGCGCGCGCGAGACCCCCTGTGGGTGCGGGTGCTGCTCACCGCGCTGGCGCTCGGGTTCCTCACGGTGCTGGTGGTGGTGCCGGTGATCGCGGTGTTCGCGGAGGCGCTCGCGGACGGCTTCGGCGCGTACTGGGAGTACCTCACCGACGACCCGGACACGCGGCACGCGGTGCTGGTCACGCTCACGGTCGCGCCGATCGCGGTGTGCGCGAACATCGTGTTCGGGGTGGCGGCGGCGTGGGCCATCGCGCGGTTCCGGTTCCGCGGGCGCACGCTCTTGGTCACGCTCATCGATGTGCCGTTCGCGGTGTCGCCGGTGGTCGCGGGGCTGATGTTCGTGCTCTTGTTCGGGCTGCAAGGGTTCTTCGGCCCGTGGCTCCGCGCGAACGGGTTGCAGGTGCTGTTCACGGTGCCGGGACTGATCCTCGCAACCACGTTCGTGACGCTGCCGTTCGTGGCGCGCGAGCTGATCCCGGTGATGGAAGCCATCGGGCCGGACGAAGAACTCGCGGCGCTGAGCCTCGGCGCGAACGGGCGGCAAATCTTCTGGCGCATCACGCTCCCGAACATCAAGTGGGGGCTGCTGTACGGGGTGATCTTGTGCAACGCGCGCGCGATGGGCGAGTTCGGCGCGGTGTACGTGGTGAGCGGGCGCATCGCGGGCGAAACCTGCACGATGCCCCTTCAGGTGGAAGTGCTGTTCCAAGACTTCAACAGCCCGGCGGCGTTCGCGCTCGCGAGCGTGCTGACGATGCTCGCGGTGGTCACGCTGCTGCTCAAGGTGTGGGTCGAAGGGCGCGTGGAGAAGAAGAAGGACGATCCGCAGATTTCGCAGACGAACACAGATTAAAGGCAGAAGGCAAGTGTTGGTCGAACCGCCGGCGTAAGCCGGTGGGTCTCTTGGCAGTCAACCCGCCGGCTTACGCCGGCGGTTCGACCAACCACCCGATGGCTGTCTTCTGTCTTCAAATCTGCGTCTCTCTGCGAAATCTGCGGATAACTCCTCTTCGCTCCGCGGTCTCTGTGGTCTCTGCGGTGGAAACTGATGTCGATTACCGTTCAGAACGTGACCAAGCGGTTCGGGGCGTTCGTCGCGCTCGACGACGTGAGCGTGACCTGCCCCGCGGGCGAACTCGTCGCGCTCTTGGGGCCGAGCGGCAGCGGCAAAACGACGCTCTTGCGCGTAATCGCGGGGTTGGAAGTGCCCGACGGCGGCACGGTGCTGTTCGCGGACGACGACATCACGCGGCACTCCGCGCGCGACCGCAACGTGGGCTTCGTGTTCCAGCACTACGCGCTGTTCCGCCACATGACCGTCTTCGAGAACGTGGCCTTCGGGCTGCGCGTGCGGAAGTGGCCCGAACAGCGGGTGAAGGAGCGCGTGAAGGAACTGCTGCACCTCGTGCGGCTCGAAGAAAAAGCCCCGCTGTACCCCGCGAACCTGTCCGGCGGGCAGAAGCAGCGCATCGCGCTGGTGCGCGCGCTCGCGCCCGAACCGAAGCTCCTGCTGCTCGACGAACCGTTCGGCGCGCTGGACGCAAAAGTGCGCGCCGAACTGCGCGACTGGCTCCGCCGGTTCCACGACGAACTGAACGTGACGAGCATTTTCGTGACGCACGACCAAGAAGAAGCGTTCGAGGTGGCCGACCGCGTGGTGGTGCTGAACAAGGGGCGCATCGAGCAGCAGGGCGCGCCGATCGAGGTGTTCGAGCACCCCGCGAACGAGTTCGTGATGGACTTCTTGGGGAACGTGAACAAGCTCCCGGTGCGCGTGGAGGGCGGCCGCGCGCTGCTCGGCGAGACCGGCGACGTGGAACTGCCCGCGAAGGTGTTCGGCGCGAGCGCGAACGGGCGCACCGACGCCTACATCCGCCCGCACGAGTTGGACATTTCCCGCACCGCCGAGGGCGGCAACTGCATGCTCGCGAAGGTGGTTCACATCAACCCGGCCGGCTCGGTGGTGAAGGTGCGCCTGCTGGCCGAAGACTTCGGCCTGATGATCAACGTGGACATCGCGCCGGACCGCTACCGCGCGCTGGCCCTCAAGCCCGGCGAGAGCGTGTTCGTGACGCCGAAGGCCGCGAAGATTTTCGAGCCGGATTACGCGATCTAGGCAAGGATGAGGGATGAAGGTTGACGGATGAAGGATGAATCAAGGGGCTCAATCGCCTGTGCCCTTCTGATTCATCCTTCATCCGTCAACCTTCACCCTTCCGCGTGAACCGGGCTGTAACGCGGCGCGCCCGGTGTGGTATCCGTTCGTGCCCGCACCGGAGCCGACATGACCGCACCCGCCGACGGACCGCCGCCCGCACTCGCCCGCATCACCCGCGCCGAATGGGGGCTGATCTTCGTCCTCGTCGCGGTGCAGTTCACGCACATGGTGGATTTCGTCATCGTCATGCCGCTCGGCGGGCGGCTGATGCGGGAGTTCGACCTGTCCCCGTCGCAGTTCGCACACATCGTCTCCGCGTACGCGTGGGCCGCGGGTATCGCCAGCCTCCTCGCCGCCGCGGTGATGGACCGGTTCGACCGCCGCACCACGCTGCTGGTCATGTACGCCGGGTTCACGGGCGGCACGCTGTACTGCGGGTTCGCGAACACGTTCGAGGCGCTGCTGGTGGGCCGCGCACTCGCGGGCGCGTTCGGTGGCACCGCGGCCGTGGCGCTGGTCTCGGTGATCGGCGACGCGTTCGCGCCGGAGAAGCGCGGCCGCGCCAGCGGCGCGCTGGTGTCGGCGTTCGCGGTGGCGAGCATCGCGGGGCTGCCCGTCGGCCTCACGCTCGCGGAGCACTTCGACCGCAGCGGCGCGCCGTTCGTCGCGCTGGCGGGCTTGAGCGCAGCCGTGTGGGTGCTGGCGTGGGCGAAGCTGCCGCCGGTGCGCGGCCACCTCAGCGCCGCGCGCCCGAACCGCTGGCGCGAACTGGCGGACGTGATCCGGCACCGCGACCACGTCGCCGCGTTCGCGTTCTCGTTCGCGCTGGTGCTCAGCACGTTCTGCGTCGCGTCGTTCATCGGCCCGTACCTCACCGCCACCAACGGCTGGACCGAGCGCCAGTTGTCGCGCATCTATTTCGTTGCGGGCGTCTGCACGCTGTTGGGGATGGTGTTCGTGGGCCGGCTCGCGGACCGCGTGTCGCGGCTCGCGCTGTTCCGCGCGCTGGCGCTGGTCACGCTGGCGCTGGCGGTGGCCGTCACGAACCTGCCCGCGTGCCCGCTGTGGGTGGCCGCGGTGCTGATGAGCGCGTTCATGGTGTTCGCGGCCGGGCGCATGGTCCCGGTGCAAGCGCTGCTGCTGGGCGTGGCCGCGCCGAAGGCGCGCGGCGCGTTCATGAGCGTGAACACCGCGGTGCAGCACGCCGCCACCGGCGCGGCCCCGGCCATCGCCGGCGCGCTCGTGACCGAAAACGCGGACAAGACGCTGAGCGGCTACCCGCTGGTGGGAATTGTGGCGGTGGCGTGCGGTGCGGTGGCGCTGGTGCTGGCCGGGAAGTTGCGGCCCGCCCGCGCCGAAGCGCCGAGCGCCCCGCCCGAACCGGTCGCCGCCGGAGCCGCGCGCTAGCGCGCAAAAAAGCTCCCGCCGCGAACGGCCGTTCGCGGCGGGAGCGGGAGCACGTTTCGGGCACGCGCGGGTTACTCAACCCACCCCGGGCGCGGCAACCGGCGGCTTCGGCGGCATCCCGGGGTTCACGCCCGGCATTCCGGGAATGCCGGCCGGCGGCAGCGGAGCGCCCGCCGGCGGCTTCGGCGGCATTCCGGGGTCCACGCCGCCCGGCGCGACCGGTCCCGGAATCGCCCCGCCCGGCCCGATCGGACCCGGCACGCCGCCCGGCGGCATTCCGGGGTTCACACCGCCCGGCCCGATCGGACCCGGGATGCCGCCCGGCGGAACGATGCCACCGCCCGGCGGAACGATGCCGCCGCCCGGCCCCGGGATCGGACCCGGCACGCCGCCGGGACCCGGAATCATCCCGCCGGGGGGCACGCCGCCCGGACCGGGGACGTTCCCGCCGCCGGCCGCGCCGGGCAGTTCGCCGCCCACGTTGTTCGTGTCGATCACCAGCCCGTTGTTGAAGATCGCGAACTTGCCGTCGGGCGTCAGCACGAAGTTGCCGCCGACCGGCGCGCGCTTCGCGGTGCGGATCGAGTGCTTCAGCTTCATGCCGTTGGTTTTGCCCGCGTCTTCGACCGCGTACACGTCCACGCCGGCGTTGTGCCACGACGAGAGGAACAGTTTCTTGCCGTCCAGCGAGAACTCGGCGTAGCCGCCGTTGGACGCGCGGGCCCCGGCCCCGAGGTCGAGGTCGCCGATCTCGATGCCCGTGGCGTCGAAGAGGCGCTGCACGAACTTGTGGCGGCCGGTGCCGAGGTTGCCGCCGCCCGCGCCCGGCCCGCCGGCACCGGGGCCACCGGGTTGCCCGCCGGGGCCGCCGGGTTGAATGCCACCGCCGAGGATCCCCGCGCCCGGGCCGCCCGGTTGAATGCCGCCGGGCTGACATAGCCGACGTAGCCGAAGCGGTCGTTCTGAACCAGGCGGAAACCGAAGCTGGCGAAAAGGTCCTTGAAGTACTCGAAATGCCGGGTGATCCGATCGAAATGCGCGGCACCGCCCGGATCGCCACGCGTGATGAACTGGCGATGGAGCAGGCGGTTTGCCGTTTCGATCAGCTCCTCGGCTGTCACATTCGGGTCATTGTTTGCCTGGCGGCTCGCCGAGCGCGACGTAATCATTCGCGCTCCCTCCGCCGGATCTGGACGCTGGGACCCGAGACGTAGCGGCTCGGCTGGTAAGTCGTTCCGCGCCTGATATCGAGCCCCGGCAGCGCGTCGATAGAGC
>JALHNS010000180.1 GCA_022843445.1 Gemmata sp.
GCTCTTCCGATCTCAACTGCGTGGACAGCACGCCGGTGAGGCCCATTTCGAGGCTCGTGCGGCCCGGGCCGCGCCCGCCGGGCTTCGCGAGCTTCTGGCGCGCCACCTCAACGGCCGCGTGATCGAAGTACCCGGCCTTCGCCACCGATTCCGGCGACAGCACTTGGTCGATCCACGCGGCCTGCGCGCCACCGCCGCTCGCGGCCCATGTGTCCATCGGCGCGCGGAACATCTTCTTCGTGCGCCATGCCACTTCGTTCGGCAGCCAGCGCTCGGCCACCTTGCGCTCGACGAACTTGTCTTTGAACACGCCGCGCAGCTTCCACCGCGGGTGCAACTTCGCCGTGTACGCGAGCACGTCTTCGTCCAAGAAGGCGTAGCGCGTTTCGACCGACGAATTCATAGCAACGCGGTCGCCCTTCGCCGCGAGCAGGTGCCCCGGCAGCATGACCCGCGCGCCGAAGTACATCTGCCGGTGGAACGGGTGCCAGCGGTGCAGGTCCGGCGAGATCTCGAGGTCGTCGAACGCGGACTTCCCGACCACCGCCTCGCGCGCCGCCCCGGTGAAGAACCGGAGCTTGTTCGTGCTCACGAGGCCGTACATGTCGAACCAGCCGTTGCCCGCGCCGCCGAGCGCCTGCATCGAGTGCTTGTAGGCGGAGTACGGGAACCGCGGCGTGCGGGTGAGGCGCAGGAACGCGGCCCGCAGCATGAACCCCAGCGGCACACCGGGCACGCGGTCCATCCAGCCCACGAGCTTGCGGATCTTGAACCACGAGTAGCCCGCGAGCCACTCGTCGGCCCCTTCGCCCGTGAGCGCGACCTTGTACCCGCTCTGGTGAACGCTGCGCGCGAGGTGCAGCAGCCCCAAGCACGAGGTGTCGATCACCGGGAACTCGGCCGCCGCGATCAACTCGGGGTAGTCGCGGCGCAGTTGCTCGTGCCCGCAATCGACCACGGTGGGCGAACAGCCGAGGTGCTTCGCGGTGGCGAGCGCGTCGTGCTTCTCGTCCAGCCCCTTTGCGTTGACGGAGATGGTGAACGTGGGGATGGGCCGGCCCATCACCTTGTTCGCCATCGCGACGACGAGGCTCGAATCGACGCCGCCGCTGAGGTACGACACCACCGGCACGTCGGCCCACACGCGCCGCGACACGGCCTTGAACAGCACCTCTTCGTAGCCGTCCACGACCTTCTTTTCGTCCGCGCCGTAATCCTCTTGCCCGTAGTCCGGGTACTGCACCTGCCAGTAAATCTTCTGCCGCGTCGCCTCTTCGGGCGTGGTCGCGCCGAGTTTGAAGTGCAGGTAGCGCCCCGGCACGAGGCACTTGATCCCCGCGAACACCGTGGTCGGGCCGGGCATCGCCATCATCGTGAAGACGTGGTTCAGCCCTTGCAGGTCCGCTTTGCGCTCCACAAGCCCCGAGGCGAACAGCGCCTTCATTTCGGACGCGAACACGAGCCACTGAGTTCCGTCGTGCCGAATGACCGTGTAAAAGAGCGGGCAGATCCCGGCGCGGTCGCGGGCGAGGACGACTTCGTTCGTGCGGCTGTCCCACACGCAGATCGCGTACTGACCCTTCACATGTTGAAGGAACTCCGCGCCGTGATCTTCCCACAGGTGCGGGATCAGTTCCGTATCGGTGTGCGTGCGGAACGTGTGCCCCTTGGCTTCGAGCGCGGCGCGCTTCTCCTTGTAATCGAAGAACTCACCGTTGAACACGGTCCAAACGTCCTGATTCTCGTTGCTGATCGGCTGTTTGCCGTCTGCGAGGCCGACGATGGAGAGCCGGCGGTTGACGAGGTGCAACCCGGTGCGCTCGAGGTAGCCGTCTTCGTCCGGGCCGCGGTGGAAAATGGCCCGCGCCATGCGCTCCACGACGCCTGCCGGCGCGTGCCGCTGGCCGCTCAGGTCGAACATCCCCGCGATCCCGCACATCAACCCGTCCTCACGAACCTCAGAGAACCACCATTTGCAGCACCGGTTTCTCGGCCGTGCGAGCAGCACGCGCGAACTCGGTCAGGCCGCGCAACACTTCCACCAGCTCATCCGCAGACCAATCCGCGAGCGCTTCGTGCGCTTGCCAACGTTCGGCAAGTGCCACTTCCGCGCCAGCAGGAACACCACCCAGCGCTTCCACGAACCGTGGCTCAACCGCGCTCACGAACGGCCCGTCTTCGCCACCCTGAAACAGCAACTTGCCCGATGCGCTGCTGCGCCCGTCGCGCCCCGGCCGGAGCATTTCGTAAAGGGCGTCCAACTCAATCACACCGATGTTTCTCAGCGCAACGTTCGGCCAGTCATCGTGCGCGCGATCTTCGGTCAGCACAATTGAGGCGATTGCGGGTGCGTCCGTCACGTCGGCGAGGAACCAATCAGTGTAAAAGCTCATTGGTGCCCCTCCCGCAGATCAACGAACCTCGTTTCCGTTCTGCGTTCCGAACACGAACCGTTTCACGTCGCCCCACAGGCGCGGGTGAACGTCGGCCGCTCCGCCCGCGGCGACTCGCGCCAACATTTCGTCGGGCGGTCGCGTTGTCACCAGTGTCAGCGCCGCGGCAGCCACCACGAGCGACCGACTCATTCCGCCGTCGCACGCCACCAGCGTCGGGACCGTAAACCGCACCAGCGATTCGACCGCACGCACCGCCGAAACGACGCACCACGGCGGGTTGTCGGCACCGTCCACGAGCGGGAACCGCAAGTACACCAGATCGCGCGTCGGGCGGGCCGGTTCGCACATCAGCGCCAGATCGACCACCGCTTCAATGCCCGCGTCCAGCACCCCTTTGATGTCGCGGGCATCGCGGGCGGTTCCGATCCACAGCGCGAATCCGTCGATCCGCCGCACTTCCACACCTTGCGTCTTGTAGGTCGCAGTCGAGCGGCGCTTCGCCGCGAGGCCCGACGACCAATTACCTTTCATTGGAACGCTTGCGTCTTATTCACCGTAAATGACGCAAGCGTTTCTCGCGTTGGCTGTTCGCCGTCGGGCCTCGCTCGCAAAGCCTCGCTCGACCGCGACCTACTTGTTGCGCTTCGCGTACGTCCACACCTTCCGCTGCATGAAGAACCGCACCAGTCGCGGGAACATCCGCTTGCCGAACCACACCCACCACGACACGAACCCGACCGCGGCTTCCGAGCGCCGCTTGCGCAGGCTCCGCAAAACCGCCACCGCGACTTCGTCCGACGGTTGCGCGCCCTCGAAGTCCAAGTGAATCTTCCCCTCGTTGCGGAGCAGGTGGCGGTTCAGGTCGTCGCTGCGCACCAATCCCGGCAGCACGAGCAGCACGTCGATTCCGAACCGCTCGAACTCGCACCGGAGCGATTCCGTGAGGCCCACGAACGCGTGCTTGCTCGCGCAGTGCTCCGGCAGCGACGGGATGCCCCACCGGCCGCAGATGCTCGCCACGTTCACGATCGCGGGCTTCCAACCGTCGGTCGCCGTCTCGAAACTGCGCGTCAGGTGCGGCACCGCGACGCGGGTGAGTTCCACCGGTGCGAAGAAGTTGATCTCCAACACCTTGCGCACGATCTCTTCGCTCGAAGTGCTGAACTCGCCGAAGCTGCACACCCCGGCACAGTTCACCAGCACATCCAGCGCCCCGAACCGCGACACCGTATCGGCAACAATGCGCTCGCGGTCTTCGGGCTTCGTCAGATCGCCCGGCACTGATTCGGCGTTCGCGCCGAGCGCACGCACTTCGGCGACCAACTTCGTCAAGTCATCCACCGAGCGCGCGGTGAGGGCCACTTTTGCGCCGAGTTTCGCCAATCGCAGCGCGAGCCGCTTCCCGATGCCCCGCGAGGCACCTGTCACCAGCACGACCCGCCCGCGAACGTCTCGGCTCATTCGGCACCGTTGGCGGTGTCGGCGCATCCGACACATCTGGGCATTTTAGTGTGTTCGGCACATTCCGCCAGCGCGAGAGCCGCGCGTATGCAACTCGCGCGCCGCCACAACCGGCGTAACCGTTTTCACCTGCCGGGTTTACCCCCTCCTATAACATCGGCGAAACGCGAACTTCCCCTACACGAGCGACACAATGGAAATCGGCATCGGCATCGGGATCGGGCTGCCCCTCGGGTTCCTCGCGGCGCTGGGCCTCGCCATCGCGCGGTCCGGCAGTTTGGGCAAAGCGTTCTGGGGCATGTCGCTGGCGGGGCGCGCGAACCAAGACCCGACGTTCGCGGAGAAGCTCGCGGCGGTGATTGCCGGGGGCGAAGTGAAGAAACCGGAACCGCCGAAGCCGGTGAAGCCGAGCGGCGCGCCGCTGCGGATGCTCGCGCTGCTTCAGGCCGAAGCCCGGCTCGTGGATTTCCTGCTCGAAGACATTTCCGGCTTCACCGACCAGAAGGTCGGGGAGGCGGTGCGCGAGGTCCACAAGAAAGCGCAAGCCGCGCTGAAGCAACACACCGTGATCGAGCAGATTCTGCCCGGCACCGAGGGCGACAAGGCGACCGTGCAGAAGGGCTTCGATCCGTCCGCGGTGCGCGTGGTGGGCAACGTGACCGGGGAGCCGCCGTTCACGGGCGAGGTGCTGCACGTCGGGTTGCGCGTGAAGGAACTGAAGCTCGCGGCCCCGCCCGAAGGAGCGGACGAGTTCGTACTGCAACCGGCCGAAGTGCAGATCGGGTAAGCCGCGCTGGGACCGCGGGCGTCCCGCCCGCACGCCTCGTACCGAGGGTGGTAACGCGATTCTCGTGTTGCGTCCCGCGCGCGAAACGGGCGGGCGGGACTGCCCGCGGTCCCGGGATTCACCCCACCTCCGCGTCGTACTCCAGCTTCGCGAGCGATTCGTTCAGCTTCTCGCGGGCCGCGTCGCGGTCGGCGCGCAAGGTATCTTCCTCCGCCAGCATCGCCGCGAGCCGGTCTTCCTGTTTCCCCAGCGTAGCCACGAACCGCTCGCGCAACTCCTTCTCGCTCGCGCGGTCGCCGAGCGCGCCGAGGTTGTCGCGCACCCGCTGCTGGTCGGTGTGAATCTTCCCGCGCTCCTCGTTCAGCCGGTTCAGCGTGTACTCGATCTGCGACAACTTGTACCTCTGCTCCAGCACCTCCTTCAGCGCCTTTTCGGTCGGCTTGTCCAAATACTTCGCGCTCACCCACGCCGCGAACTGCTTCTCGGTGAGGTCCGCCAAGCCCCAATTTTGGTACAGCGTTTGCGACTGCTGAACGACGAACTTCGTGACCGCGTTTGGCGGCAGCGCGAACCGGAACCGCCAGTAGTTCTCGGTGATCTCGTGCGGCTTCGCGGTGTCGAACAGCTTCCACTCGCGGCCGTCCCGCGGGTGATCGAGGTACAGCACCTGCTCCTTGTCGGACTTGCTGCTGAAGGTGTACGTGGTCTTCGCCACCTGCGCGTAATGCGTGCGGAGCGTGCCGTTGCGAATCACGACGCGCGTGACGCGATCCGAGTGCGAATCGACGTTATCGAGCACGCGCACCGCGAGTTCGACCGCGTAGCCCACGAGCCGGTTCTCCGTCGGCTTCATGGTGTCGAGCATCGCCTCGCCGACGTAGCTGCCAGAATCGAGTACCGTGACCGGGCCGCCTTCGAGCGTCAGCCCGGTCGTGTTCTCGAACTCGACGCAGCGGATCGGGTTCTCCGGGCGCGCGGCCTTCTGGTACAGCAGCACCGAGCGCCCGTTGAACGGCTTCAGCAGGATCGGGACGAGCGCGGACTGATTGCGCCGTACCGTGACCGGCTTCTCGATGCCGTACTCGAACAGGTCGCCGACCTGCCGCTCGCGCGTCTGCGCCTGCACCGACGACACCGCGGACTTGGCGCGTGGTGCGTCGGCGATCATCCCGGGCGCGGACACGCGAATGCCCTTCAGCATCATCCGCTCGCGGACGGTCCCGGGCGCGGAAGCGTAACTCACGGAAGTGTCATTGAGATCGTCGCCGTCATCGTCATCCAGATCGTCGTCGAAGCCGGCTTCGGCCATCAGCGGGAGGACGCCGGTCGTTTCCTTCACTTCAACCACCGGGCGGCGGATGTAGCGCGGGGTGTACAGGTCGTGCGTGAACGACACCGGCAGCCCGGCGACGAGCGTGAGATCGACTTCACTCCAGTCCTCGTCGCTCGTGTTGTCCACCACCGCCCAACCCTGAATCAGCGGTTGCACCGCTTTCTCCCCCTTCCCTTCAGGGAGGGGGGCCGGGGGGGTAGGTTGCTCGTTCAGCAGCACGCGATACGTCGCCTTCCACACCGGGGCTTCGAGGACGTAGCTGACGCGCACGGTGCGCTCGCCGTCGCCTTGCGCGAACAGCGTGAACGTGCGGGCGTCCTTCTTCTTCGACGCGAGTTGCGTGCGCAGGTAGAAATCGAGGTCGCGCTTGATGCCTTCGTCGAGGAGCGTGAGTTCGAGGTCGAACAGATCGAAGGTGCGCACGTCGCCGGCGTCGGTGAGGAGCGAAAGCCGCGGGTGCGAAGTGGTGGTGCCGTTGGCGGTAGTTTCGAGCGTGTCGATGCCGAGGATCGCGCCCAGAATCGCCGCGCCGCCGGTGGGCTTCACGGCCGCACGCGCGCCTTTGATCTGCGGGAGCAACCCCACGAGCGAACCGCTATCGGGGATACTGAGTGCGATCTCCGCGAGCAGTTGTTCGACCGGCGTTGTGGAATCGTAGCTGACGGCGCTCACGGTGCCGCCGTCGAGGTCGAGCACCGTGAGCGATTTGAGAACGTCGCTCACCTCGCGCTGCTTGAAGTTGAGCGCGAGCGGTTTGTCGCCGGTCACGCGCGCCTCGCGCTCGAAGTACCCGACCCCGTGCTTGAACAAAACGACCCGACGAATCGGCAGGTTCGACATGGTGTGTCCTCGTGAGGTGGTTCGTCGTCCGCGCTACGCCTTCCCCAGCACGCCATCGCACACCCAGCAGCCGCGGGCGTGGCGGGCGGCGGTGTCGCGGCAGTGCGACAGGATGTCTTCGTTCCCGCACCCCGCGTCTTGGAGCGCGTCGGCGAGAATGGGCATCGCGCCGAAGTCGCGCGAATCGTACATCTGCCGCGCGAGCGCGACCGCGGTATCGGTGCGCCACTTCGCGTCGAACGTCACCTTGCAGAACGGGTTCCCGAACACGTCGCGCAACAAAGCCGCTATCGTTGACCCTATTTCAGCGAAGACCCGACTTTCGATCATTCTGTACTCGGCTTCGTCGGCTCCGAACGCTTCGGTCTGAACAGCGCTCCGAGCGACGGCCCACCCGATATCGGTTGCGACGTGTGCGACCACCCTGCGAACGAGTACCCAAGCCGGGAATTCGGGGGTATCGGGGCGCGAGTACGGTTGAACCGCCGCATGAGCCGCGGCCAACTCGCGCGAGCTCGCATCGCCGTCTGCGAACCGTTCGGCAACGCGAATCGCCTGTTGCCCTTCGGCAACCATGCAGTCGGCAACAAGATCGCAACACGCACAAGCCCAGAGCCGCAACTTCCTCTCGCTACTCTTGCGCTTGACCGCGCGAACCGCGAGCATCGGCCCCAATGCGTCTTGTGCGAGCCATTCGGCTTCAGTCATCGTTCACCCTCCGGCCACAGTATCAGAGATACCAAGTTGCCGAAGGGCGCGCTCACGCTGCGGCGCGCACCGCGCCGGCGCGTTCGATGCTCAGGCCGAACAGCGGAAGCCCCAACCGGCGGCGGTCGGTCGCGCCCTGCTCCCACGGGCACAGCGGGCGCACGAAGAACGAGAGGCGCTGCCCGCCCCGCGGGTTCAGGTCGGCCGCGCGCAATTCGAGTTCCAACACCTCGCGCGACAGCCGCACGCGGTCCGGCGGCAGCGGCTTTCCGTTCACGAAGAACCGCACGTCCGGCGGGGCCAAATCCCAACGCAACCCGTGCAGCGCCCACCGCACGCGCGCGTCGCGAGCCGGGATTCGGAGGCGGATCGCGGAGAGTTCGTCCGACCAGCGCATCGAATTGCCGGCGAACGACTCGTACCCGTGCCAGTTGAACAAGTCGGTCTCGTGGATCGAATCCACCGAGAGCGAATCGCCGTGGTCCGGCGGTTCGGGCAGGTCTTCCCTCGCCAGTGCGCACAGGCCGCCCCACCACAGCCCGTGCTTCCACAGCGCGCGATAGTGGCGCTCCAAGCCGATGCCGGTGGCGCGGCCGAACCACACGCCGCACACGCGGGCCGCGAGCCGCGCGAACCGGCCCCAGCGCGCCCCCCGCGACCCGAACCGCACGAACGAACCCCACTTCGCTTCGAACCGTTTGCACGCGTCCGGCACGCACTTTGACGCACGAGCAAGTTCGCGCGCGAGTTCGTGTGCCGCGGGCGCATAGCGGAACGGCGTCTCTTCGCTGCCGGGGTAGTATGCGCCTTCAAAGTAGGTGAAGGTCACGCGATCCGGCCCCGGGTGCGCCCACCGGTAGAGCACTTCGCCCCACGTGTACGCCCCAAAATCCTCGAACAGCTCGCGCCACGTCGTGCGGTACTTGTGCCGCACCACCGCCGTGGGCAGGTAATCGAGTTGGTAGCCGAGTTCGTGCAGGCGGAGCGCGAGAACGCGCTCGCTGAAGCGGTCCCACCGCGCGTCGAAGCCGCCGGCGGCGAGATACGCGTCGCGCGCGATCACGAAGGCGTGAATGTCCACCTTGCGCCAGTCTTCGACGCGGCTGAACACCGCGATGCCCTCGTCGTGCAGCGTCTGATCCAACCGCGACATCTCGTTTTCGACGATCCCGACGCTGCGGCAGCAGACGCCCGCGGGCCGCGCCGCGACGAGGTGCTTGTCCACCTCCGCGAGCAGGGCCGGTTCCGGCACGCAATGCGATTCGGTGAACACGAGGTGCGCGGCGCGGCCCATCAGCGCGGCGTTGTGGTAGCGGGCGCTGAAGTTGCCGCTCGGCGTGAAGCACCAGCGGTCGTGCGGGGCGAGCAGCGGCGCGAGCCGGGCGCGCGCCGCCCTGTCGTCCGCACCGGTCGTCAGCACGATCTCGACGCGGTCGCGTGGGAACGTCTGCGCGTTCCACCCGCGCAGCGCGTTCTCCACCAGCCCGCGGTCGTCCTCGACCGGGAGCACTACCGTGAACCGCGGCGCCGCGTCCATGCGCATCCCCCGCTTTCGCAATCGTTCCTATCGACACAACCCGGCGCGGGCCTGCACGGAAACCCGTTGCGGCGCGCGCGGGTCGCTCGTAAAGTCTGCCGTGTTCCCTCACCCTTTCCCGCGAGGCACGCAATGGGATTCGCACAAACCGTAGACGCGCAGGGCAAGCCGGTTCACAAGCCCGGCAAGGGCAGCTACCACCAGATCGGCCTCGTTCGCGGGCAGTTCGGCGGCGTGCCGGAGGCGAAGTGGCTCCAGTTCGTCGCCGACACCGGGTTCGACGGCTGGGAAGAAGCCTCGTGGGAACTGGACCTGCGCCGCTGCGACACCGACGCCGGCGCGGCGGCTTATGCCGCCGAGCGCGTCGCCCTCGCCAAGAAGCACGGCCTCGAAATCTTTACCGTCGCGACGCACCTGCAAGGGCAAGTGCTCGGCGACGAACCCAGCGCGAAGACGCTGAACTTCTGTAGCGGCAAGGGCGACGCGAAGGCCGCGTACCGCGAGTGGCGGCAGAAGGGCAACACGCCGCCGCGCACCGACCCGTACTACGTGCCGCCGGAAGTCGCCAAACTGATTCACGCCGAGGCCAAGCGCGACATGCTCGCGTGCGTGCGCTACGCCGGGCACCTCTCGAAGCTGCAAGGGCGCAAGGTGGCGCTGCCGGGGTTCGTGGGCAGCCCCGCGAACTGCTGGAGCCACTGGTTCCTGTTCCCGCCGCTGCCGTCGAGCATCGAAGGGTTCGACATCCCGGACGTGCGCCAAGTGTCGCTCGAACTGCTGGTGGAGCGGTTCGGCGACGTGTGGAGCGAGTGCAAGAAGTACGGGATCACGTTCGACCTCGAGTGCCACCCGAGCGAGCGCGCGATGGGCGACATCGAGAGCGCCAGCGACTACATCACGTTCCTCGGTAAGCAGGGTTTCGGTTCGGACGTGGTCGGGTTCAACTTGGACGGCTCGCACATGGAATGGCAGAACGTGAGCGTGATCCAGTTCATCCGCGAGTTCCCGCAGTACATCCACTGCGCGCACGTGAAGGGCGTGTGGGTGGCCCGCGAGCACTGCCGCGCCGGCCGCCTCGGCGGGCACCGGCCGATGGGCCACTGGGCGAACGGCTGGAACTTCGTCACCGCCGGCACCGCCCGCGACGCGAACTCACTCGAAGAAATCTTCATCGAGCTGAACCGCGTGGGCTACGAGGGCGCGGTGAGCATCGAGTGGGAGGACAACGACGCGGACCAGTTCGCGGGCGCGCGCACGGCCTTGGCGAACTGCCGCAAAGCCGACCTGCCCCCGAGCGGCCTGAAGCACGACGAAGCGCTGAAGGGCTAACCGAAATGGCGCAGTAGCGCCGTGTACACTGCGGTATACTGCGGTGTACACGCGCCGCCGAGGTCAGGGCACAAACACCATGACGCCAGAAGTCGCAAAACAGTTCAACTGGGCGCTCCAACCGCCCCCCCCCCCCGAAGACAAACTACGCGCCTACGCGCAGCAATTGCCGGACATCTACCGCGACATCCTGATCGCGTTCCAAACGTCCGGCCCGCCGCGCACCGAGGGCGACCCGGTCGCGTTCGGCACCATCGAGAACCACCTCATCAACGAGGGCAGGGAGTACGCGGACGCCGAACTCGCACTCGCGTTCGACAACCTTGCCAAAGACGGCATCCTCTCGAAGCGCGATTTCGGGATCTGGTACGCGCCGACGCGGGTTGGCGAGGCCCTTATCGGGGTACTTACGGAACGGCCGGCGAAGCCCGTGAGCGTGCCGGCGCTTCCGGCCAAACTGTGGTGATGCGAGCGTGTTCTGGACCGTCGCCGCGTTCCCGCGCTGCACGCACCACGTGTTCCTCTCGCACTGTCGAGAGGATCACGACGAGTTGGTGCGCCCGGTCCACGAGCGCCTCGCAACGAACAACATTTCCGGGTGGCTCGACCGCGAAGACTACCACTACGGCCGCGACTCGCGCACCGCGCTCCGAGACGCGATTCTCCGCTCGCGGCACACCGTTTTCTTCGTGACGCCCGCGATGCTGGCGACCGGGCGCGGGTGGTGCGTCCTCGAACTGGCCTACGCGGAACTGTTGCAAGTCAGTTTGGTGCGCCCCGGCGGTGCACTGGCGAACGTAATTCTCCCACTCTTTTTTGTCCCACAAAGCGACGTAACGCTCCCGCGCAGCGTGTGGCAACTGGCCCGCGACCGCGGACGGTTCTGCGACGCACCGCACGACGGACGAGTTGATTGGGCCGTCTCGGAGATCGCGCGGTTTCTCCGCGACGAGCAACGAATCGCCACCGATTCCGCCACGTTCTACAAGAACGACCGGGCGTTCCGAAAAGAACTGGACGCGCGAACCGGACTCACCGAACGGGCGACGCAGTTCGACCCGCACTCGCTCGCCGGTGACGGGGCATAACGACTCGGACGGAACCCCGACCGCACACCGGAGCGCACAGCGTGTCCACTTCCGCCGCACTGCTCGCCGCCATTTCCGCGAACCCGGACGACGATACCGCGCGCCTCGTGTACGCCGACTTCCTCGACGATCAGGGGAACGAAAGCGATTCCGCACGCGCGGAGTTTATTCGCGCGCAGGTGGCGCTCGCGCGGCCCGCGCAGCGCGGCGAAGCCAAGACGCGCCGCGAACTGCTGTCGCGCGCCAAGCGGTTGCTGAAGAAGCACGGCACCGAATGGGCCGCTCCGGTGTTCGACGCGCTCGGCACGCCGGCCGACAAGTACCGCCGGCACCTCGACTACGACGAATGGGACCGCGGGTTCGTCGAATCGCTCACCTTCGAGAACGTCGCCGGGTTCCGCGAACGCGCCCCGGCCGTCGCGCGGCTCGCGCCGCTCTGCGCTATCGGGCTGCGCGCCTTCAACGATGCGGACGTGATCGCGCTCGCCGCCGAACCGCTGCTGAACGGCGTCTCTCGGCTGCGGTTGTTCGGCGACGCGCGCGAGCTGTCCTTCGGCGACGAGGCCGCGGCGGCGCTCGCCGCTTCTCCCCATCTCGCGCGGATCGAGGCGCTCGACCTGACGCAGAACCGGCTCACCACCGCGGGGGTGCGCGCGCTGGCGCACGCCCCGCACCTGTCGCGGCTCGCGCGCCTGCGGCTGTACGGCAACGAGGTGAGCGACGAAACGTATGCGATGCTGGTGGCCTCGCCGCTCGGCGCGCGCATGGCGGAATGGCAAGTGAACGGCAGCTTCGGGGTGACGGCGGAAGCCGCGCGCGTGCTGGCCGGCGCGACGCACCTCGCGCACCTCACCAAGCTCAGTTTCGACAACACCGCGCTGACCGACGCCGGCGTGGAAGCCCTGTGCGCGGCCCCGCACTTGGCGAGCGTGCGCGACTTGGACTTCTACTGCTCGAACGTGCACACGGGCGCGGCGGTCGCGGTGGCGCGGGCACCGGTGTTCGCGGAGTTGGAGCGCCTGAGTTTCGAGAAGTCGTGGATCGGCGCGGAGGGCGCTCGCGCGCTGTGCCGCTCGAAGTTTCTCAAGAAGTTGAAGGCGCTGGAGCTGTTCTCGGCGGTGCCGGACTCGTCGCGCCGCGCGCTGGTGAAGCGGTTCGGGCGCAAGGTCGAGTTCGGCCGCACCTGACCGCGCGGCAGTGCGGCGCGCCGGTTCGCGCGTCAGTCCACGCGGTACGGGCTGTTCGCGTCGGCCTCGTGGCGGATTTCGTCCACCGGTTCCTGCTTCAGCCAGCCGGCGTAGAGGCGGTTCGCGGCGTTGAACACCCAACCGTCGCGGTCGCTCACGTTCTTGTACGCGTGTACCACACCTGCCGGCACGACGAGCGCGAACGCGGCGCTCTCGCCCACTTCGCGCACCTCCTTCGCGCCGAACGTGGGCGAGCCCTTGCGCGCGTCCCACAGGTACACGCGGAACGTGCCGGGGCCGACGAAGCAAAAGTAATCGGCTTGGTCGGCGTGCTCGTGCGGCCCGCGCACGACGCCCGGCTTCGTCATCGAAACGTAAGCCATTTCCGGCCGGTACTGCGGCGGGATCAGGTCGTTGCGGAACAACTCGACGAGCCACCCGCGGGAGTCCGTGAAGAACTTCAGCGGCACCCACGCGACGCCCGCGATGGGCCCGCGCTCGACGTACTTCGGTAGGGGAACGTTCATGCCGCGATTGTGCGAAATGCCCGCCGCGCGTCAACCTGACTTCAAGTTCCACGTTCCACGTTCCAGAAGTTCCAAGTTGAAGACCGTGGAACTCTGGAACTCTGGAACTTGAAACTCCGGCGGTCAGCCGGTGTCCACCACCACCAGCCCCTTGCGGCCGGCCACCGCGAGCGTGCAGCCGTCCGGCGCGTAGGCGAGCGCCTGAACCGCGCCGACGCCGAAATCGTACTCGCGCTCCAGTGCGCCGCTCGCCGCGTTCCAGAACCGCACCGCGCGGCCGTCGCCGCCGTGCCCGGTCGCCAGCGTGTCGCCGTCCGGGGCGAGCGCCACCGCCGTCACCTCTTCGGCTCGCAGCGCCAGTTTCTTCGGCTCGCGCAGCCAGTGCAGGCTCGGGCGGTGCAGTTCGTCCGCGACCGCGACCAGCGCGCGGCGCGCGTTCAGCGCCACCGCGTGCGCCGTTCGCACGTCCGGCACGAACAAGGGCGCGCCCGGTTCCACCGCGCACACGGCCACTCCCCAAGGGCCGCCCAGCGCGAGCAGGTCGGCCCCCACGAGCGCCCCGCCGCACTCGGTGGGTGTGACGCCCGGCGCGAGGTCGGCGCACCAGTAGCCGTGCTCCAACTCGAACCGCCAGTGGTTCAGCGAAACGCGCGTGGGGTGCAGCACCGACGTGCGCACGAGCGGCGCGAGGAGCGTGCGGCCGTCCGGGGCGAACGCGAGGCCGCGGAGCCAACTGTCGGGCACCGAGAAGCGGCCGTTCACCGGGAGCACGTCCGGCAGCAGTTCGCGGGCCGCCCCCAGCGGGTACAGTCGCACGCCGGAGGCGTCCGGCGCGAGGCCGGTCTCGCGCGCCGTGCGCCACGGCGACGCGCGG
>JALHNS010000181.1 GCA_022843445.1 Gemmata sp.
CACCACGCGCGAAATCGGCAGGCTGACCGCCGGCTTCAGGTCCTGCTTGTTCTCCGCCGCGGCGTTCAGGAACGAGTCGATCCCGACACCCACACCGATCGCGCCCGCGACCGGGGCGATCAGCAACAGTTTCTTCATCATCGGAGAGTTCCTCTGCGAAGGGTGTGAGTGCGGCGAACGGTGGCCCGTCACAGAACAGACGAGAGAGCCGCTGGTTTCGCTCGCGCTTTCTCGGATGTTACACTGCGCCAAACGGCGTCGAGGCGCTCCGCGAGCAGGTCCCACGAGTACCGCTTCAGCACCCGCTCGCGGCCGGTTTCGGCCGTTTCGGCGAGTTCGTCCGGCCGGCGGATCGCACGCGCCGCGAGTTCCGGTAGTTCGTCCAGCGTGTCGCACGTCAGCAGGTCGCGGCCCGCGGTCAGTTCCAGCCCTTCGGCCCCGACGCGCGTGCTGACGACCGGCGTTCCGGCCGCGAGCGCTTCGAGAATCTTCAACCGCGACCCGCCGCCGATGCGCAGCGGCACCACGAGGAACCCGCAGCGCGCGAGGAACGGGCGCACGTCCGGCACGTCGGCGCACAGCTCCGCGCCGGGTGTGTTCGCAGCCAGTTCGCGCAGCCATTCGGGTGGGCGCCGGCCGACCACCACCGCCGTTGCGCGTGGCTCACTCGCGCGCACTTTGGGCAGCACCTGCGTGAAGAGCTGCACGGCCGCGTCTTGGTTCGGTCGCCAGTCGAGGCTGCCCATGAACAGCATGCGGGCCGGGTCGCGGTCCACGTCGCGCCGCGGGCGGAAGAAGTCCACGTCCACACCGTTATCGACCACGTCCGCCCCTCGCGCGCCGAACTCGGCGCGCATCAGGTCGGCGTCTTCGCGGCTGACGGCGATAGGCGCGGTGGCGTGCGAATAGGCCCAGCGCTCGAACCGCTCGAACTTGCGCAGCTGTTGGCGAATGTACCACTTCTTCAGCGGGTTCCCGGCGGTCTCGGCGTACCGCCGCCAGATCAGCGATTCCACATTGTGCGCCATCACGCACCACGGCGTTTCGCTCAGGCGCGGGCCGAGTGCGTCGCGCAGCACTTGGGCGTAGGGCGTCCATTCGCAGTGCCACACGTCCACTTCGTTCGCTTCGGCGAACTGGCGCGCGGCCGAAGCGAGTTCCGCGCTCGCGTGGCTGGAAACGGAGTAGGGCAGGGGGGAGAGCAGGTTCCCCGCGAGGCGCGCGTAGAAGCCGGGGCCGGACTTCGGCGGTACGGTGCGGCTCACCACGAGCGTTTCGATGCCCGCGGTGTGGCAGGCTTCTTCGGCGGCGAGCTGCTCGTCGCGATCGGCGTTCGCGTGGCACAGCACCGTGACGCGGTGCCGCCGCGCGAGCCGCGCGAGCAAGTGGAACGTGCGGATGCGCTTCCCGGAGGTGAGCGGGAACGGCAACTCTTCGTCCAGAACGGCGACGGACAGCGCGCGCATACAGGCTCCTTCCCGTGCGGAGCGCGAATTGTGACGGCGCGCGGGCGGGCCCGCAACGCCAACTGCGCGGGCGGGCGCTTGACGCCGGGTTGCGGCCGGTCTAGCCTGAGCGCGTTAGCGCGTTCGGAACGAAATCTCGGCGCTTGCCGGGCGAACTACCGGTAGAGCGAACCCCTTCACCCCACGAGCATTCCACGCGATGTCTACCGCGCCGACCCCACCCGCGCCCGCGGCCCCGCCGCCGAAGCGCGAAATCACCCTCATCAGCCACTCGATGCTCTTCTACTGGTGGCCGATCTGGGTGATCGGCTTCATCATGGCCGGCATCACGTGGGCCGAAGACAGTCGCCTCGGCATCTTGCCGTCGCACACGTCGGTCGGCGCGGGTGTCCAGGACAAAGATGCGACCAACTTCTCCATCCGCGTTCCGCCGGACCGCAACACGAGCGCGCTAGAGGAAGCCGCGCGCCGCTCCGCGATCCCGGGGGCGGTCCCGAACCCGTTCCCGACGCGCGTGTCGCAGAAGGCGTGGATGGGGCCGCTGTTCTGCGTTGTGCTACTGCTCACGGTGGTCATCACCAACGTGCAGTTGCGCGGGCTGTGGTCGTTCCTCGTGCTCCTCATGCTGCTGGTGCTGGCGCTCATCATCAGCCTCGCGGGCGCGTGGGACAAACTGCTCACCGCGGTCGGCGACCTGCACATCTACATCAATATGGCCGGCTACTTGTTCATAGCGAGTGTGGTGTTCATCCTGTGGGCCGTGTCGATGTTCATCTTCGACCAGCGCACCTACATCAAGGTGACGCCGGGCCAGATTCAGGTGTGCGAGCACGTCGGCGCGGCGATCCGCACGTACGACACGATGGGCATCTCGTTCGAGAAGCAGCGGGACGACATCTTCCGGCACTGGCTGCTGGGCTTCTTCTCCGGCGACCTTATCGTGAAGACCGCGGGCGCGGAGCGCGAAACGATCCGCCTGCCGAACGTGCTGTGGATCGGCTGGCGGCTCGAAGAGCTGCAAAAGTTGCTCGCGGAGAAGTCCGTCGTCGCCGGGTAGAGCGGTTCTCGACCGTTCGTAGCGGTTCGTGTCGTCCCGCAAGAACGACGCGGAGCGCCGTGCCACAATTGTGGTGCGACGCTCCGCGTCGCATTCGCTACACCCAAACGAGAACCGCTCAAGTGCCGGGCCGAACGGCCGGTGTCAGCCGGCCGGTTCTGTGACTCTCGAACACACCGGCCGGCTGATACCGGCCGTTCGCCGTTGGGGGCGGGCATGAAGATCGCGGACGTGCGGCTCACCGGTTTGGTCGGCGGCACCGTCGAGGGCGGGTGGGCCGAAGAACTCGCGCCCGAAGACAACGTTCACACCGTTGTGGAGGTGCTCACGAGCGACGGGCGCGTCGGCCTCGGCAGCACCTTCACCAGCAGTAACCTCGTCTCCGCGGCGCTGCGCCTGCTGCGGCCGTTCCTGATCGGCGAGCGCGCCGACGAGCCGGCGCGCGTGAGCGAGAAGCTGCGCCAAAACACGTTCTGGCAGGGCCGCGGCGGGAGCGTCGAACACGCCATCAGCGGCATCGACATCGCGCTCTGGGACCTGTTCGGCAAAATCACGAATCAGCCGGTGTCGCGGCTGCTCGGCGGGAACTACCGCTCGAAGATCAAGCCCTACGGCTCGCTGCTATTCGCCGAACCGGACGCGCTGCGCGAGAAACTGAAGGCCGCGGTCGCGCGCGGGTTTCGCGCCATCAAACTCGGTTGGAAGCCGTTCGGCCGGCGCGACGCGCAGTTCGACGAACTGCTGATCCGCACCGCCCGCGACACGGTCGGCCCGGACGTGGAACTGATGGTGGACGCCGGCGGCAGCGACGCCTACTGGCCGCACGGCTACAAGTGGGCGCTGCGCACCGCGCACATGCTCGCCGAGTACGGCGTGGTGTGGTTCGAGGAGGCGCTGCGCCCGGACGACCTCGCGGGCTTCGCCGAACTGCGCCGGCACGCCCCGCTGCCCATCGCCACCGGCGAGGTGCTCACGCGCCGGCAGAGCTTCGCGCCGCTGTTCGAGCGCGGGTGCGTCGACATCGTGCAACCGGACTGCACGAAGTGCGGCGGGCTAACCGAAGCGTGGCGGGTCGCGTGGGCGGCGCACGAGAGCGGCGCGCAGTGGGTGCCGCACGGCTGGAACACCGCCATCGGCCTCGCCGCCGACCTGCAACTCTCGGCCGCAATGCCGGTGGCGCGGTACGTCGAGTTCCTCACGCCGTCGCCGTACGTGGACGACCTCATTGCGGTGCCGTTCCGCCCGGACGCGGACGGCCTGCTCACCATTCCCGACGCGCCCGGTCTCGGCATCGAGTTGAACCGCGACGCGCTCGCGCGGTTCGGCGCACCGGTGGCGTGAACCGCGCGCCCCCGGCGCGCGTCCAAGAGTAGGCCGCTTTGCCGCGTTGCTCGAATCGGCTGGTGTTTGTGAAGCGCCCCTCACCCGGCCTCTGTTCGCTTCGACTGCGCCTGCTCCGCAGTCGAAGCGAACAGAGGCCGGGTGAGGGGCGAACCACCAACACAACCACGCGAGCAATTTGCGCGACAAACTCTTGAGAACCTAGCCGTGGCGCTCACGCTCCAAGTGCTCGGAACGCCGGACACCGACAACGCGCTCTTCGTGAAAGTCGATACCGGGCAGGCGCAATCGCGTCTGCTCTTCGATTGCGGCGACGGGTGCCCGCACGCGCTCGACCCGAACGACCTGCGCGCGATCGACCACCTGTGCTTCTCGCACCTGCACATGGATCACGTTTCGGGCTTCGACCTGTTCTTCCGCGTCAACTTCGATCGCGACGACCGCGCGAACCGCATCTGGGTGCCGAGCGGGAGCGGCGAGATCGTGGCGAATCGGTTTCGCGGGTTCCTGTGGAACCTCGTGGGGCCGTCGCAGAAGGGCGAGTGGCTCGTGCACGAAATCGGCCCGGAGCGCGTCGAAACGCGCGCGTACCTCGCGCGCGAAGCGTTCCGCACGGCGCACGAGCGCCCGGCGTGGCCGCGCCGCGCCCGCACCGTCATCGACGGTGCCGGCTTCACCGTGGAAGCGCTGTTGCTCGACCACGGCACGCCGAGCGTCGCCTACGTGGTGCGCGAGGCTGCGCGCGTGAACGTGGACACGGAGAAGCTGTACGCTCGCGGGTTCAAACCGGGGCCGTGGCTGAATCGGTTGCGCGGCGCGCCCGCGACGCCGGGCGAAACGGTGGACGTGAACGGCGCGGCGCACGACTTGAACGCGCTTCAGGGGGAACTGCTGGTGACAACACCGGGCGATTCGGTCGCGTACCTCACGGATTTCCGCTGCGCGCCGGCGGCTCTTGAGAACTTGGCCCCGGTGTTGGCGGGCGTGGGGACGGTGGTGTGCGAGTGCCAGTTTCGCGCGGGCGACGCGGACTTGGCCGACGCCGTGATGCACTCGACCGCGGTCGAAGTGGCGCAACTGGCGGCGCGCGCGAACGTGGGGAAACTGGTGCTGTTCCACTTCTCCGCCCGCTACACCGCCGCCGAGCGGTACGAGATGCTCGCGGAGGCACGGGACGTGTTCCCGCGCGCGGAGTTCCCGCCGGGGTGGTGAGGCGCGGCGGTTTCAGCGTGGTCCGCTGAGGCGCGGCGCCGCTCCCCGAGCGGCTCAATCCTTCGCCGGGGGAATCTTGTTCGGCGCGTTCGGTTTCGGCTCCTCCTTCGGCACCGCGGGCGGCGCGCCCAAGAACTTCTCGACGCGCCACGGGAACACGTTCAACTCGCGGTCGCCGCTCACGGTTTGCGTCCCGTTCGACAGGAACGCGACTCCGGTCACACCCGCCGCGTGCTTCCGGAACGCGGGCACCTCCTGTTGCGCCGCGGTCGTGTCCCACAGCCGAACCGTGCGATCCGTGCCGCCGCTGAGCACCCAGCGCCCGCCGTCGCGGACGCTCACGCCGCGCAAGCCCCCCTCGTGCCCGGTCAGCGCGAACGCGGCCTTCTCCTCGCCGACTTTCCACACGCGAATGGTGCCCGCGTCGCTGCCGGCGGCGAGCCACTTCCCGTCCGGCGATACCGACACGCACGACAGCGGCGAGGCGAACTTCCCGTACCGCTTCAGTTCGCTGCCGTCGCTCAGGTTCAGCAGCACGAGGGCCGAGTCGGTGGCGACCGCGACGAACCCGCCGTTCGGATCGACCGCGAGCGCGGTGACCAAACCCAATCTCTCAACGCGCCACCCTTCCGCGCCGGTGGCGGCCTTCCAGTACGCGACGGTGCCGGCGAAGTCGCCGCTCAGCACCCACTTGCCGTTCGGCGCAAAGGCGACCGCGCTCACGAGACCGGTGTGGTCCGCGTACCGCGCGACTTCGCTCCCGGTTTGTGTGTCCCACGTGCGGGCGGTGCCATCGAGACTGCCGCTCGCCGCGAGCTTCGCGCCTGGCGAAAGTGCGACCGCCCACACGCTCGCGGTGTGGCCCACGAACCGCTTCACGTCGCGCCGGCCCTCCACGTCGTAGAACCGCACGCTGCGGTCGCCGCTCGCGACAACCGCGCGCTTGCCGTCCGGGGTGAAGGCCCACGCGTTCGCGGTGTCGCCGCGCGCTTCGAGCGGGTCCAGTTCGCCGGTGTTGTCGCGGTTGGTCGGGCCGTTCAGGTTCGCTTGGTACAGCGTGCCGAGTTGTAACTCGCGCGCGATGTCGCCGAACGCCTGCACCCAAATCTGCCGTGTCACGGTGCCGCCGGCGCGCAACGCGCCGACGTGCTTCACGAGCACGTCGGATTGGCCGATGCGCCCGCGGAACTCGTCGGGCGATAGCCCCACTTCGCTGGCCCCGGTCAGCAAGTCCACATCGCCTTCGTACTTCAGCGTGATCGTGCTGACGGTCTCGTAGCGGCTCACCTTCGCGCCGGTTTTGGCGACCGCGGCGGCGTAGGCTTTCGCGTCGGCGTCCATGAGTTTCAGCACCGCGTCCTTACCGGGGTAGAGCGCGCGAACGGTTTCCGCTTCGTCGCGCTTGAGCGCCTTCGGGTTCTTGTCGAGGTGGTCGCGCACTTGGTCGGCCTTCGGCAGAATGCCGGTAACGTGACACGACATGCACGACACGCCGGCTTCCACAGCGCGATCCGGGCGCTTCGGGTCGCTCACGATGGCGACCGGGCCTTTGTCCAAGCGCGCGTTGACCGCGTTCACGAGGTAGTAGGCGTGCAGGCCGTTCGGCAGCGCGAAAATGGACTCGCCGCCCGCGTGTTGGAACGGGTTCTCTGCAAGCCCGCCCGGCCCCAGCGGGAACGCGAACACGTTGCGGCGGTCCGGGAGTAACCCGCCGTTCGCGCGGTCTGCGAGGTTCGCCGGTGGTTCGTCGAAGTCGTAAGTGCGCCAGTACATCCCCTGTGCCGAATCGTGTCGCTCCAGAATGCGATTGAACCGCGACACCCCGCTGCCGGTGAACGCCGCGCGCGCCACTCGTTCCTGTCGAATGTTCTCGCTGGCCTCGACGCGCAGCAGTTTTTCGAGGTCGGCGAGGTTGGCGGGCAGTTGCAGTACGTCGTAGTAGAGTGGCGCGCGCGACGCGGTGGCGACGAACCAATCGGCGCGAACGAGCGGCAACTTCGCGGCGGTGTGAACCGACACCGCGCGCGCGGTCACGGAATCGTCGAGCGTGCCGTACGGGTACTCTTGGAGGACACGGTTCCAAATGGTCGCGTCCCAGACGTACCAGCGCAGGTCGATGCGCAATACGCTGCGGTTCGCGTCCACCGGCACCGGGTTCACGACTTTGGAACCCCACGACAGGCTGTTCACGAGCTTCGCGAGCGCGTTGCGGTAGGTTTGCAGTTCTTCGTCCGAAAGCCCGGCGTTGTAGAGGTGCGCGAGCGAGAAGTACCGCTGGAACCGGCGGGCGCGGCGCTCCATCGGCTCGAGGTCCGCGAGGATCGCGGCGTTCACGTCGGCGGCGCTAATAGTGGTGCGCGCCTTCTCGACTTCGCCGGTCGGCGCGCCGGCGTCGATCCACTTCTTCAGCACCGCGATTTCGGCGGCACTGGGGCGCGGCCGCTCGTCCGGCGGCGGCATCGTGCCGTCTTCGACGCGCTTGAACAGCCGGCTGCCCTTCGCGTCGTTCGGCAGCACCTTCTTGCGTGCCACGAGCTTCGCCAGATCGGTGACGTAGTTCACCGACCCTTCGACGCTGCCGTCTTGCCCGTGGCAGCGGTAGCAGTGCGTTTTGAGAACGGCCTGAGCCTGTTGTGCGAGCTGCTTTGCGTCCGGTTCCCCGGCGCGAGCGGGACCGGCGAACGCGGCGAGAGCTACGAGTGCGGCAGTGCGCATAGCGGTTCCGTCGTGGAGTGCGATCGCGGCCCGTGTTATTCCGACGAGTTAGACCCGCAGCGCGATTGCGATACGCGCCCCGCGCGGCACAACAACACAGCGCTGATTGTTGCCGAAATGCGTGCGGGGCACAACGCGCGCCGGTACACTCCGGCCATGCGCGAAACGGAACCCGAACTTGGTGAATCGCCCACACGCGCGCGGTTCGTCGTCGCGCTGTGGCTGTGCGGGCTGTCGGGGCTGCTGTACCTCGATCGCATTTGCATGAGCCAAGCGGTCGTGCCCATCCAAGACGAGTTCGGGCTGACGAACACACAGATGAGCTTCGTACTCATGTCGTTCACGCTCGCCTACGGGCTGTTCGCGGTGCCGGTCGGGCGGTGGGGCGACGCGCGGGGGCCGCGCTCGGTGCTGTCGCAGATCGTGTTCGCGTGGAGCGCGTTCACCGCGCTGACCGGGGCCGCTACCGGCCTCGTCACACTGATCGGCGTGCGGTTCCTGTTCGGCGCGGCCGAAGCCGGGGCGTACCCGAACGCCGCGAAGGTGCTCTCAAAGTGGTTTTCGCCGCACGAGCGGGGGCGCGTGCAGGGCGTGATGCTCGCGTTCGGGCAGGTGGGCGCGGTCGCCGCGCCGCCCGCGACCGCCGCGCTCATCGAAGCCGCCGGGTGGCGCTGGGTGTTCGTCACTTACGGCGCGCTCGGTGTGCTTTGGGCCGTCGGGTTCTGGTGGTGGTTCCGCGACGACCCCGCCGCGCACCCCGGCGTGAACGCGGCCGAGTTGGCACGCATTCGCGGAGAAATGGCGCGCGACGAATCGAGCGCACCGGGGCCGGTGCCGTGGCGGGCGGTCGCGCGGAACCGCGGCATCCTCGTGCTCAGCGGAATCATGGTGTTCGGCGCGTTCTTCACGTACTTCTTTTACTCGTGGTTCCAGAAGTACCTGAAGGCCGCGCGGGGCATCGACAACGTCGAAGCCGGGAACCTCACCGCGATCGTGCTCGGCGGGTCCGCGGTCGGAATGCTCGCCGGCGGTTGGTTCGCGGACGCTCTCGGGCGCGCGCGCAACCCGGTCGCGGCGCGCCGGTGGCTCGGTGTTTGGTGCTATCTGGTGGCCGCCGCGGCGCTGTTCGCGGGCATCCGGTGCGACGACGCGCGCTGGCTCGCCGCGCTGTGGGGCCTGTCGTTCTGCGCGATGCACGTCACGCTGCCGAACTGGTGGTCGTGTGCGATCCCGCAGGCCGGGCGCTACACCGCGACGCTGTTCGGCCTGATGAACGGCCTCGGCGTGTTGGGGGCGATGGCGTCGCAGGGGTTCGTCGGAGTGTACGCCGACTGGCGCGAATCGCTCGGCCTCGTGGGGCGCGAAGCGTGGGACCCGTTGTTCGACGTGTACGCGGTGGTGCTGCTGCTGAACGCCGGGATGTGGTGGCTGTATCGGTTCACGCCGCTCGAAGAGCGACGCGCCGGCGAGTAGTGCTTTATCGTGGTGCGACGCTCCGCGTCGCATTCGCACGACGTTCTCTATCACGCATCCCGGTTCGCGTTCCGGCGCGAAGAACGACACCAAGCGTCCTGCATAAGACCGCTGGCTACTTCAGTTTTAGCAGCACGAATTCGACGTCGCCGTTGGCGCGCAGAACGTGCAGCACCGCGCCCGCGTCCGGGTCGGCCGCGCGCAGCGCTTTCTCGAAGGTGAGCGCCGACGTGACCGCGGTGCCGTCCACCTTCAGCACCACGTTGCCGCGCATCACACCGCTGCGCTCCGCGAGGCTGTTGCGGGTCACTCCGGACACGAGCGCGCCGCGGGTTTCCTTCGGCAACTTGCGCTGAACCGCCATCTCTTCGGTGAAGTCGGTCATCGCCAGCCCGACCGCGTCCGACCCGCGGTTCCCGGCCTTCGGTTCCGGCTTCAGTGCCACGCGCTCTTCTTCGGCCGTCAGCTTCCCGACGAACAGTTTGCCGTCGCGCCACAGCAGCACGTCCGCGACCTTGCCAATCTCCAGCGCGGAAATCGCGGCCTGAAGTTCGCGCGCGTCGCGCACCGGTTTGTCGTTCACTTTGGTAATCACGTCGCCCGCGTTCACGCCGGCTTGGTCCGCGGGCGAACCGTCGGTCACTTGCGTCACCACCGCGCCCGCGGTCGGCTTCCCGCCGATCTTCTTGATCGTCGCGGCGTCCAAGTCGCGGGCGGTGATTCCCAAAACGGCGCGCTTCACGACACCGTTCTTGCTCAACTCGTCGGCGACGCGCTTCGCGAGGTTGCTGCTTACCGCGAGGCCCACGCCCTGAAAACCGCCGCTGCGCGTTTTGATCGCGGCCGTGAGGCCGATCACGCGGCCGTCCAGGCTCACGAGTGGCCCGCCACTGTTGCCGGGGTTCATCGCGGCGTCGGTCTGGAGGAAATCTTCGAACTGGTTCAGTTTCAGGTTCTTGCGGCTCTTGGCACTCACGATGCCGCTCGAAACGGACCCGGTGAGGCCGAACGGCGCGCCGACGGCGAGCACGCGGTCGCCCACGTCCATCGCGTCCGAATCGCCGAACTCCAAAAACGGGAGCGGTTCCTTCGCGTCGATCTTTACGAGCGCCAGATCGGTCTTCGGGTCGCGCCGGATGTCGGCGGACGTGAACTTGCGGCCGTCGTGTAGCGTGACCTCGACCTCGCGCAGGTCTTTCACGACGTGGTTGTTGGTGAGGATCGCGCCGTCGGCAGAGATGAGCACCCCGGAGCCGAAGCCGGGTTCGTCGTCGCGCTTCGCCTTTTGCTGGCTCTCGATGCACACCACCGCCGGAAGCGCGCGCTTCGCGGTAGCGGAAACCGATTGCCACTCGCGGCCGGGAAGGGGAGGGGCGTCGGGCAGTTTGGGAAGGCCCGGTTGCCCCGTGAGCGGCCCAAGCGTCGCGCCGAGGACGAGGCCCAACCCGATCCACGCGACCGCCGACGGCCGGAACCCGTTCGTCATGGTGAACCTCCGCGAGTGTGCGGAGCTATTCTACGCGACTTCGGGCGCGGTCCCTTCGGGACCTCCGCTAACCGTTACGCTCTTCGCGCCGGCGCTGTTTGGGCACCGGCTGCCGCGCCGAGGGCGTCGAGCAACTGAGCGTGTACGCGCCGCACGCGGGGCACGGGTGCGATTCGATGGACTGGCGCTCGTAGTCGCTCGCCCCGCCCATGCGGTTCCAACTGCTCGCGCACGACGCGCACGACACCGACCAGCTTCCCACAGTTCCCACAAGGCACCTGTCTTGTAAACCCGCGCCGTTTGCGCGGTCAGTATCGGTTGTTCGGATTCTGCGCTTCCGGGAACCCGCGGAACCCGTAACCGACCCAAATCCACCATGCCGCCACCGGCACTCCGGCCTCGTGGTGAACGTAGCGCGTGGCCAGTTCGAGGCGAGCGAAGGTAGCGGGCGGGGGTCCGTCCCCGACGATCACGAACGCGCGCCCGCGGAACGCTTGCGCGTCCGCCACCGGGTTCGGCCGCCACAAATCGTACTGGCTGTGTCGGTCGCGCATCGCCAGCCCGAACGAGTACGTTTCGGGGTGGCCGTCGCAATACACCCCTAGCGCGCCGGGGATGTTCCACACGGTGCCGGCGACGAGCGGGTCTTCGCCCGTCTCTGCGCGCACGCGGGCGCGCTGTTTGTCCACTTCCGCGCCGAGCGCCTTCCACCCGCGGAGCCGGGCCGTGGGGTCGAATTTGCGGATCGGGGCGGGGTTGTCCGAAGTCGGCGTGCCGCCCGCTTGCGCGAGCGCACCGCGCATAATGCCGGGGAAGTGAACCAGCGCCGACAGCGCCAGCCCGGAAGCGATTCCCACACTCACGACACGCCCGACGAGCCGGCGGTTCGGCCCGTTCAGCCGGTCGCGCACCCACGCAACGCTTAGCACGAAACCGCTCACGTAGGCCGCCGCGGGCCAATTTACTTGCCCAGACGCCTTAAAACTCGCGACCGCGAACAGTCCCCACACCGGTACGCTACACCACCACAGGAACGCCCGCGCCGGATCATCCGTGCGCCGGTGCGCCCAAACGGCACACGCCCACACCACGAACCACACCGCGATGAGAAACGCGACCTGCCCGCCGGCGAACGCGAGCGGGCCGAACCAGCGCACGCCGCTTCCGCTCGCGCCGACGGCTTGCGTGCCGACGTGCTTGAACGTCACCCACCCGTTCGCGGCGTTCCACGCGAACACCGGCACGAGGCCGAGCGCCGCGACGCACCCGAACAGCCAGAAGCCCGGCCGCTTCAGTTGGTCCCGCTTCCAGAAAAGCAAATAGCCGAACACGGTCGCGGGGAGCAGCGCCATCGGGTACTTCGCCAGAATCCCGAACGCGGATGCGATTCCCGCGAACAGCCACCACGCTTTCCGGTCGGTTTCGACGGCTTTCCAGACACCGATCGTCGCCCACACCCAGCACGCGAGGAACGGCGGGTCGATGGTCATGAGAATCGCGCCCGCGGTCACGGCGGGCACGGTGAGCGCCACCGCGACCGTCGCGAGCGCCGCCCGGTGGTTTTTCAGCGTGAGTACCGCGAGGGCGTACCACCCGGCGAGCAGCGCCGCGTGGCACAGCACCGCGGGGAGCCGAATCGCGAACATCAGCGACCCGGTGTGTGTCTCGCTAAAACTGCCGAACAGCTCGCACGACGCGCGGATTAGCCACGCGACCAGCGGTCCTTTGCTGTAGTAACTCCAGTCGAGGTGCCGCGACCACTGCCAATAGTGGGCTTCGTCCGGCGACAGATCGAGCGGGCAATCGAACGCGAGGTACGCGAGGTGGAACACCACCGAGAACGCGATGAGGCCGAACGCGAGCCGTTTGCACGCGCGATCCGACAGGCCCCCGTTCGCGGGCGTCGGCGCGGGTTGGTCCGGCGCGCGACCGACGAACGGGTTCAAACTGGGCACCATGACGAGCGCTCCGCGCAGTTTCGTGCGGTGTCGATAAACTGCTGCGCGGAAACGGTCAACCCGAATCCCGCGGGTCTCCGAGATTCCCGCGCCGCCCCGTTACCGTTATCATTCACCCAAGCCGCCCCGCGGCTCCGCACTCATTCCCTCGAAGGACGGACATGCCGCCGAAAGCTCAGCCCGCCGTGAACCCCGAAGAACTCCCGTTCGCCGACCTGCAACAAGACGCCGAGGGCATCCGCAAGCGGATCAACCGCTTCCGTGAGTCGCTCGGCCGGTTCTTCGTGAACAAGCAGGAAATCATCGACCTGATGTGCGTGGCGGCCATCGCGCAAGAGCCGCTCTTGCTCATCGGCCCGCCCGGCACCGCGAAGTCGGACCTCGTGGTGAAGTTCAAAGACGCGCTCGGCATCGCGCAGGAAGACTACTTCGAGTACATGCTCACGCGGTTCACCGAACCGAGCGAGATCATCGGCGCCATCGACATCAAGGAACTGCGCGACGGGCGCTACATCCGCAAGAAAGAGGGCAAACTGCCCACCGCGAAGCTCGTGTTCTTGGACGAAATCTTCAAGTCCAACTCCGCGATTCTGAACATTCTGCTGACGATCATCAACGAGAAGAAGTTCTACCAAGAGGGCAAGCCCGAACCGGTGCCGCTGCGGGTCATGTTCGCCGCGACCAACGAGATCCCCGAACAGGGCGAACTCGCGGCGCTCAAGGACCGCTTCGTGCTCAAGGTGCTGAGCCGCAGCGTGCAGGACGAGTTCTTCACCGAGCTGATCGACGCCGGGTTGCAGGGCGAGGCGTACAAGGGGCTGAACCAGAAGCCGTGGGTGGAAGGGCACGCGAGCCTCGACGATTTCCTGAAGGCGAACCGCTACATGACGTACCTGTTCGCCAGCAAGAAGGGCGACGGGCGCGGCGACGACGAGAACGACCGCAAGCGGTTCTTCCCGGACGACGTGTTCAAGGAGTTCCAGCGCCTCGTGAAGACGCTCGTGCGCGAGGACAAGATTTTCATCAGCGACCGGAAACTGGTGAAGTTGTACAAGCTGTTCCGCGTGCGGTCGTGGCTGTTCAGCGGCGGCGCGGTGACGAAGGATGACCTTCGGTTGCTCGCGTACTTGGGCGAAACGCACCAAGAAATCGAGCACCTGCGCACGATGGTGCCCGAGTACCTCGGCGACGCCTAAACAGCGACCGGCGCCGCGATCGTTTTCCGTACGAGCCGCGATCGCCCGTGAGCGGTTCAGCTTTGCCGCTCACGGGCGTTCGCGGCT
>JALHNS010000182.1 GCA_022843445.1 Gemmata sp.
GCCCGGCGCTTGGTGCGCTGCGCGCGCTGGCCGACGGCGCGCGCGCGTTGCCGCCCGACGTGCGGGGCGAGGTGCGGCAACTGTTGGGGCAAACGGTCAGTTGCGTGCTCGGCCGCCGGCCGCGCATGCTCGCTTACATCGACGCCCGCTAGGACGCAACCGCGGGCACCGGGGGACGCTCAGGATGGCGACGCCGAATCCGGCTCCGAACTCGATCCGCGCGCGCCGCGCGCTCGTGCTCCTCGCGGCGGTGCTCTGCACCGGCACCGGGTGCAACGGGTTCCGCGGGTTCCGCGACCGCGCCTCTGCCGACTTCAAAGAGCTGTTCGTCTCCACCTACGACGACCCGAAGGCCGAAGAGAAGTTCCAAGCCGCCCAAGCGAACTACGACGCGGGCCGCTACGACGAGGCCCAGAGCCAGTTCCGCCAGATCGCCGACAACAAGGGCAACCCGGTGGCGCTGTGCGAGCGCGCCCGGTTCATGCAGGCCGAGTGCCGCTACCAGCGGGGCCACTACCCCGAAGCCGTAGACACCTACCACAAACTGCTGCTCGACTTCCCCACCGGCGCGTACCGGCGGGACGCGTGCCAGCGCATGTTCAAGATCTGCGACTACTGGCTCGACGACTTCCGCGCCGAACTGGACGCGCGCACCGCGAAGGGCGAAACCGGCGTGCTGCGGTGGAAACCCGGAACGCCCAAGCCGTGGGACCGCACGCGCCCCGCGCTCGACCAAGAGGGCCGCACCCTCGAGGCGCTCGAGCGCATCCACGTTCACGACGTCATGGGGCCGGAGGCCGACAAGGCGCTGTTCCTGTCCGGCTACATCAACTTCGTCCGCGGCAACTTCAACGAGGCCGACCAGTTCTTCAGCCAACTGGAAGCGACGCACAAGGACAGCCCGCTGCGGCCCCAAGCGATGCTGCTGGCGATTCAGGCCAAGAACAACAAGACCGGCGGCCCGTCGTACGACAGCCGCGGGTGCGCCGAAGCGCTGCACCTCGTTCAGGTGGCGCAGGGCAGCATGCCGGAGCTGGCGAACGACCCGGCGAACGCGAAGAAGCTCGACAACGCGCTCGTCGCGATCCGCTCGCAGCAGGCCGAAAAAGACATGCTGATGGCCGACTACTACGTGCGCACCGGGCACCCGGGGTCCGCGGTGTTCTACTACGAGCTGGTGCGCCGGCGGTACGGCGGCACGCGGTACTCGGACGTCGCCACCGAGCGCCAAGCGCGCCTGATGCAGATGATGAAGGAGGGCCGGCCAGAAGTGGGCAACGACCCGTTCGCCATCGCGGGCGCGAAGTTCAACGAGATGATCGGGCGGCGGCCCGCGGCGGGCGACGAGAAGGACCGCGCCCGCGTCGATCCGAACGTCGCGCCGGCCGGCGCGATTCAGCCCCCGGTGACGCAGAACCCGTAACGCGAGCGACCATGACCGACCTTAGCCGCCGCCGGTTCCTCGCGCTCGCCGCGCTCGCACCGTTCGCCCTCGGGTGCCGCGGGCGCGAGTTCAGCATCCTCGGCTATCGCGCCGGGGCCGACGCGCTCTACGACCCGAACATCCGAACTGTCTATGTGCCGCTGTTCAACAACCGCGCGTTCCAGACCAGCCCGTACCGCGGCTTCGAAGTAGACGCGACGCAAGCCGTGATCCGCGAGATCGGCAAAACGACGCCGTTCCGCGTCACGTCCGACTACACCAAGGCTGACACCGAACTGCTGGGCAACGTGGTGCAGATCACGACCACGATTCTGAACCGCAACCAGCAGAACCTGACGCGGGAAGCGGAAATCACGGTGTTCGTGGACGTGGTGTGGCGCGACCTGCGCGACGGCAAAGTGCTCTCGAACCCGCGCCCGCGCCCCGAACCCGGTCGCACGCAACCGGGGCTGCCGCGCGAAGTGCCGCCGCCGTTCGACCCGTCGCGCCCGATCGCGCCGGAAGTGCGCGACCCGGACGTGCCGCAACCGGTGCGCCTCGTGGTGACGGGCCGCATCCTGCCGGAGTTGGGCGAAACGAACGCCTCGGCATCGAAGGCGATTCACGACAAACTCGCGGTGCAAATCGTCTCGCTGATGGAACGCAAGTGGTAGCCGGAAGCGTGCCGGCACCAGTGAACGACCCCGCTCAGCAACCCGGCCCGCACTGGGGAGCCGTGGGCCACAGAAAGCCTACGTGCGGGCCGGGTCCGGTGCGGTACCGGGTTCGGCCTCGGCTCCGCCGGCATCGCGCACCCCCCCACGGACGATCTGCAATCCGAACACGTTGTTGCTCAGGACGCAGTTCCGCGAGCCGCCCGTGGTGACCGTAAAGGACTCACCGCGCCCGCGGAACACTTGGTACTGTGCCGGCCCTTCCGTCGGTGCCCGCGGATCCCGGCTCCGGGTCCGCAGGAGGCGGGGCGCTCCCACGTTGCTCCGGCCGGCGCTGCGATAGTAGAACGTCGTTCGTCCGTCGGTGATCGAAAGGGGCGAGCGGTCGGTCGTATCGGCCGAGGCGAAGACGAACACGTCGTAGCGGTCGTACGGGATGCCGGTCACGGACACCCGCACTTCGCTCACCGTGTCGTTGCCCACAAGGCCGCCACAGTACAACCTGTTCGTGGCCGAGTTGAGCGTTTGCGGAGCGCCGAACTCGGCGTAGGCGGAGGTCGACTCGAACGTCAGTCGGGCCGTCGTCGAGTGGCCCGCGGTGTCGAGCAACGGTAGGTCCTCGCTGCGATAGCCGTCGCAGTTGTTCCAACAGGCACCGGCGGCGGACCACAGGGCGAGCGGGTGTGCCCCGGCAGTGAAGTTCACGGCGATCACGCTGGGGCTAACCACCTCGCCGGCGAGCGCCGCCTCCACGGCTTCGGACAACCGCAGGATGAGTCTCATTGTCCCTCTGCCTTGTGTGGCCTAACGACCAAGTTCACCGGCACCGCCCCCTCCCAAGGAGCGATGCCGTCCAGACTACGTGGCGGTGTCAGGTGCAGCGCCTAGTTCGGCTTCTTCGTTGTGCGGTTCTGCAACCACGCGAGCCTTTCCAAGGCGATTGCGAACCACGCACGATGAAATTGCAACTCTGAGCGATGTGCTGCCCCACGCCAGTCCGAAGTCGCAACGGCGGGCCAGAGACCACAACCGCGACAGCAGGTTTTGGGCTCATACGAGCGGCGACCGCGCACCACTCGGCAGAGGCGCTCCGTCGGGGGCTGGCTCACGACCCCTCTGCGCCCAAACACCGATCGCGCAGACAATACCGAAGAGCACGGCCGCCGGGATGGACTTGACGAGCGGAGTACCGAAGACCCACTGGAGCAGCGCGAAGGCCACGAGGGCTCGGAACAGGCCATACGTGACGGGCATCCGCAGGTTCTTCATGGCGACGTTTGCCTCCGGTGCCGAACGATCAAGCTCACCTGCCCGGCCACCTCGCAGGGAGCAGTGCAATCCAAACAGCGCGGCCGGGTCAGGTGTAGCGCCGGGTGCCGCGTTGCACATTAGCTGACCATATCACACTTCGGCCGACGTTGGAATCCTCCGGCGCAACGCGCACCGGAAGCGCGGTGACCGATTCGCCCGCGCCCAGCATCTTGCGGATGATGGGACGGTCGGTCGGTCCCGTGTACATTGGCCCCGGCGGCGCGGTCGATCCGAACGTGACCACGCCACCTGCCGGGAGGTTCAACTTCCGGCGCCCGCTCTCGACTTCAGCGAACCGAAGGTACAACTTCGCGTTCGTTTGTGCGAACGCCGTCCCAACGGTACCCCAGTCCGGCGCGTTTTCGGCGAGCGATTCGGACAGCCGGTCTAGAACGCCCAGCGCGGCCGCCACCTGCTTCTCGGGTTCGGTACCCACCGGCGCGGGTCGGTGCGCCGCGATGCGCTCCTCGAGCCGCGCTTCCTGCGCCTTCAGTTCGCGGAACACCCCCGCGACCGCCGCCCGCTCGTCGGGCGTCTCCGAGAGCGCCATGTTGTCTGCGGCCTTTTGTACCTTGCGGCGCACGGTCGCGAGTTCCGTGCGGTCCGCGTCCAGTTGCCGTTGTGCCGGATCGTCACCGCTCTCGGCAGTTGCCAACTCGCCGAGTCGTGTCTTCAGTTTGGCGAGCGTGGACGGGTTCAAGAGCCGCTGCTTGAGGCAGGCGAGTACGAACCGCGTGGCCGTCTCGCCGGACACCATATTGTGTCGGCAGCACTTCGCTTCCGAGTTCTGGTACAGTCCGCACCCGTAGCACCACTTCTTCCGCTTCGCGTACCGGTACATCGGCCAACCGCAGTTCAGGTCGTACACGCGCCCGCCCAGCGGGTTCGGGGCCGTGCCGCGGGCGCGCGCCTTGCCCTTCAGATGCCGCCCACGAGTTTCGATGACTTCACGGATGCGATCGAACTGTTCTTGCGGTATCACCGCATCCGATTTCGCCAGTGTGCGGATGATCTGGTCCGACGGATTCGTCACCGTCCTCAGTTTGCCGTCGGGGTGGTAATCACCCTGCTCGAGACGGCGAGGGCCGTCTTTGGTGAACCGCAGTTGGTCCCCTTCGGACCGCTTGCCGTACTCCCACAGCGCGATCAACAGCGGGTGCGTCGCGATGTTGCGCACGGTGTTCTGCGTCCACTGGCCGCTGAGTTCGTACGTGCGGCCGTTGCGCGTGCGCGTGCGCCCGGCCTTCGGCGACGGGATGCGCTCTTCGTTGAAGAGTCGTGCGATCCGCGCCGCCGGTGTCGTCTCGATCAGATCCAAAATGCGCCGAACGACGGCCATTTCGTCGGTTGCGGTGGGCAGCCAGACCACGTGGTGCCCGGGCATCTTCACCCGCTCGTGGTCCTCGAGTTGCCGCTTCCGTGTTCCGTCCTCGGCGCACAGCCACCGCCGGAAGCCGTACAGCGGTTCGCCGCCGATCGAGAACCCGCCCTTCGCCAGCCGCACCTTGGCGTGAATCAACTTCTCGGCCAGATCGCGGCGGAACTTCCCCGAGGTGTCGTACTCGATCAAGCTGGTGAGCATGTCGGCGAGATCGATCCGCTCGCCTTGGGCGACGGGCGGCAGCACCTTACCGCCCATCAGCACCAGTGTCAGCCCGGCCGAGCGGAGCTGGTACTCGATGAACATGCTGTCGAGCGGATTATCGGGGCGACCGAGTCGGTCCCGCTTGCTGACGAACAGGTGCGACACCGACCGGTCGGACACGGCGCGCTCGCGGAACCGGTCGAACCCGGGGCGGCTGAGCACGTTGCCGGAGACGCCGTAGTCGAGGTACAAGTCGCCATCGACGGACCGGTTGCCGGCGATCATGTCGGTGATGACCGCGGGCGTGCCGGTGAAGGTGACGCCGAGGCGCGCGGCCTCGGTGCGGGCCCACTCGACGTACTGGGGCGGCGCGAGGTCCGAGTGCGCTTCGGAATCGCGGTGGTAGAACAACCCGCGCCCCTTGTCCGGTCGTGTGTTCACGATCGCGGCTCCCTATTCGCTCGCGGTGCCGGTGTTGCGGTGCGCCCACAGGAACCGTGCCAGTGCTTCGACGAGAGTGTCATCGTCGGTCACGTCCAGCGCGATGTCCGCGCCCAACTCGGGCCGAGCGGTCCACGCGAACCGGCCGACTGCAGCATCGAACACGGCGCGGCCCAGTGCACCGACTGTTCGCGGCGCGGCCGGGTTCGTTGCCGCTTCAACAAGTGCGTCGATGAGTTGGTCGAGGGCAGCGCGGGCAGTCGGGAGACCCGCATCGAGATGCACCGCGTGCCCGGCCGCCTCCCAGCGCCGCAACCGCACGACAGCCCCGAGGTCGAGCAGTACGCCGTGTGGGATGCCGCGAGTTTCACCCGGCGCGGGGGCCAGCCCCGCGCCGGCGAGAAAGGCCGCAACCTCCTCGGCGTCGCGGGCGGCCTCGTCCGTAACGAACTGAATGAGTTCGGCCGGATACTCGGTGTCGCAGTTGGCGACCATACGAAACCTCCGTGTTTGCGCGACCGTTACGAGGTCACACCGTCAGGCGCGTGCGCTCGCGTTTCGCTCACGGCCTTGGCCAGCGCGCCCAATTCGACCGTGACCCGCACCGCGAACGCGCGTTCGGGGCGTGCCGGCGATGCGTCCGCGAGTGAGAGCCAACCGGTGTCGAGGGCGCCCCCGACTCCGCGGCACTTGGGCACCTGCACCCGCAGGTATCGTCCGTCCCCGATTTCGACCGTGCCGGCTTGCACCTGGAACGCACGAAGTAGCGGGTGTTCACGTGTGTTCGGGAGCGCTCGCGCGACCGCGGCAAGCACGCCGGCAACCAACTTGCGCGTGAGACCCGAATCGAGTAGGCGCGCGGCAAGCGCGATACCAAATCCCTCGAAATCGGTGAACGTGCGCGGCACTCCGTGCCCGCTCGACGCCTCCGTCAAACCCGGCAGCGCCCGGTGGTCGAACACGTAGCGGAGCTTGCGAACCGGCACGCCAGTGCGGCTGGCAAGTTCGGCCAGATCCAAATGGCGCCTCGGTTATCCATCTTGGGCAACTGAATGCTACTCGCCGTGGGGCCACGAGTCAACACATCCGCGAGGCTGCAGCGCCGCCAGATCGGCACTGGTTGCAGGGGGAGCGATGTCCCCGCACGAGGTATAAAATACTATCCAATTACACTCAAGTATTATGACGCATTTTGATGTAATATTTAGCTAGAACCAGTTTCAAAACCGTTGCAGTGCTCGGTGTATGAGTGCGAGGTATACGAGTCCTTCGTACATGAACAGGTGGTGCGTCCATCGGACGGCGAGGGCCCGGTAGCAATGCAACCACGCGTTGGTGCGCTCGATGGTCCACCGGCGGCGGTACCGGCGCAGCCGGCGCCCGTCGTTGCGCGACGCCCGCGTGCGGTTGCGCCGGTGCGGGATTACCGGCACCAACCCCTCGTCCTCGACCTCGTCCCGCAGCGGGGCGCTGTCGTGCCCGCGGTCCGCGATCACCGGCGTGCCCGGCGGCAGGTGCAAGGGCACGTCACGAAGTGCCGGCACCAGCAGGTCCGTCTCGCCCGTGTTGGCCGCCGCCAGCGCCACGCCCAGCGGCAGGCCCCGCGCGTCGGCCACCACCTCCAACTTCATGCCCTTGCCGCACTTGGTGGTCCCGACCTCCATACCCCTTTTTGGCGCGCACGAACGTGGCGTCGGCGAACAGCTCCCTCAGGTCCACGCGCCCGCACGCGCAGTTCGCCGACGAGGGCCGCTTGGATGCGCTCCAGTACGCCCTCGCTCGCCCACTCTTGGAGCCGCCGCCAAAAGGTACTCCCCGATGGCAAATCGACCGGGACGTCCTGCCACCGGGCACCGGTGCGGAGTACCCACAAGATGCCTTCCAGACACGCCCGGTCGTCGGCACGCGGGCGACCGCCCTTGGGCGACGGCGGGTGCGGGACGACCCGCGACCAGTCCGCATCACTCAGCATCCGCTTGGTTCGACGCACCACGATCGGCTCCTTTCGCCGATCTGTAAACGACCTCACGCAACTACGACAAGACCGGTTCTAAAAACAGGCTCTACCAATCCGCGCGAACCGCAGGCGGCTGGTGCTGATCCATCTCGCTGACCCTTTTGCGGGCAACCAAAGCAACCTCTGACTGGCAGGCGGGTAATTGCTTGCTTTACTTGGTGATTTTGCAGTTCGGCAACGCTTTCTGGAGTTGACTCACCCCGGGGGCCGTCACGTTTGTGCTGAACAGGTTGAGAGATCTGAGGTTCTTGAGCTGTGCAAGTTCTTGCAACCCTTCGTCGGTCACGTCCGTAGCAGACAAGTCGAGGTCGGTGAGATTCTTGAGTCGTGCGAGTTCCTTCAGCAACGCAACCGTCACTTTCGAACCCCTCAGGCCGACAGTGGTGATGTTCTTGAAGTGTGTGAGTTCCTGCAGACCCGCAGCCGTGACTTTCGCGCCGCTCATGTGGAGCGCAACGACCTCTTCCGGTGTAGTTGGGCGTTTGCCATCGCTCGCATAAGCGCTATTCAAGGCGTGAAGCAGGTTGATCTCGCGCAGGGCTTTTAACGTGTCGTCCGTGACCACCGTGCCAAGGTCGAGTGTGGTGAGGTTCTTGAGCGGCGCGAGTTCCTTCAACCCATCTTTCGTGACGTTCGTACCGCTCAGGTCGAGTGTGGTGAGGTTCTTGAACTGCGCGAGCACTTTCAACCCGTCGTTAGTGATTTTCGTGCTCTGGATAGTGAGATTGGTGAGGTTCTTGAGTTGTACGAGTTCCTTCAGTCCGTCATTCGTTACAGCGTTGCCCAAGTAGAAACCGGTGACTTCTTCCGGTTTGGTCGGTCGCTTGCCAGCCTCTGCCGAACCCAAAGCGTGGAGCAGATTCATCTCGCGCAATGCTTTTAACGCTCTGTCCGTCACGGGCATGGGGTACAGGTCGAGTGTGGTGAGGTTCTTGAGCGGCGCAAGCTCCTGCAACCCTGCATCCGTGATCTGCGTATGCCTCAAGTCGAAATAGGTGACCTCTTCCGGTTTAGTCGGGCGCTTGCCAGTCTCCGTCTCAGCACCACGCCAAGCGTGGAGCAGGTTGAGATCGCGCAACGCTCTTAACGCGTCGTCCGTGACTTGGGAATCACCCAGTTCGAGTGTAGTAAGGTTCTTGAACGATGGCAAATCCTTCAGATCCGTACCCATAAGCTTCGTATTCATCAAATTGAGAGTTGTGAGGTTCTTGAACGGGGCCAACTGCTTCAGCCCCACAGAAGTAACCTTCTTGCTCCACAGGTCGAGTCTGGTTACCTCTTCCGGTTTGGTCGGGCGCTTGTCGCTATCTGTCGAGGCGTGAGACCATGCGTGGAGCAGGTTGATCTCGCGCAACGATTTTAGCGCGTTGTCTGTGACTATCTCGAAGTGTAGGCGGAGTGCTGTGAGGTTCTTGAGGGGTGCGAGTTCCTTCAGACCCGCATCCGTCACTTTTGTGTCGTAGAGGTCGAGTTTTATGACCTCTTCCGGCTTGGTCGGGCGTTTGCGACCCTCCGCTTCAGCGAACCACAAAGCGTGGAGCAGGTTGAGCTCGCGCAACGATTTCAACGCGTCGTCAGTGACCATCGTGGGTTTTAGTTGGAGCCAGACGAGGTTCTTGAGCGGTGCGAGTTCCTTCAGACCCATGTCCGTTACCTGCGTGTTTGACAGGTCGAACGTGGTGACCTCTTCCGGCTTGGTCGGGGCTTTGCAACCCGCCGCCGAGCCCAAAGTGTGGAGCAAGTTGATCTCGCGCAACACTTTCAGCGTCGAGTCATCGACTTTCGTGCTGAACAGATTGAGGGAGGTGAGATTTTTGAGTGGCGCGAGTTCTTTCAGACCCGCGGGCGTGACTTTCGTGCTGCTCAGGTCGAGGTGTATGAGGTTCTTGAACGGTACCAGTTCCTTCAATCCGTCGTTGGTGACGGATGTGGTGCTCAGGCGCAGGTAGGCGAGGTTCTTAAGCGGTGCGAGTTCCTTCAGACCATCATTCGTCACTTTTGTGCCACTCAGGTTGAGGTCGGCGATCTCTTCGAGGTTGGTCGGGCGTTTATCGACAGTTGCGCATGCGCGACTCAGAATGTGGAGCAGGTTGGCCTCGCACAACGCCCTTAACGCGACGTCCGTGACTTGGTGAGAATTCAGTTCGAGTCTGTTCAATTTCTTGAGTGGCGTGAGTTCCTTCAGGCCCACACCCGTGACTTTCGTGTCACTCAGATCGAGTGTGGTGATATTCTTGAGCGACGCGAGTTCCTTCAATCCGTCGTTGGTAACGTTCGTGGCGCGCAGGTTGAGGTTGGTGAGGTACTTGAGCGCAGCCAGTTCCTTCAAACTCGCGTCCGTCACCTGCGGGCCGTACAGATTCACGCCAACGACCGGACTTCCGGGACGTTCCACGTCGCGCGTCACCCGGCCACCCAGATTCTTCACGAACGTGACGGCTTTGTCCTCTGCGTCATCGGCTCGTCCCAATGCTGGCGAACCGAGTGCCAGCCACGACAGCACACCGAACAGCATTGTCCACGACATGTTGGTCACTCGTGCGAGGGATTAATCAGATGACGGTACCACAGAGTGGAGGCCGCGGCGAGTGCGAACTGAGCCGACTCGATTCTGGGTTTTCGAGACGAGGTACGGACAGCATGGCACATTTGGCGTTGCGCCCGCGCGGAACTCGGTCCGGTTCGGGTGCCGCTTTGTGATCCGGCCTGATCCCGGCCCCATATCCGCGTTCCCACCGATTTCTTCGCGCGCTCCCGTCGCTTTCGTGCCGCGCCAACTCAACGGGGAGCGAACCACACCCGCGCCGTCGCGTCCTCACTCCCGGTTACGAGCCGCGCGCCGTCCCGGCTGAACGCGACCGAGTGAACCGGGCCGGTGTGCCCCTTCAGGCTCAGCAGTTCGATGCCGGTGGCCGCGTCCCAGATTTTCACCAGCCGGTCCGCGCCGCCGGTCGCCACGCGCGCCCCGTCCGCGCTCCACGCCGCCGCGGTTACGCACTCCGTGTGACCGTCTAGCGTCGCGACGACCGCACCGCCGTTTCCGTCCGCGATGCTCGCAGTGTTGGCGCGATTGGCGCGAACGACTCGCGTCCGCTGTGCGTTCCAGACTGACAGTTCGGTGGTGCGACCGAACGACGCGTGCCGGTGGTACACGACGAACTCGCGCTGGAAGAACGGGTCGAAGACCTTCAGACTGCCGTCGTTGCTCGCGCGCACGGCGCGCCACTCGCCGGGGGTTCGCGCGTCTCGCTCCGCGCGCTTGGCGAGTTCGTCGCGCGGCAGCTCCTTCATCCGCCATTCGCCCGGGCCGACCGGTTGCATCAGCGTGTTCAGCCCGAAGCCCCTGTAAATCTCGCCGATCCGTCCGGTCTTCGCGTCCCAGAGTGCGGCGGGCTCGTCCCCGCGACTCGGCCCGGGGAACCCGAACCGCGGCAGGCTCGCGGTGCGCACGTACGAGCCGTCCGAGCCGAACGAGACCGCCCAAAACGCTCCCATCTGCGCGTGCTTCAGGGTCAGCAGTTCGCTGCCCGATTTGGCGTCCCACACCTTCGCCGAGGCGTCGTCGCTGCCGGTGACCACGCGCGCCGCCTCCGGGTCGAACGCGACCGACCGAACGGCTCCCGTGTGCCCATTGAGGGCGAGTGCGTCCGCACCCGCGTTCGCGTCCCACACGCGCGCGGTTTGGTCGTGGCTGCCGGTGAGTACGCGCCGCCGGTCGCTGCTGAACGAAGCCGACCAGACGGAACCGGTGTGCCCGCGGAGCGTGTGCCGCTCGGTGCCCGTTCGCGCGTCCCAAATCTTGGCCGAGTTATCCCGGCTGCCCGTGACGACGAGCGCGCCGTCGGAACTGTACGAAACCGAACTCACGGCGTTGGCGTGCCCGCGCAGGACCAGCACTTCCGCTCCCGTGGTGGCGCTCCAAACGCGCGCGGTGCCGTCTTCTCCGCCGGTGAGGACGTGCGCGCCGTCGGGGCTCCAGTCGGCCGCAAGGACCGGGTGCGCGGCGCTCTTGATCGTGAGGCGCTCCTCCCCGGTCTTCGCGTCCCACACTTTCGCGGTGCGGTCTTGGCTCACCGTCAAGACGCGCGCGCCGTCCGGGGCGAACGCGACCGACACGACGGCTTTGGTGTGCCCCTTGATGGCGAGCAACTCGTCCCCGGTCTTCGCGTCCCAAACCTTTGCGATTTTCTCGTTCCCTCCCGTCGCGATCCGCGTTCCGTCTTTACTGAAAGCTGCCGCTAAGACCCAGTCCTTGTGTCCGTTCAGAGTGAGCAGCGCGTCGCCGCCTTTGGCGTCCCACACTTTGGCCGTGTTGTCGATGCTGGTGGTCACGATCCGGGAGCCGTCCGCGCTGTATTTCGCCCCGGTGATCCACGACGTGTGCCCGGTGAGTCGGAAGGCGACGGTGCCCGTTTTGGCGTCCCACACTTTCGGCGCGTGGTCCGCGCTCGTGGTGACGATTCGGCTCCCGTCGGGGTGCCAGACGGCGGCGCTGACGCCGTTCGGGTGGCCGGTGAGCGTTAGGGTGCCGGGGTCAGGGCGGCACAGGTTGTTGACGTAGTACCACTCCCACCCGCGCAGTTCGGGTTTGGTGCGCTTGAGCACGTTCCGGGCGGCGACGACGTTGTTGTCGCGCCAGTGCTGCAGCGCGACCTGCACCGCGTTCCCGTACTCGCTGACGGCGAGCCGCTTCTCTGCGATCTCCTTCGCCCGGAGTGCGCCCTCGGCCTGCTCGCGGGCCGCTTTTTCGCCGTTGTGCGCCGCGATGGCGGCGATTCGGTCGCGCTCCGATTCCGCCCGCGCGGTGACGGCGTCCGATTTCGCACTCTCGGCCGATTCCCGTTCGCGGATCGTTTCGTGCAGTAGCCACGCAACCGTGGCACCGAACGCGCCCAACGCGGCGGCGGTGAAGAGGGCACCAACGAGCGCCGCTTGCGTCGGCTTGCGGCGCGCCCATTTGAGCGCGCGTTCGGCCCACCCGGCGGCGCGCAGGGAGATCGGTTCGCCGCGCCGGAACCGAGCGAGGTCGGCCGCGAGGTCCGCCGCGGACTGGTACCGGTCGGCCGGGTCCTTGGCGAGACACGCGCGACAGATCCGCTCGAGGTCGCGGGGCACGGCGCGACCCATCGGAGCGGGTTCGTGCGAACTGACGCGCGCGAGCACCTCCTCGGTGGTGGCCCCGGCGAACGGGCGCGCGCCCGTCAGGCACTCGTACAAGATGACACCGAGCGCCCAGACGTCCGCCGCGGGGCCGACGAACTTGGCCTCCCCGCTCGCCTGCTCCGGCGCGAGGTACGCCGGCGTTCCCAGCAGGACCTGCGTGGGCGTCAGGTCGGAAGCGGCGCGCTTCGCCAACCCGAAGTCGGCCAATTTGGGTTCGCCGCTCGGGCCCAAGAGAACGTTCGACGGCTTGATGTCGCGGTGGACGATCCCCGCCCCGTGCGCGGCATGAGCGCCGAGGGCGAGTTGTTCGATCAGCCGCGCGGCCGCATGCGGTTCGAGCCGGCCGCACGCACGGAGCCGGTCGGCGAGTGTGCCGCCGGGCACGTACTCCATCGCGAGGTACGGGCACCCGTTGCCGTCGCCGTACTGGTACACTTCGACCACATTCGGGTGCTTGACCGCCGCGAGCGCTTCCGCCTCGCCCAAGAACCGGACGACGGCCCGCGAGTCCAAACACCCGTTGCGGAGCACCATTTTCAGGGCGACGGTGCGGTTCAGCACGCACTGGCGGGCTTCGTACACGACGCCCATCGCGCCCGATCCGATCTCGCCCACAATCTCGAACCCGGGAACCGCGCTCGCGCTCGGTGCGGGGCGCGCCTCTTGCGCGTCTCGCACCGGTGCCCCGTGCCCGATCACCGGCTCGTGCTCCGCTGTCACTTCGGGCGCGGCGCGGTGCCCGGGAGCGGGTACGGTGCCCGCCCCGCTCGCCCCCGGGGCCAACTCCTTTGCGAGTTCTGTGAGCAGCCGCACGAGTTCGGCCGGTGCCGTGTCGGCACCGTACCCCGCCGCCGCGAGGAACTCGCCAACGCTCGGGCGACTGCCCGCGATCCACGCCGCTTCGAATCGGTCGCAGAGCGAATCGGCGCGGCGCGCGTCTTCGAGAGCGCCGCGCCGATTCGGGATCTCGTCTTCCACGCTCGCCTCCCGGTCGCGAAGGATCGCAAGTGAATCAGTCTGCAACGTACCCGCAGTTCACGCACGCGCGCCCGTCAAACTGGTGCCGCGCGAGGCACCGGGGGCACAGCGCCGGGTCGCGGTTCGGGCCGGTCTCAACCGGTGGGGCGGGGGGCGGCGCTGCCGGCGCGCACGGGGGGGCGGGCG
>JALHNS010000183.1 GCA_022843445.1 Gemmata sp.
CTTCGGCGCGGGCGGCGGCAGTTGCACGACCCGCGGCGGTTGCGGCGCGACGGGCGGCAGTTGCACCACGCGGCGCTCCGGCGGCGGCGGCGCGACCGGCTTCGGCGGTTCGACGCGCGCCGGCCGCTGTTGCGGTTGCGGAACCGGGCCGCTCTTCAGTTCGAGACCGAACCGCGTCACCACGTACATGCCGCTCGTCTTGTGCTTCTCCAGTTCGAGCAACCCCTCGCGCTCCGCGTCTTCCAGCAACTCGCTGAACGTGCGGTACCCGAAGTAGCCCTCGTTGAACGACGGCTTCTTGCGCTTGATCGTGTCCTTCAGCATCGAAGAGTAAATGACTTCCTTGTTCTCGCGGCGCAGCGCGAGCAAGGTGTCCAACAACAGCGAGAACACTTTGCGCTTCTTCTCCGGGAACTGCTCGTTCACCGCGACCGGGATGATCGGCGCGCGGTCCAAGTCTTCGTAGTAGATGAACTCGTCGCAGTTGTCGCGCAGCAGGTCCGAGGTCGCGTCCGAGAGGCCGAGGCCGATGACGTGCTTGCCGAGTTCCTTGAGTTTGGAGACGAGCGGGGAAAAGTCGCTGTCGCCGGAGACGATCACGAACGTGTCGATGTGGTCTTTGGAGTACGCGAGGTCGATGGCGTCCACTACGAGGCGGATGTCGGCGGAGTTCTTGCCGCTGACGCCGCGCCGCGGGATTTCGATCAGTTCGATGGCGGCCTCGTGCAGCGCGCCGGTGTACCCGCCGAACCGCGACCAGTCGGCGTAGGCCTTCTTGCAGACGATCTTGCCCTTCTCGACGAGGCGCTCGAGCACCTTGGCGATTTCGAACCGGTCGCGCCGGTTGTTGAACCCGAGCCCCATGTTCTCGAAGTCGATGAACACGGCGAGGGAGCGTTCGCCGTCGCCCGTGCGGGTCGCTTTCATCCCGTACCTGCTGCTGGTGAGCGTGAGTCCGTCCGGATGAGCGTATTGTGCGAAACGCCCGCCGTTGGGGAAGGCCAATCGGCGAAGCTGCGCGGCGAAACGAGCGCGGGCAGTGTGCAACCTTCGCTGCCACTGCCCGCTGTTCGCTGCCCGCTATTCGATCACCAGAACTTCACGCGCCAGTAGTCTTGCGGGGTGGAGTTGCGGCCGAGGTACCAGTGGCCGTCGTCCCACTCCAGCGTGACCTTGCGCCAGCCGAGCGGCACCTTCGGGAACGGGTAGAACGGCCCGATGAACGGGAACGCGTTGTACGGGTACGCTTCCGGGTACGCCACGCGGCTCAGGTTGTTGTGCGGCGCGTAGGTCGGCCACGCGTACGGCGGCAGGTTCGGGGCTTGCAGGTCCGGGGCGGCTTGGCCCGGGATGCCCAGCGGAACCGGCTCGACGATCGGGTTGAAACCGCCCTGCGGCGGGTTGGCGGCGATCGGCGCGCCGTTCGGGCCGAGGGGCGCGAGCGGGGCGAGGCCGGGGCCTTGCACCTGCACCACGCCGGGCGTCAGGGCGCGAATTTCGTCGCGCACCACGACCACGCCGGCCACGGCCTTCGCGTCGGCCACGAGCTTCGCCTTCTGCGCGGCGTCCTTCGCGGTGCCGGTCAGCGTGACGATGCCCTCTTGGGCGACGATACCGACCTCCGCACCGGCCGCGTTGCCGGTGGAGCGCAGCTTGTACGCCACCTCGTCGGCGAGCGTCTGGTTCGGGTTAACCTTCGCGACGGGGGCCGGCAGCGGGGCCGGCGGGTTCGCGGCCGTCGCGTCCCCGGTGATCCCGGCGGCAACGGCGAGCGAGAACAGGGTACGCACCTTCACAGCGGACCTCCTTGTACGGTTGAAGTGCGCGGCACTTGTCACCGCGAGTAGCATCGCCCGCGAACGCCCCGCGTGCAAACGGATCGCGCGCGGAAGTGACCGCAGAAGTGGGTCGGCGCGCGGCGCGACGGGCAGAACCGCCGCGCGCCGCGCGGCCGCTCAGGTTCGCCGCCGCGGGCGTGGGAATTGGGAGTGGAGCGAAGAAAGGTTCAAGTCTTCAGAGTAGTAGGCACCCTCCGTGTGCCGTTCTGTGGCGCGCGGACAACAGCACATACTTGGAGAACTTGTGCGGCTCGAACACACGGCACTCGGAGCGTGCCTACTACCTTGAAATCACGGGAAGTTCGGGATCACCTGCGGGTCTTTCCGCGTCACCGCGTCGAAACTCTTGAACACCGTGAGCTTGAACTTGCCGTCTTGCTGGCGGCGGAACGTCGCGCGGCCGTATAGCGGGAACATCTTCCCACTGCCGTCGGCCCCGCGCGCCATGAACCCGATCTCGATTTCGTTCTCGTCGATCTCTTTCACGTCCGTACGGCTGAAGTCCCACACGCGCACGTTCGCGCCCATGAACCGCAATTGGCCCCAGAACCCGCCGGCGCGCAGCTCCTCGCGCGTCTTCGTCACCGGCGGGCCGCCGGTGGTGTGCAGTTCCACTTTGTCCGCGAGGTGCTCGCAGAACGCGTCCGCGCTCTGTGCGGTCGTGGCGGCGGCCATGAAGTGGACGCGGCGCTCGGCCTCTTCGCGCGGGCTTTCGTTCAGCTTGTCGATGAGGAAGAAGATGGCGACCAGCAGGAACGCCGCCGCGAACGCCGCGAGCGCGCGCCGGTCCTGCTTCTGCACCGCGATCAGCCCGGTCACGATCAGCACCGCCGCGAACACGTAGTACAGCGACGCCGGCGGATCGGTCAGGAACATGATTGACTCGTGGTCAGTTGTCAGTGGTCAGTTTTGGTTGCACAGGGTGCGCCGCGCGACCCTCTGCTTTGGGATGGAACCCGTTCAGGGTTCAAAATGTTCTGTTGAAATGATGCCGCTTGTTCTTGTGGCACCGGCCTCTGGCCGGTGTAAAGTCCTCAGACCCTGTACACCGGCCAGAGGCCGGTGCCACAAAACCAATAGACGAAGGCATCATTTCAACAGAGCAGGTACAAAACTGTCTTCGGCATTTACGCCGAAAGGGTTGTATCGCACAGCACAAGGGCGCGCGGCGCACCCTGTACATTTGGTCTGACGACTGACAACTGACCACTGACCACTTCCCGCTACTTCCGCAGTTCCCAGCCGTAGACGGCCGACGCGCCGAGTTGCTCTTCGATGCGGAGCAGTTGGTTGTACTTCGCGATGCGGTCGGTGCGGCTGGCGCTGCCGGTCTTGATCTGCCCGCAGTTCGTCGCCACCGCGAGGTCCGCGATGGTCACGTCTTCGGTCTCGCCGCTCCGGTGGCTCATGATCGCGGTGAACTTCGCCCGCTTCGCCGTTTCGACCGCGTCCAGCGTTTCGGTGAGCGTGCCGATCTGGTTCACCTTCACCAGAATGCTGTTCCCGCAGCCTTCGGCGATGCCGCGCTTCAGGCGCTGCGTGTTCGTCACGAACAGGTCGTCGCCGACCAGTTGCACCTTCGCACCGAGTTTGGCCGTGAGCTTCTGCCAGCCGGCCCAGTCGTCTTCCGAGAGGCCGTCTTCGATGGAGATAATCGGGTACTTCGCGCACAGCCCGGCCCACAGGTCGATCATTTCGTCGCTCGAAATGACCTTCTTGGGGTCGCTCTTGAAGAAGCAGTAGCCTTCCTTCTTGTGCTGGTGCTTCGCTTCCTCGAACAGTTCCGTGCAGGCCGCGTCGAGCGCGAAGGCGATTTGCTCGCCGAGTTTGTAGCCGGCCTTCTCGATAGCGCTGGAGATGGTGGCGAGCGCTTCGTCCGCGGACGGGATGTTCGGGGCGAACCCGCCCTCGTCGCCGACCGCGGTGTTCAGGTGCTTGTCGTGCAGCACTTTCTTGAGGCTGTGGAACACTTCCGCGCCCATGCGCAGCCCTTCGCGGAAGCTCTTCGCGCCGACCGGCACGATCATGAACTCTTGGAAGTCCACGGTGCTGTCCGCGTGCTTCCCGCCGTTCAGAATGTTCATCAGCGGGACCGGCAGCACGCACGCGCTGGTGCCGCCCACGTAGCGGTACAGTGGTTGCCCGAGTTCGTTCGCGGCGGCGTGCGCCGCGGCCATCGACACGCCGAGAATGGCGTTCGCGCCGAGCTTGCCCTTGTTCGGCGTGCCGTCCAGTTCGAGCATCTTGCGGTCGATGCCGGGTTGGTCGAAGACGTCGTGCCCGGTGAGCGCGGGGGCGATGGTGTCGAGCACGTTGCGAACGGCGCTGAGCGTGCCCTTGCCGAGGTAGCGCTTCTTGTCGCCGTCGCGCAGTTCGACCGCTTCGTGCGCGCCGGTGCTGGCCCCGCTGGGCACCGCGGCGCGGCCGAACTTGCCGCCGCACAGGTGAACTTCGACTTCGACCGTGGGGTTGCCGCGGCTGTCGAGAATCTCGCGGGCCTTCAACGCACGAATGGTGCTCATCGGGTGTGGTCTGCCTGTATGGGGAGCGTGCGAAATCGCTGATGGGATACGGCCGCGGGGGGATTGGTCAAGTGACCGGAAGCCGCGCCCCTAAGTTCGGTGTGCGCGTACCTTCCACGTTCGCGGCACGCGGCCACGATTCCTGATGTGATATTGCGTTCACTAATTGTGGAAGTCAAGTTCGGCGAGAGCGACGGTTGACTGGATTTGTACGCGCGTATACAATGCATCCGGTCGGCGCGTGGCGCGCACGGCACAGGGCCGTTCGTTGAGTAGTGCGAACTCGAAAGGCGCGGCGAAAGCACCGAAAACACCTTGTTTTTGAACCCCTATGCGTGAGCGCCGGCCGGGCCTCGTATCATCTCCGCATGCCTGAAACTGCTCTCGCGTGGGTCGCGCTGTGCGCGTCGGCGTTCTTCGCCGGCGTCATGAACTCCGTTGCCGGCGGCGGCACCTTGCTCACGTTCCCGGCGCTCACGGCGGTCATCAACCCGGCGCTGGCGAACGCTACCAGTACTGTGGCGCTGCTGCCGGGGTCGCTCGCGGGCGCGCTCGGCTACCGCAAGGAAGTGTGGGAGTGCCGGCGGTTCGTGGTGCGCATGCTGCTGCCGAGTGTGGTCGGCGGGTTCCTCGGCGCGTGGCTGGTGGGGAAGGATCAGAAGGCGTTCGCGGACCTCGTACCGTGGCTGGTGCTGACCGCGGCGCTGCTGTTCGTGCTGCAAGCGCCGCTCTCGAAGTGGGTGAAGGCCCGCGCCGGCGCGACAGACGACACGCACCAACCCGGTACGCGCACGCAGGCGCTGGTCATCGGGTTTCAGTTCCTCGTCGCGGTGTACGGCGGCTACTTCGGCGCGGGCATCGGGATTCTGATGCTCAGCGCGCTGGGGTTCATGGGCGTCGGCGACATCCACCGCATGAACGCGGTGAAGACGTGCCTCGCGGCGCTCATCAACGCCGCGAGCGTGGTGGTGTTCGTGCGCGACGACCTGATCCGCTGGCCGCTCGCGTGGCCGATGATGGTGTTCGCGATCCTCGGCGGCTACGCCGGGGCGCGCGTCGCGCGCCGCCTGCCGGCCCGCTACGTGCGCTACGCGGTGATCGTGATCGGCTTCGGTCTGTCCGCGTACTACTTCATCGACCGCTACACGAAGGAGTGACCCAAGCCCTTCTTCTGTAGCCGGGGTCTGTGACCCCGGTGCGGTCTTGTGAAGGTAGCTCCGACCTCATAGAGGCCAGCTACAGACGGAAGGGTCACGGCCCGGCGACGCAGAACTGTATCGGTTGCGTTTTCGTGGTGCGGCGGCCGGCGGGGTCGCGCAGTTCCACCGTGATCGTGTACACGCCGGGGGCTTGCGGCACCGAGAAGTAGTACAGGATGTGGAAGTCGTGGAGCGGCGAGCGGCTGCTCTCCACTTTGTCGAACTTCACCACGCCCACGCGGCGCGCGTACCGCGGCTTGTCGTCCGGGTCGATCTGCGGCACGAGGCGGTTGTTGGCGTCGCGCACTTCTACCAGCGCGGTCACGGCGGTCGCGTAGCCGTCGCCGGCGGGCGTGCTCGCGAGGTTGCGCAACTCGAGGTACAGCTCGGCGATCTCGTGCGGTCGGTACGGGTCGGCTTCGGACCGCGGGGTGTAGCGGCCGAAGCCCTTCACCTCGCGGCAGAACAGCGCCTTCTCCACGCGCAGCGCGGCCCGCGGTTCGAGCCGCTGCGCCGCGGCGTGCAGTTGGTCCGCCAGCACCGCGTTGGCGATGGGGTCGCGGCTCAGGTCGGCGGTCGCGCCGCGGGCGAGCAGCGGCAGCACGGACAGCACGAACTCTTGGTTCGGGCGGTCGAGGGCGCGCAGGAACTCGATCGCGCGCTCCGGTCGCCCTTCGGCGTAGGCGCGCACGGCGGCGACGAGGGGCGGGTCCGGGGGCGGGGCGAACGGCTGCGCGAACGGGAACGGCCCGGGTTCGTTGTTCTGGGCCGTACGCACCGGTTCGCCGGGCTTGGCGGGCGCGACCGGTTCGGGCTGCTTTTGCGCGACGGCGTTCTTCAGCGGTGCTACGGTGCCCGGCACGCGCGGCAGCACCGCGAACTCCATCTTCGGCGGTTGTGTGGCGGGCGATTGCTGCAGCCGCGCTTTCGCGTCGGCCACCGGTTTCGCGTCCGCTTTCGGCTCCGCTTTGGCATCACCTTTGGCGTCGGGCGGGTGCGCGGTCGTACTGACGTGAATGCACGCGGGCAGCGGCACGACGAACAGCGCGAGTAGCGCGAGCGACGGTCGGCGACCGGGCATCCGTAACCCTCAAGCGACGCGCGGCAGGCACCCCGCGGCACGTGGGGCATACCGTCGGTTGCGCGGCGCGCCAAGTGGTGTTCGCGCCGCGCGCTGGGAAGTTGGGGAAGTTAGATGTAGACGGCCGGCCCGAACTTCGCGGCGAGCGCCTTCTGCGTTTCGTAGCTCACGGTCACGCGAGCCGAATTCAGGTCGGCGCGGACGAGGTGCTGGGGGTCGAACGCTTCCGCGAGGGCGAACGCGCCGCGCGCGGTGATGTCGCAGTGGCTCAGATCGAGGCCCGCGAGGTTCTTCAGCCACGGCGCGTTGGCGAGTTCGACCGCGCCCGCGTCGCCGAACGGGTTGTCGCTCAGATTCAGCACGCTCAGCCCCGCGAGGTGCGGCGACTCGGCCAACCGCTTCACCGCGAGCGGGCCGAGTTGGTTCTTCGACAGGTCGAGGCGCTTCAGCCCACGAAGGGCGGCGCACGCGGCCACCGCCTCAACGCCCGGCAGCCCCGCACTCGTGCCGGCGAGCGTCAGCGATTCGAGGCGCGGCGCGAACGGCGCTTCGCACACCGCGCGCACGTGCGCCGAGTTGATCCCGGTACTATGGACCCGCAACTCGCACAGCTCGCTCAGAACCGGTGCGGCGAACAGGCGGGCCGGCGCGGCGCTCGGTGCGTACGGGGAACTGGCGACGAACCGACGCAACCGCCCCGAACCGGCGTAATCCGCCAGTCGCACGAACTCGCCCCAGTCCGCGGTCGCGCCGAGCAGTTCGAGCGCGTCGAGTCGGTTCAGCAGTGCCGGAACGAGTAGTGCGGCGAGCGCGCCGGACTCGAAAGTACCCGAACTGAAGGTGAGTCGTTTCAGCCGCCCCAAGTGGGGGCATGCGGCGAACGCGCGGGCGGTGTTCGGGACGAACCGGATCCAGTCGAACGTGAGCTGCGACAGCCGCGCGAGCCAAGGCGACCCCACGACCGCGCTGATCGGGAACGGGCCGGCGGTGCTCTCCATCAGGTTGTTGAACGTGACCGCGCCGACCGGGGCCTGTGCGAACAGGCGCTCCGCCCGCTCGAGGAACGGCCCGGCGCTTGCGGCCTTCACGCGCCACCCGAACCCGCGGCGGAACCACTCCCAACTCAGCCCCACGCCCAGCGCCGGTCGGAAGTCGTCGTAATCGTACCCGTTGATCGCGCCGCGGTCGTCGCGCCACGCGCGGAGCCACAGCGGATCCCATTCCGGCACGCGCGCCAACTCGATTTGCTTGCGGATGAAGGTCGCGTACCGCTCGTTCCCGTTCTCCTGAAGCCAATCGGCGAACACCAACCGCGGGGTGTCTTCGTCCGGGTGCGCCAGAATGGCGGCGTACAGGGCTTCGCGGTCGCTCACGGGGCGTTCCTCGCGGTACGGTAGGCCATACAATACCCGCTGTTGCCCGCGCCCGCTATGCGAGAGGACGCCATTAACGCCGCGCTGCCGCTGTTCGCCACCGGAGACCCGCCCGAAGGGGCGTGGCTCGTCGCCGGGATCGTTGCCATTCCGCTGCTGGTTATCGTGAACGGGTTCTTCGTCGCCGCGGAGTTCGCGCTCGTCGCCGTCCGCCGCACCCGCGTCGAAGAACTGGTGAACCAGAAGAAGCCCGGGGCGAACGCGCTCATGGCGGCGGTCGGCGACCTGAACCGGAGTGTGGCGGCGTGCCAGTTGGGCATCACGGTCGCCAGCCTCGCGCTCGGGTTCGTCAGCGAACCGGCGATTCACGAACTCATCAAGCCGCTGTTCGCCGGCATGTCCGCGGACCTGTCGCGCGTGCTGTCCATCCTCATCACGCTCACGCTGATCACCTACATGCACGTCGTGTTCGGCGAACAGATGCCGAAACTCGCGGCGCTGCAAGACAGCGAATGGGTGGGGCTGTGGGTGGCGCGGTTCATCAACGTGTTCGCGCGCCTCACCGGGCCGCTCATCAAGCTGATGAACGGGTCGAGTTCGTGGTTCCTGCGCCGCCTCGGCTACAAGGCCGACGGCGAAGAGGGTGAAGTTCACACCGTGGACGAGCTGCGCTTGCTCGTGGAAGACACCCAAGAGGCCGGCCTCTTGGACGAAGACCAAGCCGATATGGTGCTGAACGTGTTCGCGCTCACCGACAAGACGGTGCGCGACTGCATGGTGCATCGCGACAAGATGACCGGGCTGGACGTGAACACCCCGCCGGACAAGGTGCTGGAGGTGGTGCGCCTCGGCGCGCACACCCGCATGCCGGTGTACGACGGAACCCCGGACAAGATCGTCGGGATCGTGAACACGAAAGACCTATTCTTCCTGTTCAGCACGTCGGGCGCGGTGGTGCTCGAAGACGCGCTCTACCCCGCGACGTTCCTCTCGCCGGACGAACCGGTCGCGAACGCCTTCCGCCTGTTTCGCAAGTCGCACCGCCCGATGGCGCTGGTGCGCGACGCGGAGATGAAGGTGCTCGGCCTCATCACGCTGGAAGACGTGCTGGAAGAGATCGTGGGCGACCTCGAAGACGAACACGACGTGCCGGTGCCGAAGCTGAAGCTGAAGCGCCGGCCGCGGAAGAAATAGAAGAGCGGTGATCCGCAGATTGCGCAGATAGACGCAGATTTTGAAGACCAAAGGCAGAAATGAACCACTGAGGCACAGAGGACACAGAGACAAAACCAACACAGAGAAAGCAGAAGAGTTGAGTTCAGAACAAATCAACTCTTTGAATTGGTCTTCTCTGTGCTCTCTGTGCCTCTGTGGTTAATCCTGTCTTCTGTCTTGAAATCTGCGTCCATCTGCGCAATCTGCGGATACCACTCTTCTCCTCAACCTTTGGAGAAGCGATGGCAGACATTCGGGCGTTTCGCGGGTTCCGGTACGACCTCGGGCGCGTCGGGGCGCTCACGAACGTGGTCGCGCCGCCATACGACGTGATCGACTCGCACTTGCAGCAGAAGCTGTACGACCTGAGTGCGTACAACGCGATCCGGCTCGAACTCACCCGCGACGAACCGGGCGACGACGAGAACGCCAACAAGTACACGCGCGCCGGGAACGCGCTCCGCGAATGGATCGTAGACGGCACCGTGCGCCAAGACACCGCGCGCGGGCTGTACGTGTACGAACAAGAGTACACCGTCGAAGGCACCACGTTCGTGCGCCGCGGGTTCATGGCGCGCGTGCGGTTGGAGCCGTTCGGCGAAGGGAAAATCTACCCGCACGAGCAGACGATGAGCGGGCCGAAAGAGGACCGGCTCAAACTGTACCGTGCCACCGGGTTCAACCTCTCGCCGGTGTTCGGGCTGTACCCGGACAGCGACGGCGAGGTGTTCGCGCTCCTCGAACCGCTCATTCGCACCGCGCCCCCGCTCGTCGCCAAAGACCACCTCGGCGTCACGAACCGGCTGTGGGTCGTGACGGACCCCGCGACGATCACGAAAGTGATCGGCCTGATGGGGCCGAAACCGGTGTACATCGCCGACGGCCACCACCGCTACGAAACCGGTGTGAAGTACCTGAGCGAGCGCCGCGCCGCGGGCGAAGTGCCGGACGACGAAGCCGCGCCGAACTTCTGCCTCATGCAACTCGTGGGCATGAGCGACCCGGGGCTGCTGATCCTTCCCACGCACCGGCTCGTGAGCGGGCTGGCCGGCACCGTGAGCGGCCCGGCGCTCGAGGCCGCGCTCGAAGGCCACTTCGACATCGTGGATCGCGGCACGAGCGCGCAGGCCGCGTGGGAACACATTCAGATGGACGGCGCGCAAACCGCGTTCGGGTTCGGCACCGTGAGCGACGGGCGCTGGATCGTGGCGAAGCTGCGCGACGGCGCGGCGATGGGGGCGCTCGCCCCGGAGCAGAGCGCCGACTGGCGCGGCCTCGGCGTCAGCGTGCTGCACAAACTCGTTCTCGACCGGCTGCTGCGCGACAAGATCGGCGGTACGCCGGTGTGCAAATACGTTCACCAGTTGGGCGAAGTGACCGACGCGGCGGGGCAGGGCGAGTGTCAGCTCGCGTGCCTCGTTCCGCCGGCGACGATGGCGCACGTGGAGCGGATCGCGGGCAACGGCGAGAAGATGCCCCCGAAATCCACGTACTTCTACCCGAAGCTGCTCACGGGCATGGTGTTCAACTCGCTAAAGAAGGACTGACGTGCCCCGCACCCGCGACGAGTCCGAAGACGAACCGGACGACGAGGGCGATTTCGGCAACGACTACGACGCCGAAACGGACTACGACCCGGACGACCCGGACACTTACCCCGATGGCGTGTACGTCCACAGCGACGAGCGCTCCGTGGTGCCGTGCCCGTACTGCCGCGCGGAAATGGACGAAGAGAGCGAGCAGTGCCCGGCGTGCGGGGCGTACATTTCGCGCGAGGACGCGCCGGCCGCGCCCGGGTCGCGCGGGTTCGCCGTGCTGCTCATCTTGGCGCTGCTCGCGGCACTGTTTCTGGCCGTTACGCACTGAGGCGCGCGGGCGCGGCCGTCACAACCGGTACGCCCGGTAGCGCCCGCCGAACCCAGCCCGCGCGAACGGTCGGATCGGCGCTCACATTCCGCCGCGCCGCCGGTTACACTAGACTCACGTCTCGCGTCGCACCTCGGGGGTTGCACCGATGAGGTTCCGTTTCGCCGCCGCCGTTGCCGTCGCGCTGGTCTCCGCTGCCCTCGCAGCGGCCCAACCGGTCGGCACCTATTCCAAAGCCGTTCCGCCCGACAAGACCGCCCTCGACCGGCTGAACCTGCGCACCGAGTGGACGCAGTTCCTGCCGGTGGAGGGCACCCGCGACGCGCTCGCGCAGGTGCAAACGCTGGACGATCAGGTGTTCGTGCAGACGCGGGCCGGGCTGTTCGTGGCGCTGGACGCGCGCACGGGGCGCATTCAGTGGAACGCGCGGCTCGGCAACGGCGACAGCGCGAACGCCTACCCGTGCGCCGCGAACGACCGGTTCGTGTTCGTCGCGCACGTCACGAAACTGTACGCCTTCTACCGCTACACCGGGGCCGTGGAGTTCGTCGCGGAACTCGGCACGCCGGTAACTGCCGGCCTCGCGTGCGACACGGACGGGGTGTTCTGCGTGCTGGGCATGCGGCCCGGTTCGGCCGGGGCGCACCGCGTCGCGGTGTTCAACCTGCCGCCGCCGGTAGTGGTGAACGAACCGGTGAAGCCGGGCGCGCTCAACGACCCGCTTGCGGGCGCGGCCCGCCCGCAAGCCACCAGCCCGGTCGACGACCTGTTGAACCGGTACTCGCCCGGCGCGGTGAACCCGCCGCCGGACTACTTCGACCCGGTGGTGCGGCCGAGCGTGCTGCAAACGCCCACCGGGAGCGGCGCGGCCGGTTCCAAGACGCCGTCGGTCTCGACGCTGCCCAGTGTGGTGCCACCGTACTCGCTGGACAACCGCGGACCGGCGCCCTCGCTGGCCGCGCCCGCGTCGTTGCGCCAGCCGTACCGGTTGCGCCCGGAGGGCAGCAAGTACATTCAGCAAACGCCCTCGCTGAGCACCATTCCCCCGTCAGTCGCCGCGTCGCTGCTGCTCACCGACCTGCGGCCCAAGGGCGTGGAGCCCAAACTGCGGTGGGAGTACGGCCTCACGGCCCGCGTGCTGTACCCGGTGATCCTCACGCCCACCCGCGCGTGGGTGCTCACCGAGGGCGAGAACGTGCTCGCGCTCAACAAGACCTACGAGGGCAAGGTGACGACCGAAGTGCGGGACCGACTCGTCGCGGCGGTCCCCGCGGCCCCGGTGGCCAGCGGTACCACGCACTACGTCCCGTTCGCCAACGGCACCGTCGTCGCGGTGGACGCGGTCGGCGGTACCCTCACCGGCGGCCTGAACATCAAGTGGCGCACCGACGTGAACGGCGTGAACAACCGCTCGCCCTTTGTGAGCGGGAAGTACCTGTACGTCGCGGGCGAGAACTCCGGTGTCACCTGCCTCGAGCGCGAGACCGGCGACCTCCTGTGGCAGTCCGACAAAGGGGCCGACCGTGTGGTGGGCGCGACCGAAGAACTGGTGTACGTGCGCGACCAGCAGGGTCGGTTCCTCGTGTACGACGCCAAGCGCGCCACCGACCCGGCGCGGAAGAAGTCGGCCCCGCTCGGCTCGGCGAACTTTAGCGAGTTCAACGTGCACGTCGTGAACACCGCGTCGGACCGCGTGTACCTCGCCGCCGACAACGGCCTGCTGGTGTGCGTGCGGGACGCCGGCGCGAAGTACGCGAAGCCGGTGCGCGTGTGGCCCGCGGCCGACGTGAACCCGCCGAAGAAGACCGTCGTGGAAGTGCGCGACGGGATGGAGCCGAAGAAGGACCCGGACCCGAAAGCGCCGTAGCGCGCCTGTGCCGGGCCGGCTCTCGGCGCGTCGTGCCGCGATGAAGGCACGACGCGCCTTCAATATCTGTCGCTCGCACACGTCACCAACGGGAGGATTCCGTGACCGCCGCTCACCCGACCGTGCGCTTCGCCACCACCAACAGCCCCGTGGGCCGCGTGCTGCTGGCCGCGACCGACGCGGGCGTCTGCGCGCTGAGCCTCGGCGACAGCGACAAGCAACTCGAAGCCGGCCTGCGCGCCATGTTCCCGCAGGCGACGGTGCGCCGCGCCGCCGCGGACCTCGCCCCGTGGGTGGACGAACTGCGCCGCCACTTGGCCGGCGCGCACCCGCACATCGCGCTCCCGCTCGCCGCCCGCGCCACCGCCTTTCAGCGCCGCGTGTGGGACGCGCTGCTGCACATTCCCTACGGCGAAACGCGGAGCTACAAGCAGGTGGCGGAAGCGATCGGCGCGCCGACCGCGGTGCGCGCGGTGGCGCGGGCGTGCGCCACGAACCCGATCGCGGTGCTGGTGCCGTGCCACCGCGTGGTGGGTTCGGACGGGGCGCTGACCGGCTACGCCGGCGGCCTGCACCGCAAGAAGATGTTGCTCGTGGCGGAGCGCGGCGGCGCGCGGTGACGCGCGCTGCGGGCCGCGGGACGAACCCCGGCTCGCGCGACAAAGAACCGCGATCGGG
>JALHNS010000184.1 GCA_022843445.1 Gemmata sp.
AGCGCGAGGCCGAAGAGCCCCGCGGCGATCGCGATCAGCCCCAGCGCCGACGCGCGCGCGTCCGGGTCCGAGTGCTTCCACAACAGCGCGAGAGTGGCGCAGCCCAACACGACCAGCGCCGGCGCGACGAGCCACCACAGCTCGCACAGCCCGATGCCGAACGGCATGGCCAGCACTTCCGCGGTCACGCGCGCCACCGCGGCCGGGTCGGTGCTGCGCGGCGGGTGCGTCGGCGGGTGCGCGTAGCCGAGTAGGTACAGCGCGAGGTACGCGACCGGGAGCGCCGCGCCCGCGAGGAGCGCGCCGGCCCTTCCCTTCGACCCGGCGCGCCACTCGGCGCGCGCCAGCCACGCGAGCCACAGCGCCACCGGCGGCACCACCGCGACGCCGGCCCCGTGCGTGAGCGCGAGCAGCAGCAGCAGCAGTGCCGCGCCGGTGCCAAGGCGGAACCGGTTCGCGGGGGTGACGCGCAGCGCCACCGCGACGAGGCCCGTTGCCAGCACGGTGAACAGCGCGAAGCACAACTGATAACCCATCACGAAGTTTTCCCAGTGCCCGATGTGAAGCAGCGAGACCGGGAAGAACGCGTCGGCCCAGTGCGGCGCGCCGCGCAGCCGCGCCGCGAACCGCATCAGCGCCAAAGCGAGTGCGGACAGCAGTGCGACCTGCACGAACATCCCGGTGCGGAAGTCGTGCGTAACTTGAAACAGCGCGTACCAAACGAGCCGCGGGAGCGGCAACCGGTGCTCGTTGTGCTGCTCCCACAGCCACGGGCCGAGCGCTTCTTCGTTCAGCAGGCCCGGCACGAAGTCCCATTCGTCCGCGTACGGGGCGTTCGTACCGACGCCCGCGACGAACGCGAGCGCCGCACTCGTGAACAGCGCCCAGACGGCGACGAGCGCGAGCGGCACGAGTCTGCTTGTCGGCGGGGGCGGCGGGGCGTAAGTTTCACTCATTGTTCCGCGATCCCGCGCCACACGAACACGGAGTGCAGTATATGGTCGAGCGCCGCATCGAATTGGACCGCCGCTACGCCCGCAAGAAGAAGCTGAAGAAGTTGAAGACCAAGCTCGAAACCGCGACCGGCGAGACCCGCGACAAGCTGCTGTTCAAGATCAAGCGCCTCAGCCCCGCATGGACCCCGCCCGCCGCGAAGTAATCGTGGTTCGTGGATGGTGGGTAGTGGGCAGTAAGTGACAGAAACCGAACTGCCCACTGCCCACTTCTCAAGGCCCACTTAACACGGACAAATCCTGCCAGAAGCCGGGGTAGGTCTTCGCCACGCACCCGGGGTTGCGAATCACCACGCCCGGCACCTTCAGCCCGACCAGCGCCAGACTCATCGCCATGCGGTGATCGTTGTACGTGTCGATCGCGGCACCCCATAGCGGTTTGGGCACGATGGTGAGGCCGTCGGCGCGTTCTTCCACTTCCGCACCGAACTTGCGCAACTCCGTCGCCAGCGCCGCGATGCGGTCGGTTTCCTTGTGGCGAATGTGAGCGACGTTGCGAACGCTCGTCGGCCCCTCGGCGAAGAGCGCGACCGCACCGAGTGTCATCACGGTGTCACTAATGTCGTTCATGTCCACATCGACGCCGCGGAGCGGCCCGCCGAACACTGTCGTGCCCGCGTCGCACTCCTCGACGCGGCAGCCCATTTGTTGAAGCACCTCAACGAACCGCACGTCGCCCTGCAGCGACGTGCGGTTCAACCCGCGCACCGTGACGCGCCCACCGCTGATCGCCGCCGCCGCCCAGAAGTAGGACGCCGCGGACGCATCCGGTTCGATGGCGTAACTGGAAGGATTGTGCTGACCGTTGTACTGCACGATGAAGCGATTCGGGCCGGCCCGTGTCGCTCCGTAATCCCACTGCCGCATCATCGCAAGCGTCATCTCGACATACGGCTCTGAAACGAGCTCCCCTTCGACCTCGATTGCAACGGGTTGCTCGTCGTCAGTGAAATACGGTGCGGCCATCAACAACCCACTCAAGAACTGACTGCTTGTGCCGGCACGCACGACGATTGGACCGGCCGCACGCGCGCCACTCGATTCGATGACGACCGGAGGACACCCGTTGCCGGACTCGCTGTAGGCTCGCACTCCTTGCAGTTGGTTCAGTGCGTCGAGCAGGTCCTGAATCGGCCGTTCGCGCATCCGCGGGACGCCGTCCAGTCGATACCGACCTTCGCCCGCTGCAACCATCGCCGTGAGGAACCGCATAGTGGTCCCAGAGTTGGCGACGAACAAGTCGGCTGACTTCGCCGGCACGGGCGCACGCTGCTGGAACGGAAAGAAGATATAAGGCTCGGGTTCGTCCCAACGCGGTTCGACGTTGTAGCCGAGGAGTTGGAGGGCGTTCACCATGACTTCCGTGTCTTCGCTCTTCAGTGCCCCGACGAGGCTTAAAGCGACATCCATTTTCGTCAGCGCCGCGAGCACCAGCGCACGGTTCGTGATGCTCTTGCTACCGGGTACGCTCACCGTCGCGCTCACGGGCTTCGTGAGCGGCGCGATTTCGAGTTGCGAAGGGTACGTTTGCGACATGCCGTTATTATTGCGAATCGCTCGCGGGCGGCTTCTCCGAATACGTCACGCGCATCAGGAACAGGCCCTCCGGGGGCGCGGTGGGGCCGGCCAAGCGGCGGTCCATCGCGTGCAGCACGTCCGCGAGCTGCGTTTCGGGCCAGAACCCGCGGCCCACCTGCACCAAGCTGCCCGCGATCGCGCGCACCATGTTGTACAGGAACCCGGTCGCTTCCACGTCCACCCAGATGCACTCGCCGAACCGGTTCACGCTCAGGTGCGTGATCGTGCGCACGCTGCTCAGGCGGTTCGGCCACTCGGTCTCGAAGCAGCGGAAATCGTGCCGCCCCACGAGGCACTTCCCGGCGCGGGCCATCGCCTCGGCGTTCAGGCTCTGCCGCACGAACCACGCGTACTTGCGCAGGAACGGGTCGCGCAGCCGCCCGTCTTGAATCACGTAGCGGTACATCTTGCGGAGCGCGTCTTTGTTCGCGCAGAAGCTCTGCGGCACCTCGCACAGTTCGCGCACGCACACGTCTTCGGGCAGCTTCGCGTTGATCGCTTTCAGTAGAGCGTCCGGGTTCAGGCGCGTCGCGGAGTAGACGTTCGCCACCTGCCCGACCGCGTGAACGCCGCTATCCGTGCGCCCGGAGCAGTTCAGCCGCACGCGCTCTTCGCGCGTGATTTCGGAAACGGCGCGCTCGACGGTTTCCTGAACGGTGCGCCGGCCGGGCTGCGTCTGCCAGCCGTAGAACTCGGTCCCGTCGTAGCGAATGGTGAGCTTGAAGTTTCGCATTGGCAGAGGTGTTATCCGCAGATTTCGCAGATGAACGCAGATTGGAAGACAAAAACTCTGTTGTTCTGTTTTCAAATCTGCGTCTATCTGCGAAATCTGCGGATCAACCGTCTTCTCACTTAACAATGCCGCGCTTCACCAGTTCCTCAGCGCACTGCACCGCGTTGCTCGCCGCGCCCTTGCGCAGGTTGTCCGCGACCACCCACAGGCACAGCGCGTTCGGGTTGCTGGGGTCTTGGCGCACGCGGCCCACGAACGTGTGGTCGCTGCCCTCCGCGTGGATCGGCTGCGGGAACTTCCCGTCTTTCGTTTCGTCCATAAACACGATGCCCGGAGCCTTCGCCAGCGCCGCCTTCGCGTCGGCCACAGAGAGCGGGTGGTGGAATTCGACCGTCACGGCCTCGCTGTGCGCCACCTTTACCGGTACGCGCACGCACGTCGGGCACACGCCGATGCTCGCGTCGCCAATGATCTTCTTCGTCTCGTTGATGACCTTGTTCTCTTCCTCGGTGAAGCCGTTGCCGTCGAGCGTCCAGTCGAGGGTGATGACGTTGCCGACGAGCTGCGCCTTGTGCGCGGTCGGCGGCGGCACCGGTGCGCCCGCGGCCCACGGGCCGATCTGCGCGTGGAAGTCGTTCAGCCCGGTCGCGCCCTTCCCGGACGACGACTGATAGGTCGCCACCACCACGCGCTTCACCCGCGCGATGTCGTGGAGGGGTTTCAGCGCCACGCACAGCGGAATCGCCACGCAGTTCGGGTTCGCGACGATGCCCTTCTTGATGTTGTGCAACTCGTGCGCGTTCACTTCGGGAACGACGAGCGGGCAGTCCGGGTCCATGCGCCACGCGGAAGAGTTGTCCACCACGATGGCCCCGGCCTTCGCCGCGACCGGCGACCACTGCTTGCTCACCGAACCCGGCGTGCTGCTGAGCACGATCTGGACGCCCGCGAACGCCTCGGCGCTCAGCGGCTGGACGATGTACTGTTTCCCCGCGAACTCGACAGGTTTACCGGCGCTCTTCTCGGACGCCAAGAATTTGATCGAGCCGACCGGGAAGTTGCGCTCCACGAGCACCTTCCGGATCAGTTCGCCCACGGCACCCGTCGCACCGACAACCGCCACGTTCACAGGCACGGTAGCACCTCGTTGTAAGGTTCGCTCGAACCAAAAAGCCCCTAGAAAGGATACGAATTCGGTTGACGCCCGCCGCGCGAACCGGATGAGTAAAGGCACGCGGCGCTCGCGCACTGCCCCTGCAATCCTCACCCCAGTTGAGTCATGCGTGTCGCAATCGGCGGGTTCATGCACGAATCCAACACCTTCGCGCCGCTCCCCGCGGACCTCGCGCGGTTCCGCGAAGGGAGCCTCACCTACGGCTCGTCGCTCGTACCCATCTGGAAAGACGCGCACCACGAAGTTGGCGGCTTCATCGAGGGCGCGGAGCGGTTCGGGTTCGCGCTCGAACCGGTCGCGATGGCGTGGGCCACCCCCGCAGGCCCGGTGTCGGACGAGTTCTACGAGCACTTCACGAGCGCGCTCTGCACCGGCCTGAAGCTCGCGCGGCCGGACGGCGTGCTGCTCGCGCTCCACGGCGCGATGGTGACGCCGACGCACCCGGACGCGGACGCCGAAACGCTGCGCCGCGTCCGCGCCGCGCTCGGGCCGAACGTGCCGCTCGCGGTCACACTCGACTTCCACGCGAACGTCTCGCCGCAGATGGCGGCCACCGCGAACGCGCTTGTGGGCTACCAAACGTACCCGCACGTCGATCAGCGCGAGCGCGGAGTGGTCGCGGCGCAGCTCCTTTCGCGCGCGCTGAAAGGCGAAGTGCGGCCGGTGTGTCACGTCAGCAAGCCGCCGATGCTCCTGAACCTCCTCGGCCAAGACACCGCGCGCGAGCCAATGGCCGGCCTCATGCGCGCGGCGCGCGCCGCAGAGCAGCGCCTTGGGGTGCTGTCGGTCAGCCTCATGGCCGGGTTCCCCTACGCGGACGTACCCGACATGGGCGCGAGCGTGATCGCCGTGACCGACGGCAACCCGGAGCTGGCGAAGCAAGTGGCGGACGAACTCGGCGCGGCGATGTGGGACGTGCGCGAGCAACTGAACGTGAGCTGCCCTTCGCCGGAAGAAGCCGTGACGCGCGCGCTCGCGTGCGATGCACCGCCGGCGCTGTTGATCGACCTCGGCGACAACATCGGCGGCGGGAGCGCCGGCGACGGCACCGTGCTGCTGCAAGAGTTGTTGAACAAGCACGCGAAGGGTTTCGTGGTGGTGTTGCACGCGCCGGGCGCGGTCGCGCAGGCGAAGGACGTGGGCGTCGGCGGCACCGTGACCGTGCGCGTGGGCGGCAGTACCGGGCCGCTGCACGGCCCGACGCTCAGCGTGCGCGGCCTCGTGCGTTCCATTCACGACGGCAAGTGGCTCGAAGCCGAAGCGCGCCACGGCGGGCGGCGGCAGAACGATCAGGGGCACACCGCCGTGCTCGACCTCGCGGACGGGAAAGTGCTCGTCGTGAACTCACTCCGCACGCCGCCGTTCAGCTTGGGGCAACTGACGAGCCTCGGCATCGACCCGCGGTTGGCGAAGGTGATCGTGGTGAAGGCTGCGGTCGCGTACAAGGCCGCCTACGCCCCGGTCGGCGGCACGATCATCGAAGTGGACACACCCGGCCTCACGGCCATCAACGCCGCGCGCTTCGAGTACAAGCAGATTCGGAAACCGCTCTATCCGCTGGGGTGAAGAGAAGAGTTTGATCCGCAGATTTCGCAGATGAACGCAGATTTTGAAGACAGAACAACAGAGAAGAATTTTTGACAGGATCACAGGATCAACACGATACAGATTGAAGAGTCCAATTCTGTATCCTCTTCATCCTGTAGGGCAGGCGCACTATATATGCCTTGAAAATCGCACATTGTGTGCGTTCAGAAGTTGGCAGTTTGTTGGTAGTCCAACTGGGTAGCCGCTCCTGAACCTGCGATTTTCGTTTGAACCGCACGCGCCGGTTCGATGGCGTGATCGACTGTAGGCGCACGCTGAACTTGCTGGAAAACATAGATTTTCTGGCGTTCGGACGTCTCGCCGGTTCGTGTTCGGGCAGTGCGCCGATGCACTTTCGCCCTCAATTGACGTAACAGTATGCAATTTCTGGACTTCATAGTGCGCCCGCCCTACTTCATCCTGTACTCCTGTCGAAAACTGTCTTCTGTCTTGGTCTTCAAATCTGCGTTTATCTGCGAAATCTGCGGATAACTCTTATCCGCCCTCTTCACAAGATGCCGAACTTCTTGAACGCTTCGGTGGTGGTCATGCCGGCGGCGAGGGCGTCGCGCACGAGGTTCTCGCCGCTCACCTTCTCTTCCGCTAAGCGCAGCGTTTCCTCCGACGCGGCGCGCGGCACAATCACCACACCGTCGTGATCGGCCAGCACCAAATCGCCCGCGTACACCAGCACGCCGGCGCAGGTGATGGGCACGTTGTGCGCGACCACGTCGAGCCGGCCCATGCTGTCCGCTGGGTGGAAGCCGACGTGGAACACCGGGAAGCCCATCGCGCGGATCGCGCCGGAGTCGCGCGTCGGGCCGTCGAGGATCACGCCGCGCGTGCCGCGAAACTTCGCCGCGGTGGAGAGCAGTTCGCCCCAGAAGCTGCACGCGGATTCGGACACGACGAGTACGTCGCCGTTTTGAAGCGCGTCGACGGCCGCGAGTTCGCCCGCGTAGGGGTGTTCGGGCACGGTGTCGCGCGCCGGTACGGTTTGCACCGTGAGCGCGAAGCCGGCGCACGTCGCTTCCGGCCACAGCGGCCGCACGCGGGGCGCGAGGCACTGATTGCGGTAGCCGAGTTTGTCGAGCACGTCGGCCACGACCGGCGTGTAGAGCTTCGCGAGCCGGTCCACGAGTTCGAGCGGGCGCGCCGTCATGCGACCTCCGGGTTCGGTGTCCACTTCAGTTCGGTCTGGTGCCCGCAGCGGCACAGCCACCGCCCGGTTTTCGGGCGCTTGAGTCGCTTGTGAACCGTGCCGCACCCGGCGCAGGGCGCGAGCCAGCGCGCGACCACTTCGCGCACCGGGAGCGCGGGCGGCGTGGTCACGGGGTCGCCGGCGAACGCGAACGCCAACGGGGACTTCGCCGGGCACCGGCAGCGGTACCCGCTCAGCACTCGCGGGCGCTTGTAGCGGTGGTGCGTGCGGTTGCACCCGGGGCACACGGCCTGCCAATCGCCGGGTTGAATCACGGTGTCCGGCGACGTGTCGCACGCTTTGGGTGTGGCCCCGATGCGCTCCGCGATCGCGCGCCATTTCGGCCCGTGCCCGGCTTCGGGGCCGGCGAGCGCGTGCGCGATTTCGTGGAGCAGCGTATCCATAACCGCGGCCTCCGGGTTGTGTTCGGCGTAGTAGCGCGCGATCTCGATGCGCTTCGGCTTGTACTTGCACACGCCGAGCCGGCGCTTCGAATTCGACAGCGCGAACGTCCAGCCGCGCAGGCCGTGTTTGGAGAAGTGTTCCGCCGCGAGAGCGTGCAGTTGTTGAAGGTCCATCGTACCTCACCCCGCGACCAGCGCCGCGATCCGCTCCGCACTCAGTTCTTCCAACGACGCGACCACGATGTCGGCCCCGGCCGCTCGCAGCTTCTCCGCGGGGTGGTGCCCCACGAACGTGACCGCGACGCACTTCATCCCGCCGGCCCGCGCCGCTTCCACACCCGCGACCGCGTCTTCGAGAACGACGCACGCGGCCGGTTCGACGCCCAACTTCCGCGCCCCGGTGAGGAACACTTCCGGGTCCGGTTTGCCGCGGCGCACGTCGTCGCCCGTGACGACCGCGCCGAAGTACTTCTGCGTATCGGTGACGCCGAGCAAGAGTTCGAGGTTGCCCAGCGGCGCGGACGAGCCCACCGCCTGTTTCCAGCCGGTCGCGGCGAATTCGGCCAGCAGTCGCGCGACACCGGGCAGCAGTTCCACGCCGCCGCTCCGCACCGAGGCGCGGTAGAGTTGCTCTTTGCGTTCGCCCCACTCGGCGCACCGCTCGTCGCTCGCGTTTGCGTCGAATAGCATGCGCACGATCTCCGGATTGCGCATGCCGAACGACGCGGCGAAGTGGGCGCGCGTGAACGCGTGACCGATTTCCGCGGCGAACGCGGCCCACGCGCGGAAGTGCTGCTCCGCGGTATTGACGAGCGTGCCGTCCACGTCCCAGAGAATCGCGGGCGTCGGCATGTGCTGTTCCCGTGAGTGCGCGTGAGTGGCAAGATACCCGATGCCGCGGCGGGCGTGTAGGCTCGCTGCACACTCTCCAAGAGGTTCCACCGATGCTCACCCCCGAATCGCGCGCGTCGGACTTTCCCACGCTCGCGGACCGCGCGTACCTGAACACCGCCGCCGAGGGCATTCCCCCTGCAAGCGTCGGCGCGGCACTCGCGCGCTACTTCGCGGATAAACAGCAGGGCATGGACGGCCGCAAGCCGCACGCGGCGGAGTGGGAGGCGCTCAAGGTTGTGACCGCGGAGTTCTACGGCCTCGGCGCGAGCGAAATCGGCATCTGCTCGTGTTCGTCCGAAGCGTACAACCTCGCGGCGCTCGCGCTGAACCTGAAGTCGGGCGACGAAGTGGTCGTGAACGACCTCGACTTCCCCGCGGGCGCGACGCCGTGGCTCCAGCCGAGTTGCCCGGCGACCGCGAAGGTGTGGCGCGCGCGCAACGGCGGGCTGCGCGTCGAAGACCTCGGGCCGCTCCTTTCGCCGAAAACGCGACTCGTCACGATGTCGCTCGTTAGCTTCTTCAACGGCTTCACCATCAACCTGCCGGAAGTCGCGAACGCTGTTCGGAAGCACTCGCCCGCTCTGCTCGCGGTGGATGTGACGCAAGCGCTGGGGCGCGTGCCGCTGGCGCTAGCGGGCGCGGACCTGATCGTGAGCAGCACGCACAAGTGGAGCCTCGGCACGCACGGCGGCGGGCTGGTGGGCGTGCCGGCGGCGCGCGCGAGTGAGTGGACCGCCACCGCGGGCGGGTGGTTCAACCTCGAAGACGCGTTCGGGCCGAACCGGTTCGAGCGCGCGGTGAGCAAACCGGGCGCGGCGAGTTTCAGCGTGGGCATGCCGAACTACCCGGCCGTGTACGCGGTGCGCGCCGGGTTGGAGTACATCCGCGCGGTCGGCGTTCGTGAGATTGATCGCGTGGCGCGCCCGCTCGTCCTGCACTGCCTGAGCGAGTTGCAGAAGCTGCCGGTGGAGTTGCTGACGCCGAACGAACCGGAGCGCGTCGCGGGGATCGTCGCGTTCCGGCACCCACGGGCCGACGAACTGAACGCGCGGCTGCACGCGGCCAACGTTCACGTGATGTGCCACGCCGGGCGGCTGCGGGTCGCGGTCCACGGCTACAACACGATTGACGACGTCGAGCGCTTCCTGCGCGCGCTGCGCGCGGCGCTGTAGCGCGCTACTTCTTCGACTTCAGGCCGCGCGTTTCGACCGCGCAGCCCGGTACCGCGGTGCGAAAGGCGCGGACCCCACCGTCGGTTACGAACGTCCCGTTGAGCGCGAGGAAATGGAGCTTCTCGCACTTGTGCAGATGGGCCAGCCCGGTGTCGTCCACTTGCGTCGCGCTCAAGTTCAGTTCGAGCAAGTTGTAACACCCCGCGAGGTGCCGCACGCCCGCGGACGTGATCGCCGTGCCCTCGGCGTAGACGTAGCGGAGGGAGTCGCTGCCCGCGAGGTGCTTCAGCGCGCCGTCGCCGGCGCTTGTGTGCGACAGCCCGACCGTGTACAGGTGGCGGCACCCGGCGAGTGGCGCGAGGCTCTCGTCCGTCGGCTTCGCGTGCTCCAAGAGGGTGAACGAGTTTAGCCGGAAGCGGCCGTTCGGCAGCCCGGCCGGCGAAACGATCTGCTCGTCTTTGTCGTCCACGTACACGCACCCGCCGAGCGACAGGGCGGACAGCGCCGCGGCGCGGTCCGGGTCGTTCGCCCACTTCGGCACCACCTTCGGCTCCGCCTTCGTTTCGACCTTCGGCACCCCCTTCGGCGTGCCTTCGACTTTCGGGTTCGTCTTCGCTTGCGGGTCACCCTTCGGTTGCTCCTTACCGCGAAACACGCCACCGGCCCACAGCGCGAGCGGCACAAGCAGCGCGAGCAGTGCGCCGCCCGCGATCAGCGGTGCGCGCGACCGGCGCGCCGGCGGCGCTGCGCGGTGCGCGGACAGCAACTGCGGTGCCGACGTGCTCAGCGGGTTCGGCGCGGGCGCGACCATCGAGGCGCGCGCCGGCGGCGTGTCACCCATTTCATGCTGCACGGGAAGCGCCGCGAGAGCGGCAGCTACTTCGCTCGCACTTTGTGGCCGGCTCTCGCGGTCCTTACTCAGCAGTTGGTCGATCAGGCGCGCGAGCGCCGGCGGCAGGTGCGGCGCGAGTGCGCGTACCGGCTGTGGGTCTTCGACCGCAATCGCGACCAGCAGCGCGAGCGGGGTGGGCGCGTCGAACGGCAGCCGCCCGGTCGCCATGCGGTACAGCGTCGCGCCGAGGCTGTACAGGTCGGCGCGGGCGTCGGCGGGTTCGCCGCGCGCCTGTTCGGGCGGCATGTACGCGGGCGTGCCGAGCACCGCGCCCGGGCTTGTCAGGTGCGAATCGGTCGGCCCGGTCTGGCGCGCCAAGCCGAAGTCGAGCACCTTGCACCGGCGCACGCGCTCCGCCGGATCCGCGGCCGCCGGGTCGCCCTCGAGCCAGATGTTCGCCGGCTTGATGTCGCGGTGAACGAGGCCCGCGGCGTGCGCCGCCGCCAGCGCCGCGCACACGTCGCGCGCCACGCGCACCAGTAGGTCCGGTGGCACCGTCGGGTCGCGCCGCAGCCGCGCTTCGAGCGATTCGCCCTTGAGCAGCGGCATCACGATGAACGGGGTGCCGTCCACCGCTTCGCCGACGTGAAGCACCGGCACGATGTTGTCGTGCTCCACCGCGGCGGCGGCGCGGGCCTCGCGCTCGAACCGCTCGCGGTCGGCCGGGAGCGCCGCGTATTCGGCCCGCAGCGTCTTCAGCGCCACTTTGCGCTTCAGTTTGGTGTCTTCGGCGAGAAACACCGTGCCCATGCCGCCCTTCCCCAACTCGCCGAGCACGACGAACGCCGGGAACGCGCCCGCGACCGGGCGCGCGTCGGTGATGAGCGTCGAAGCCGCGCGGTCCGGGGGTGGGTTCATACTGCGATTGTAGTTCGCCCGCGCGCCGCGCGCGGGTTTTGGTGGTGCGCCGCGCGCCGGTCGCGTATGCTCGCGGCACGCTCTCACCCCCGGAACCGCCATGCGCCACGTCATCGCACTCGCCGCGCTGCTCCTCGCGCCGCTGCCGTTGTTCGCCCAACCCGCGGACCTCATCGTTCACAACGGGAAGGTGCTCACCGTTGACGCGAAGTTCGCCACGGCCGAAGCCGTCGCGGTGCGCGCCGGGAAGGTGTGCGCCGTTGGCACGAACGCGGACGTGTTGAAACTCAAGGGCGAGAAGACGCGCGTGATCGACGCCGCCGGCAACACCGTGATGCCCGGGCTGTACGACAGCCACACGCACCCGGTCGGCGCGGCGCTCGGCGAAGTCGGCGACCCGATCCCGCTGTTGCGCTCGATTCCCGAAGTGCTCGACCACATCAAGAAGCGCGCGGCCGAACTGCCCGAAGGCAAGTGGATCGTCATCCGCTACGCCTTCCCCACGCGCCTGAAAGAGGCGCGGTTCCCCACGAAAGCGGAGCTGGATTCGGTGTCCCCGAAACACCCGGTGCTGTACCACGCGGGGCCGGCCGGCGTCGCAAACAGCAAGGCGCTCGAAGTGAGCGGCGTAACGAAGGACACCAAAGACCCGCCCGCGGGTCAAGTGGTGAAGGACGAAAAGACCGGTGAGCCCACCGGGATGCTGCGAAACGCATACGGTGTTCTGAAAGGTGTTCCCGGCGGCGGCGACAACGTGACGGCCGCTCAGAAACGCGCCGCGGTGCTGAAGCTGTTCGGGCTGTACAACCGGCACGGCATCACGAGCATCGCGGACCGCAACGCCGGTCGCGGCGACCTCGACTTGTACCTGTCTCTTCAGAAGGCGAACGAACTCACACTGCGCGTGAACGTCGCCCGCAGTTTCGGCGCGGGAGGGAGCCGCGAAGACATCGGAAAGCGTTTAGACGCGCTCGCGGGCGCGGACGGGCGCGGAGGCCCCACCGGGGCGGGCGACGAGTGGGTGCGCGTCGGCCCGATCAAACTGTTCCTCGACGGCGGCATGCTGAACGGCTCCGCGTACATGCGCAAGCCGTGGCCGCGCGGCGAGACCTACCAGATCACTCAAGACGACTACCGCGGGCTGCTGTTCATCAAGCCGGATCAACTTCAGGTGGTGGTCGAAGAGGCCGCGAAGCGCAAGTGGCAGGTCACGGCGCACTGCGCGGGCGAGGGCGCGATGGACTCGCTGCTCGACGCCTACGAGTTCGCAAACAAGATCGCGCCGATCAAGCCGCTGCGGTTCTGCATCACGCACGCGAACTTTCCGAGCCTGTTGAACCTCGAACGGTGCCAGCGGCTCGGCGTGTGCGCCGACGTGCAACCCGCGTGGCTCTACAAGGACGGCGGAACGCTACTGAAGGTACTCGGCGAGGAGCGCATGCGCTGGTTCCAACCGTACCAATCGTGGCTGAAGTACACGACCGTGGGCGGCGGGAGCGACCACATGCTGCGGTTCGACCCGCTGGACAGCACGAACCCGTGGTCGCCGTGGCTGGGCATCTGGGTGGCGCTCACGCGCGCGCTAGAGCGCGGCGGAACGCACCAACCGGCCGAGGCGCTCACCCGCGAACAGGCCGTGCGGCTGTACACGATCAACAACGCCTTTTTGCACAACGAAGAGAAGGAGCGCGGCTCGCTGGAGGTCGGGAAACTCGGCGACCTGATTGTGCTGGACCGCGACTTGATGACGTGCCCGGTGAACGAGGTGAGGGACGTCACGGTCCGCGCGACCGTTGTCGGCGGGACCGTGGTCTTCGCGAAGTGATCCCGGCGCGCGGCCCGCTCCCGACACCGGGGGCGGCGGCTTCGCCAACACCGATTCACGGACACCGACCGAGCGGTTCCGACCTCCTACCGAAGCGCGTTGAAGTGCGTCCGCCCGCGCTGACGCGCCGGGCTACCATTCTGCTTTGTTGCCCGGTGCCTCAGCGCGGGTTTCTACCAACGGTTGCGGATCAGCACGATTGGGTATCGTACGGATACCAGAAGGAAACTGCCTGTCGAACCGCCGGCGTCGGC
>JALHNS010000185.1 GCA_022843445.1 Gemmata sp.
TGCGGGTCTGGGACGCGCGCACCGGGCAGGCGCTGCTCGCGGTGCGCCGCCACGCGGGCCCGGTCACGCACGTCGAGTTCGCCGCGAACGGCAAGGTGTTGGTGACGGCGGGCGACGGGCACACCGCCGTGTGGGACGCTCGCGGGGAGTAAGTGCTCTTCAAGTGTCGGCCACTCGCTCCGCGAGGTGCCATCGGCGCTCGCAACTACCAAAACGGTGTTCGGTGCGCGAACGGTCGCTCGCGGAGCGAGCGACCTACTCTTGTTACGCGCTGCCGGCGATGATGATGACCGGGCGCTTCGTTTCGTCCGGCTCCGAGCGGCGAATCAGGTCGCGCACCATCCACGGCACGTTCCCCTCACCGAAAAGCAGGAACCCGAAGCTCACCGAGAGCGGCGACTCGTCCGACCAGCCGAAATGAACTTCGGGCGGCCGGCCCACCTTCGCCATTTCCAGCGCCAGCGCCGCGAGCGTGTGCGCGATCGAGGCGGCGCCTGTGATCTTTACCACGTAGCGCCCCTCTTCCTGCTTCACCCACAGGTCCGGTTCGTTGAGGAAGTCGCTCGTGTCGTCCAGTTCCACTTCCACGAACACGATCATCAGGTCGCGCGGGATGCGGTGCTCGCGCCGGATCTGCGCCTCCTTCGCCGCGAGGCTGCGCCGCCCCGGCCGGTGCGGCACGAGCACCGTGATTTCGAGGTCGCGGATCGTGTCCCAGAGGAACCGCGACTCGGGGTCCGAAATCTTGAACCCGGCGAACCGCAGTTCGCGGCTGCGCCGCACCCGCGACCACAGCGACGTGAGCAGGATCGTTGCGATGAAGAACAGCGAAATCACCAGCCCTTGGAACCCCTTCTCGATCTCGTTCGCAAGTGTGGTGTAAACAAAAACGAGCGTGATGAGCGCGAACGGCCACGACAGCCGCCGGTACCACGGCCCTTGGCGCTCGCGCCACACGTCGATGACCGCGGCCGCGCACGCGCTCGTCATGAGCACGAGCACGCCGGTAGCGTAGGCCCCGCCCTGCGCGTCCACGTTCGCCTTGAACACGAACGTGACGAGGAAGTTCACCGCCGTGAACAGCAGCACGAGCGGGCGCACGGCCCGCGCCCAGTCCGGGGCCATCCCGTACTTCGGGAGGTACTGCGGAACGAGGTTCAGCAGGCCCACCATCGCGCTCGCGCCTGCGAACCACAGGATCACGATGGTGCTGATGTCGTAGATCGTGCCGAACGTCGGACCGAACAGCGGGCAGATGGCCTTGCCGTAGCCCCCTTCGCCGTGCGCGAGGTACGCGAGCGCGCGCCCGGCCGCGGGCTTCTTCGGCCAGTCCTCGACGTGGTGCAACTCTTTGCCGTCCGGCCCCTTCGGGAACCCGCCCTGCGGCGCTACCGGCGTGATCTGGCTCGGCTCGATGAGCGCGCTCACCACCACCGACGACGCCATCAGGTACACCGACATGATGACCGCCGCCGTGATGAGCAGCTTCCGCAGGTTCCGGACGCGCCCGCGCGGGTGCTTCGGGTCGTCGTCCGGGCGGCCGCGCACGTGTGCCGCCACCGCGACGCCCGTTTCGAACCCGCTGAGGCCCAGCGCGAGCTTCGGGAACAGCAGCAAACTCACGGCGATCATTCCGCCGATCCCGCCCACCGCGCCGATCGGGTTTTCGGACAAGTACCACTCGCCCCGACCGAGGCGGTCGAACCACGCTTGCAGTTTCTCCGGGTGCTCGGTCAGGTAGTTGATGCCGTACCCGAGGACGATCAGGTTGAGCGCAAGGTACACGAACACGATGCCGGCCGCGAGGCCGATGACTTCGCGGAACCCGCGCATGAACATCGCGCCGAGCAGCATGAGCATGACCATCGTCACGCCGATCTGCTGCGCGGTGACGCTCTCGCCGTGCTCGGGCTTCCACGGCCAATTCGGGTTCTCGATCAGGTGAACCGCGGCGTCGGCGGCGGAGAGCGTCTTCGTGATGACGAACCCGGTGGCGGCGAAGCCGAGCAGCACGAGCACCATGATCTTGCCCGGCCAGCCGGACACCAACTTCGCGAGCATCCCGATGGAGCCTTGCCCCTCGAACGACTTCTTCGCGATGTACGCGTACACCGGCAGCGCGCCGAACAGCGTGACGAGCACGAGCACGACCGTCGCGAACGGGGCGAGCAGGCCCGCGTTCTGGTACGCGATGGACGGCTGGTAGCCGAGGGTGGAGAAGTAGTCCACGCCGGTCAAGCACATGACCCACAGCCAGAACGACTGGTGCGGGGCCGCTTGCTTGCCCGGCTCCGCGTGGGAACCAGACGGGTCGCTCATGGGATGCGGTTTCGAGAACCGGACGCGGTGCCGCGCGACGCGCGCGGGAGGTGCGACCGGCAGAGGGGCGGTTACAGGTGTGAGGCACCGCCCCAAAACCGAGGAGTATTGTAGTGAGAGAGTGGTCCGCTCGCTCCGCGAGCGGCGCTTTGCGCGCGATTGAGGCTTCGAGCACTTCGCAAAAGCCGACATCGCCGCACAGCACCGTTCGCGGAGCGAGCGGACCACTTTGAAATCACCCCCGGTACTTCTTCGGGTCCACGCTAACGTGCTTGATGTGCGTGCGCCGCCACGTGTAGGTGATTTCCAGCGTGCCCGCGGCGCTCTCGATCATCGCGGGGTACGAGTACTCACCCGCTTCGGTTTCCAGATCGGCCACGCGCTTCCACGTCTTCCCGTCGTCGGTGGAGCGCGCGAGCGAAATCGGCGACCGCAGCAGCGCCACCGGGTTGTAGATCAGGAACACGTCGCCGGCTTTCGTGCGCACGCAGTCGATGCCCGCGCTCGGGTTCGGGAGGTCGGTGGGTTCGCTCGCACCGAACGTGACGCCGCCGTCCTTCGACACCGCTTTGCAAATCACCCGCGGGTCGCGGGAGCGCGTGAGCGCGACGACGTGGCCGTCCTTCGTCTCGAAGAGCGTGGGCTGAATCTGGTTGAACTTACCTTCTACCGGGAACGGGTTCGAGCGCGCCCACGTCTTCCCGTCGTCGGCGGAGCGGTCCACGAACGGCACCCAGTTCTTGTAGCTCTCCCACGACGTCCCCGCGAGGATCGTTCCGTTGCCCAACTGAATCGGTTTCGCGCGGACCGGCCCCATGAACGTGGACGGCATCATCTCCGGCTTGCTCCACGTCTTGCCGCTGTCGCCCGACGTGCGGACGTAGCCGGTCCAGTTGTCCGGTTTCGGCCCGGCCTTGTACCAGAGGAAGAACGTGCCCTTCGCGGTCTTGAACAGCACCGGGTTCCACGTCGGCTGCCCCGGTTCGGTGCCGAGCAGCACGAGTTCGCCCCACTTCTTGCCGTCGAACACGCTGCCCCAAATCTGCACGTCCTTCGCGCCCTCGTCCTTCCCACCGAAGAACGCGACCATGAGCTTCCCCGGCTCGTGCTCCACAACGGTGGACGCGTGACACGAGGGGAACGGCGCTTTTTCGTAGATGAACATGGGAGAGCCTCAGCGTTTAGCGGTTACAACGGTTCCGAACTGCGCGTGATCCAGAGTTCCCAAATTCCCAACAGTCGCAGCGGCTGGATGGAGCGCGCAAAGAACTCGCCAATGCGTCCACGCGCATGATCCCAAGATAAACCCAGTGCGAGGACAAACCCCGATTCAGAACGAACGGCACGCATCGTCTCGTCGCTCAGCACCAAGCCCGCTCGCAAGAAGCACCGGTTCAGTGTTTCGCGCACGGCAGACGGAACAGGCGCGAATTCCGCTTCGGTCGATCGCGAACGCGAGAGAGAAGCACGGATTGAAAGCTGATAGTTGCATGTATTATCTTGGCGCACAGTTCCATGCGTGATGCGTAACCGACAGCTTCCAGTTGGGTGCAAGCTCCACGCAGCGTGCGCAGCCTCGAACGGCACGCAAGCGTAAATCGCGTGCGGCGCGCTTTGGAGCGCGACCTTTGCTTCACCTAATCCATCACCCGTGATTTCACGATACCATCGGATCGTCTTGACCAAGTCGTAGAAGTCATCGACAACGAGCGAGAACCGAGAACCCGCCGCGTAGCGCCATCCGTCTGCGAGCTGTTCCCCAAGTTCGACCACACGCGAAGCCTGTGGATGCTCGGCAACGTCGTCCGATTGTCGCGCCAACTCCGCGACCAATCGCAGGTATTCGGCCTTATGCGGCTGGTCGTGGTCGTCGAGCCAATCGGCGTACACCAACCGCGCCGTGTCGTCGGCCGGGTTCGCCTTCAGCGCCATCAGGAACGCGGCTTCTTCGGACATGCGGCACCCGCGAGGCGTTAGCGCAGACGAACGTGACCGTTACCGAGAGTTTGTCAGGTGGAGACTCTTGTAGAGATTTACGAACCAGTCCGCGCGTGCATCATTCGGCGGAAGTAGAGATTGGTTGCGCGTGCGGCACTCTTCCGCGCGGCCGTAGGTCAGGTTCTCAGCCACGACAACGTGGTAGAACGTCTCCGTCAGTTCGGTCGCCTTCTCGACCGTAACGCCGAGCGCCTTGGCAACGAATTCGCGGAACGTGACAAGTGCTTCGGGATCAACCGCGACCTCGTCCCAATTGTTGAGCAGTTCGAGTGTCGCTACCACCGAAAACGAAACTGTGGACGGTTGCCGCGCGCTGACATTCGCGATGTCGGCCGTCGGCCGAACGCGCCCCGCCCCGAAATACCGCTGAACCCCGTACGCGCCTTCGCCGGTGGTCCGGTAGAGGAACCCGGACGGGATTTTCTCCACGAACTCCTTCGCTTCTCCGAGGCCCATTCCGGTGATTTCCCGAACGATCTTGATCGCGTCGATCTTGCGCCCGGCCTCGTAAGACTCCAATACGAGCGCGAACCGTGCGGCAGCATCCACCGCCCATTCTGGATCGACGCGCCCGGCGAGTGCGTCCAGCGTTTCAATTCCGCACGCTTCGCGGACCACTTCGACCACCGCGCGCAGGTATTCGGCCTTGTGCGGTTGGTCGTGTTCGTCGAGCCAATCGGCGTACACCAGCCGCGCCGTGTCGTCGGCCGGGTTCGCCTTCAGCGCCATCAGGAACGCGGCTTCTTCGGACATGCGGCCCTCTTGTAGGTCGCGGTCGAGCGGCGCTTCGCCGCGAGGCCCGACGGCCAATCACCTTCGATTGAAACGCTTGCGTGTCTTGCAATGCAAAGAACGCAAGCGTTTCTCGTGTCGCTATCTCGCCGTCGGGCCTCGCTCGCAAAGCCTCGCTCGACCGCGACCTACAAGACGCGCTGCACCTCTTACGAGTTCACGATCACTTCCTTCTCGTCGTCCCACACCACTTTCTTCCCGGTGCGGTACGCCACGTTCGCCAAGTGCGCCGCGGTGATGACGCGGTGCCCCAGCTCGATCGGCGAACTCGGGTCCTTGTTGTCCTTCACCGCCGCGAGCCAGTTACGCACATGGAGCGGCGTTTCGTTCTCCACCTTCCACTCCGCCTTCGGCTTCAGCGCGGGCGTAAACTTGTCGATGCTGTCGAACAGCTTGATCGTGCCGCCGGCGTCCGCGTCGGCGTGGAGCGTCTGTTTGGTGCCGTAGAAGGTCGCCCCGACGCCGTCGTAACCGTTGATGAACTCGACCGCGAACGTCGCGGTGAAGGTGCCGTAGTCCCACACGCCGTGAACCATGTCCGGCGTTTCCCAGTGCTTGAAGTGGTACACGCCGCCGTTCGCGGTCACGCTCTTAGGCGCGTTCACACCGCTCAGCCACTGAACGATGTCCAATTGGTGCGCGCCGATGTCGGTGATGAGGCCGCCGGCGTAGTCCCAGAACCAGCGCCACGCCCAGTACCGCGTCGCGTCGAACTCGCGCTTCTTCGCGGGGCCTTGGAAGGCGTCCCAGTTGATGCCCGCGATTTGCACTTTGCCGAAGTCCTTCGGCGGCGCGAACGGGTCGCGTTTGATCCAGTTGCGGCAGTCCCACACCTTCACCCACACCAGTTGCCCGAAGTCCTTGGACTGAATCACGTCTTTCGCGCGCGCCCAGTGTTCGCCGCTGTGCCGCTGGTTGCCGACTTGTACGATGCGCTTCGCTTTGCGCACCGCCGTCACCATCTCTTTGCCCTGTTCGATGGTGTGGCTGAGCGGCTTCTCGATGTAGGCGTGCAGCCCGGCTTCCATCGCGGCGAAGAGTTGGTCGCGGTGGTGGTGGTCCGGGGTCGCGATGATGACCGCGTCCAGCCCCTTGTGATCGAGCAACTTGCGGTAGTCGTCGTACGCCGCGGGCTTTTCCTTCTGGCCCGCGAGCGCGAGTTGCGCGGCGATCCAATCGAGCCGGAACTTGCCCACATCCGCGGTCGCCGCGACGTGGTGCCCGGCCTTCACGCACTCGCTGGCGATGGTGCGCCCGCGGTTCCCGCTCCCGATGAGGCCGATGGTGAGCTTCTCGTTCGCCCCGTACACGCGCGAAGCGGAAAGCGCGGTGGCGGCGGCAGCGGACGTAGCCAGAAACGTGCGGCGCGTGGGAGAAGGCATAGCAGCAGCTCCGAAGGAAAAGGTTCCGCGAGCATACCCGACGCCGCGGGCCGCGGGAAGCGCGTGCGTTCGAGTAGTCGAGTGTCGTTCCCGCCGTGCCGCGGCCGCCGTAGGTTGGTGCGCTCGGAACCGAAGACTCGGATCAGAAGTGGTTGCTCTCGCCGCTCCGAGCGCGGGGGGAAGTGATGTGCGCCGCGCGGTCCGGGGGGCCAAATGGGCGTTGAGGGATTCGAACCCCCGACTTCCTCCTTGTAAGGGAGGCACTCTAACCGCTGAGTTAAACGCCCGGGGTCGTTACGCAATTGCGTGTGTGCCGTGCGTGACCGCGCCGCCGGCCCGCAGCGCCGCGGCCACCAGCGTCGCCTCGGTCAGTTCGGCTTCGGTCGCGCCCGCCGCCTTCGCCTTCTTCACGTGAACCTCGATGCAGTACGGGCACTGCGTCGTCACCGCCACCGCGACCGCGATCAGTTCCTTCACCTTCAGCGAGAGCGCGCCGTCTTTGAACACCGCGGCGTTCAGCGCGTCGAACGCGGCCATGCCCTCCGGGGCCGCTTCCCGCATCTGCTTGATCTTCTTCAGGTTCGCGGACTCGTACACGACGGCTCCTCGGTTCAGTCAGCGGTCAGGTCTCGAATCAGCCCGCGAACGTACTTCGCCGCGTGCAAACACGCACGCACTTTCACCAACAGGCTCGCGCGGCCCGCGTCGGATTCGGGGAGCGCGTCCAGCGCGTCGAAGTGCGCCGCGACCTCCGCCATCAGTTTATCGAACCGAACCGCAAACGCCGATTCCAGAGCCCGACACTCCTCCTCGTTCCCGCGGGCGGCTTCCACCGCTTCGCGCGCCTCCAGCATCTCCGCGAGGAAGGCCGGCGGAACCTGCTTCTGCTCCGCGGCGCTCGGCCCGCCGTGCAACTGCAGCAGATGTTCGGCGCGCGCGAACGGGTCGCGGAGAGCGGCGTGCGCTTCGTTCAGCGCCGCGGACAGTTCGAGGCTCGCGGTCAGGTCCGACGTGGCCCCGGCGAGGTGATAGTCCGGGTGCGCGGCCCGCGAGCGCGCGAGGTACGCGCGCTCCAGTTCGTCCGCACTCAGCGAAAACCGCCTCGGCAGACCGAGGCGGGCGAAGTGGTCGTTCATGATCGCTCTCAGCCTTCAGCCGCCAGCGTTCAGCAAGCACTTGTCTGGCTGAAAGCCGAAAGCTGACGGCTATTCGCGGCTCACATCGAGTACGAGCTGCCGCAGCCGCAGGTGCCCTTGGCGTTCGGGTTGGTCACGGTGAACCCGCGCTTGTTCAGGTCGTCGTGGAAGTCCACGACCGCGCCGTCGAGGTACAGCATCGAGCGCTTGTCGATCACCACTTCGATACCGTGGAACTCGAACTTGTGGTCGGTCTTCTCGTCGTACTTGGCGTCGAGGTCCAGCTTGTTCTGGAACCCGCTGCACCCGCCGCCCTGCACGCGCACGCGCAGGTACAGCTTGCCGTCGGCTTCGATCTGCTTGCTCTCGATCATGTCGGCGATGTGCCGCTTCACCTCGCTCGCGGCCTTTTCGGTCACGGTGAGCGGCGGGGTGACCACGGTTGGCGCGCTGGTGCGGCCCAGTTCGAGCGTGGTCGGTTCGGCAACGGCGGTAGACATGCTGCGCCCTTTCGGTTCGGTGTGGAGGGTGTAAGTGAATTATACCACGGACCGCGGCGGAACGTTACACCGCCGCCGGCTGAACGTCTGCGGAAACCGCCGGCGCGCTCGCCGAAGCCGGTTCCGATTCGCTCTTGGCTTGGTAGTTCTGGATCGCGGCCTTGATCGCGTCTTCGGCCAGCACCGAGCAGTGGACCTTCACCGGCGGCAGCGCCAGTTCTTCCACGATCTCGGTGTTCTTTATCGCGAGCGCTTCGCCCACGGTCTTGCCCTTGAGCCACTCGGTGGCGAGGCTGCTGGACGCGATGGCCGACCCGCACCCGAAGGTCTTGAACTTCGCGTCCTCGATGACGCCCGTCTCGGGGTTCACGCGGATCTGTAGCTTCATCACGTCGCCGCACTCCGGCGCGCCCACGAGACCGGTACCCACGTTCGGGTCGGCCGCGTCGAAGCTCCCCACGTTCCGCGGGTTGTTGTAGTGGTCGAGCACTTTCTCGCTGTATGGCATGGCTGTCTCCAGAAGCTGTTAGTTGTTAGCTGTTGGCCGTTGGCCAGCGGGGCAGAGATGAAGCCGTCGTTCGCGCCGTGGCATTTCTGGCTAACAGCCAACAGCTAACGGCAACAAGCTCAACCCCTAGTGGTGCGCCCACTCGATCTTCTTGATGTCGATGCCCTGTTGCACCATCTCGTACAGCGGCGACATTTCGCGCAGCCGCGTCACCTCGTTCACCACCAGATCGACCACGAAGTCCACGTCCGCTTCGGTGTTGAACCGGCCGAGGCCGAAGCGGATGCTGGAGTGCGCCAGTTCGTCGCCCACGCCCAGCGCGCGGAGCACGTAACTCGGTTCGAGGCTCGCGCTCGTGCAGGCCGAACCGCTGGACACCGCGACGGCCTTGATCCCCATCATCAGCCCTTCGCCTTCCACGTACGCGAAGCTGATGTTCGCGTTGCCCGGGAGGCGCTCGGTGGGGTGGCCGTTCAGATACGATTCGGGCAGCTTGCTCATGATACCGGTGCGCAGCCGCTCGCGGAGCCGGAACGTGCGCTCGATTTCCTGCGACATCTCCGCGCGGGCGATCTGGCACGCCTTGCCGAGGCCCACGATCAGCGGCACCGCGAGCGTGCCGGAGCGCATGCCGCGCTCGTGCCCGCCGCCGTCGATCTGAGCTTCGAGCCGCACCCGCGGGTCCTTCTTACGCACGTACAGCGCGCCCACGCCCTTCGGTCCGTAAATCTTGTGCCCGGTGAGGCTGAGCAGGTCGATGCCCATGTCTTCGACATCGAGCGGAATCTTGCCCACGGCCTGCACCGCGTCGGTGTGGAACAGCACACCCTTGCTCTTGCACAGCTTCCCGATCTCGCGGATCGGTTGCAGCGTGCCGATCTCGTTGTTCGCGGCCATGATCGACACGAGAATCGTCTTCTCGGTGAGCGCTTCGGCCACTTGCTCCGGGTGCACCTGCCCGAACTTGTCGACCGGCAGGTACGTCACCTGATACCCGTCGCGCTCGAGGCGCTTGCAGGTGTCGAGCACGGCCTTGTGCTCGGTGGCCTGCGTGACGATGTGGTTGCCCTTCTTCTTGTACATCCCCGCGACGCCCTTGATCGCGAGGTTGTTGCTCTCGGTCGCGCCGCTGGTGAAGATCACTTCTTTCGCCGACGCGCCGATGATCGCGGCGATGTGCTCGCGCGCGTCGTCTACGGCGCTTTCGGCTTCCCAGCCGAACGGGTGGTTGCGGCTCGCGGCGTTGCCGTAGTGCTCGGTGAAGTACGGCAGCATGGCTTCCACCACCCGCGGGTCGGTGCGGGTGGTCGAGTTGTTGTCCATGTAGATCGGCATCGCGGTCATGGTTCGAGCCTTCGTCCTTTGAGTGCGTGCGTCTGAGGAGCCAACCGTTATGCGGGGAACGACTCAACCGGGGCGCACGCGGTCGCGGGCGCGTTCAGGAGGGTGAGCGATTGCAGCGCTGAGGGCCGCGCGCTACCGAACACGTCCGCGAGCGACACCCCGCGGAGCACACCCACCAGCCGCGCGTGAACCTCCGCGAGCGGGCCCTTCACGGTGCAGTTGGCGGAGTGCTCGCACGTCGCGTCGTGCGCGTGTTCGGAGTTGTTGCACACGGTCAGCCGGAAGTCCTCTTCCACCGCTTCGAGCAGGTCCGCGAGGGTGACACTCGCGGCGTCGCGCGCGAGGGCGTAGCCGCCCTTCACCCCGCGGTGGCTGACGACGAGCTTCTTTTGGCAGAGCTGTTTGAGGATGTTCGCGATGAACGCCCGCGAGAGGCCGAACTGCTCCGCGACCGCGCGGGCCGTGCCGCCGGTTTTGTGCTCGTTCAAATACGAAAGGATCAGCAGAGCGTAATCGGCCTTGCGGCTTAAAAGCGTCACGCTTCGCCCTCCGCGGCAAACAGCAGTCTTGGTGTTCTATTTGTAACCGAAGATTCGGAGTTGGCAAGTGCTATTTGCGCGCACGCGCTCGAAAGTGCGGTCCGCTCGCATTGCCCGGCGGCGCGGGAACCGGGACGAAACCGCGGATCAGCACTCTTCATCGCGTCTCACCGCTCGCTCCGCGAGCGGACCCTTCTTCGGAGCCGGCCTTTACGCGAACTGCGCACCTTGCTATTCCCGCGTACCCTTCGGAGTTGCCACGTATGGACGCACCCGGAATCAGCCTCGTGCTGCCCGCATTCAACGAAGCCGCCGTCATCGCCCGCGCGGTCTGCGAAGCGCACGATTCGCTCGCGGTGCACTTCGAGCAGTTCGAAGTGATCGTGGTGGACGACGGCAGCGTCGACGACACCGCAACCGAAGCGCTGCGCGCGATCGAAACGGCCCCGAACGCACGTCTCGTGCGGCACGACGTGAATCGCGGGTACGGCGCGGCGCTGCGCACCGGGTTCGAGGCCGCGCGGTTCGAGTTGGTCGCGTTCACCGACGCGGATTGCCAGTTCGACCTCGCCGATCTGGCCCCGCTGGCGCGCCTCGCGCGGGAGGTGCCGATCGCGGTGGGCTACCGCGCGGACCGCAAAGACCCGTGGAAGCGCCGGTTCCTCTCGTGGGGCTACAACGTGCTCGCGCGCGCGCTTCTGGGCACCCGCGTGCGGGACGTAGATTGCGCGCTGAAAGTGTTCCGCCGCGAGGCGCTCGCGCAGTTGCTGCCGACCAGCAAGGGCTTCTTCGTGAACACCGAAATGCTGACGCGGGCGCGGCAACTCGGCTTCGAAGTGGCCGAGCGCCCCGTCACGCACCGGCCGCGGGCCGGCGGCGAAAGCAAGGTGTCGCTGCGCGAGGTGCCGCGCACGGCGCGGGCGCTTCTCGGCTTCTGGTGGCGCGAAGTGGTGCGCGGCCCGAAGCCCGCTACGGCCGTGGTGGAAGCGAAGGTGCCAGCTCCCGAACGAGCGCCAGCCCCTGTTCCGTCGAATTCGCGCGACCTTCCAGTTGCGCCTCCCGCACGGCATCGAGCAGCCGCTTGAACGCGGGACCGGGCTTCAGCCCCAGCGCGATCAGGTGCTCGCCCGTCACCACCGGGGGCGGGTTCAGTTCGTGCGCCGGCGTGTCGCGCAGCACGCCTTCGCAGAACGCGACGTGCGCGTCCGCCTTTGCTCCCGCAACCGCGATCGCGCGGTGCAGCGCCAGCAGTTCGCCGATCCCGGGGTGAACGAGCAGCGGTTTCAGTCTGCTCGCCCGCATCGCCGGCGCATCGACGAGCGCCTCGCGGTTCTGCACGAGCCACACGAGCCGCGCGGTTTCCCCGTTCGAGAGCTTCAGCCGCTCCGCGACCGCTTCCACCGCCTTCGGCGCGAGCGCGTGCAGCGCCGTGGCGAACGCCAGTTCGAACGAGGCCGCCGCGCCGAGCGCCGCGACCGCCCGCGCGCCGCGGACGAGCGCTTCGCCGTGCAATTCCGGCAGCACCGGCGGGAGCAGTTGCAGTTCGTTCAGCAGGCTCAGCCCGCGGGCGCGGTGCTTGTGCGCGAACAGCTTGCGCAGCTCCTCCGCGATGCGCTCCGCGGACACGACGCGAATGTCGCTCGCCATCTCGCGCGCCGCGGCGAACGTGACCGGTTCGATGCTCAGCTCGAAGCGCGTCGCCATGCGCGCGGCGCGCAGGATGCGCAACTTGTCCTCCGCGAACCGCGCGTGCGGGTCGCCGATCGCGCGCAGCACTTTGGCGGCGAGGTCCGCGCGGCCGCCGACGAAGTCGAGGTGTGCGCCCTTCACCGGGTCGAAGAACATGCCGTTCACGGTGAAGTCGCGGCGCTGGGCGTCGAGTTCCGGCGACGAAAAGACGACGCTTTCCGGCCGCCGGCCGTCGACGTACGCGCCGTCGGAGCGGAACGTGGCGACTTCGATGGTGAGCCATTCGCGGTCGGCGCCGCGCGGCCCGATGACCTGCACGACGCCGAAGTGCGCGCCGATCTCGTTGCGGCGCTTGAAGAGTGGCCGCAGTTGTTCGGGGCGCGCCGACGTGGCGACGTCGTAGTCTTGTGGGGTCAGGCCGAGCAGTTCGTCGCGCACGCACCCGCCGGCCCACAGCGCGGTGAACCCCGCGGCCTGAAGCCGGCGCACCACATCGAGAGCGAACTCGCGGTCGGTCATGCTGAAAGGATAGCGAACCGCCCCGCGCGGTTCGCCGAAAGGCGCTCACCCCGGGTTGGTAATGTCCGAACTCTTGAAGTCGACCGCGAACACCGACGTGATGGGGTACTGTTTGCCGTCGATGTCGAGCAGCCCGCTGCGCACCTGCACGCGCCACTGGATGGGTTCCTTCGCCGCGGCCACGGCCCGCAGGATGTCCGGTTTCTGATCGTCGGTGAACACCACGTACTCGCGCGTTTCGCCGGCGGTTAGCGGTTCGTAATCGTGCTTCTGTTGGTTCTCGCGCCGGCGCACGGTCGGCTGTTGGAACGGCCACGGGATGGCCCCGCCGTAGAACGTGCTCCGGCCCACCACGAGGCGCGTGAGCGGTTGGTTCTTCGCGTCGCTGGTGCGCAGGAACGCGGGGTCCATCGGGTGCAGCGGCCCGCCGGACCTGTTCACGATCTCCAGTTTCATCACCAGCGCGGTCCCGCGATCGACCGGTTTGCCCTCGCCCGCGCCGCGGTCCTCGACGATCTGCAGTTTGCGGCGCACGATCTCTTTGGGCGTCACTTCCAGTTGGCCCACCTTCAGCGTTTGGCCCAACTGGGCGCGCTGGTCGTTGGGCAGTTCGAGGTCGCCGTTGACGCGCCCGGTGGCGGGGTTCTTGCGCTGCGCCGGGCCGAACTCGCCGTAGGTGTCCGGCACGGTCGAAAGCGGGTGGCCGGGGTCGATGCGGGAGCCGTACCGGAACACCAGCCCGTACACCGCGAGCAGCGTGGCGAGCACGGCCCAGCCGAGCGCGACGTAGAGCACCACCGGGGTGCCGCCGCTCGCGGGCTTCGGCGCGGCGC
>JALHNS010000186.1 GCA_022843445.1 Gemmata sp.
GCGCTGACCGGCTACGCCGGCGGCCTGCACCGCAAGAAGATGTTGCTCGTGGCGGAGCGCGGCGGCGCGCGGTGACGCGCGCTGCGGGCCGCGGGACGAACCCCGGCTCGCGCGACAACGAACCGCGATCGGGTTCGTGGCGCGCGGCTTTCTACTTGAACTCGGCTCGAACTTGAGCGAGAATCACACTACCTGCCGAACGTCGCGCCCGCGTCGAACCCGCCTTTGACACCCTCCCCGAGGGCTTCTCGCATGTCGATTTCCCGCGCCCGCACTTGGGCCGTTCTGGTCGCGCTCGCCGCGCTCGCGCCGCACTCGCGCGCCGCGGAGGTGAAACCGGCCGACGTGAAGAGCGTTAGCGTTCATCCGCAGAAAGTCGCGCTCACCGGGCAAGACGACGCGGCGCAACTCGTCGTCACGGCCACCCTAAACGACGGTCGCCTCGCGGACCTCACCCACGAGGCGCAAGTCACGGTCGCGGACGGTAAGTCGGCGGCGGTGCTGGCCGGCGGGCGCGTGGTGCCGCGCGGCAACGGCGCGAGCGAACTCGTGATCAGCGCCGCCGGGAAGAGTGTGCGCGTGCCGCTCGAAGTGAAGAGCGTGGGCGAGAACCTGCCGCTGAACTTCACGAACCAAGTGGTGCCGGTGTTCACGAAACTCGGGTGCAACAGCGGCGGCTGTCACGGGAAGCTCGCGGGGCAGAACGGGTTCCGCCTGTCGCTGCTCGGTTTCGAGCCGGACCTCGACTACATGACGCTCGTGAAGGAGGCCCGCGGCCGGCGGTTGTTCCCCGCGAACCCGGACGCGAGCCTGTTCCTTCTGAAGGCCATCGGCAAGGCCCCGCACGGCGGCGGTCGCAAGATGGAACCGGATTCGGACGAGTACAAACTGGTGCGCCGCTGGATCGCCGCCGGGATGCCGTGGGGCGAAGAGAAGGACCCGACCGTCACGAAGATCAGCGTGTTCCCCGAACACCGCGTGCTGAACCGCGGCAGCAAGCAGCAGTTCGCGGTGTACGCGCACTACAGCAACGGGGCCGTCGAAGACATCACCCGCCGCGCCCAATACGAGAGCAACGACACCGAAATCGCGGTCGTGGACGAACGCGCGACCGTTCGCACGCTGAACCTGAGCGGCGAAGCGGCGATCATGGCCCGCTATCAGGGCATGGTCGCGGTGTTCCGCGCGACGGTCCCGCTCGGCACGAAGACGCCGGAGTGGACCTTCGCCGAGAAGACGGTGGTTGACAAGCACACGTCGAAGAAGTGGAAGGAACTCGGCCTCGTGCCGAGCGAACTGTGCAGCGACGAGCAGTTCATCCGCCGCGCGTACATCGACATCACCGGCACCATGCCGACGCCCAAGGACGTGCTCGCGTTCGTGGACGACAAAGACGCGGCCAAGCGCGACAAGCTCGTGGACAAGCTCCTCGATTCGCCGGAGTACGCGTTCTTCTTCGCCAACAAGTGGGCCGACATCCTCCGCGTGAAGCGCCGCCAAGAAGCGGGGCGCGCGCAGGGCACGTTCGCGTTCCACGAGTGGATCCGCGAGCAGATGGCCGCGGACACGCCCTACAGCGACTTCACGCGCGCGATCATCGCCGCGACCGGGGACGAGCGCAAAAGCCCGCCGACGGTGTGGTACAAGGAGATCGATAAGCCCGAACAGTTTGTGGACGACGTGAGCCAAGTGTTCTTGGGGCAGCGCATGTCGTGCGCGAACTGCCACCACCACCCCTACGAGAAGTGGAGCCAAGACGACTACTGGGGCCTCGCGGCGTTCTACGCGCGCGTCGGGCGCAAGGAAGTGCGCTCGCCGAGCGCCGACCCGAACCGGCAGAACGACCGCAACCAGCTCATCTTCATCCGCACCACGGGCACGGTGCAGAACAAGCGCACGCAGAAGCCCGCGGACCCGAAGCCGCTCGACGCCGACCCGATGACCGCGACCGGCGAAGACGACCCGCGGCAGAAACTCGTCGACTGGATGGTCGATCCGAAGAACCCGTTCTTCGCGCGCACGGTGGCGAACCGGTACTGGGCGCACTTCTTCGGCCGCGGGATCGTGGACCCGCTCGACGACATGCGCATTACTAACCCGCCGAGCAACCCGGAACTGCTCGACGCGCTCGCCAAGAACTTGGTTGACAACAAGTACTCGCTGAAGGCGCTGATTCGCACCATCACGAAGAGCCGCACCTATCAGCTTTCGAGCGCCCCGAACGAGTTCAACAAGCACGACAAGCAAGCGTACGCGCGGTACTACCCGAAGCGGCTGCAAGCGGAAGTGCTGCTCGACGCGCTGTGCCAAGTGACCGACAGCCCGTCGCGGTTCAACGGCCTGCCGACCGACAAGAACGCGCCGAACCGCGCGATCATGCTGCCGGACGAGTCGTTCGCGTCGTACTTCTTGGACGTGTTCGGCCGCCCGCAGCGGATCAGCGCGTGCGAGTGCGAGCGCGTGAGCGAGGCGAACCTCGCCGCGGTGCTGCACCTGCTGAACAGCGACGAGGTGCAGGGCAAGATTTCGCGCGGCGGCGGCCGCGCGGACGCGCTCGCGAAGGCCGACGACAAGCGCTCGGACGAAGAGAAGGTGACGGAAGTGTTCCTCTGGGCGTTCGCCCGCAAGCCGACGAAGGACGACCTGAGCGCCGCGCTGGAGCACATCAAGAAGATGGAAGCGAAGAGCGGCCCGGCCGGGAAGAAGACCGCCTACGAGAACCTGATCTGGGCGCTGCTGAACACGAAGGAGTTCGTGTTCAACCAGTAAGGGGAACTGCGACCAAACGCAGCGAGCCGCCGGGGCGACCCGGCGGCTTTCGCTTTTGTGGAGCCGGTCTGGGGTTTAAGACGCGACCGCGTTGGGGGGTATACCCGAGGTGCCCGCGGAGCGGCCGGATCCGCGCGCGGGCGGTTTCGGAGGTCTCAACCGCGCCCACACTCCAATTCACCGGAGCCGATTATGCCGCGCGTGCTGATTCTCGCCGTCGCCCTGCTGTGCCCGCTGGCCCGCGCCCAAGACCCGGTTGCGCCACCCCCGAAGCCCCCGACCGACGCCGAGCGGGTGGCGCAAGTGTCCCGCACACTCGAAAAGATTACAGCGACGCTGAAAGAAGTTGAGGACGAACTGAACGATCCGGGGTCGGACTACGCCAAAGCCGAAGCGGCGTTCAAGAAACTGGAGGCGCGACTGACCGCCGGCCGCGAGGGCGTCAAGAAACTGTTGGCCGACGGAAAGGCGAGCGAGGCGGCGGCGGCCGAGGAGGCGCTGAAACCGCTCGTCGCCGAACGGGACCGCGCGCGCGACTTGTTCGACCTCGAACTGACCCGGCGCAAGGCGCTCCAAGACAAGCGGGCGACGCTGGTCGCGGCGGCCGCGCGGAACCAGCAGTTACTGGCGGAACTGCGGGGCGCACCGAAACCGGTCGACCCGCCGAAGGCTCCGGACCCGAAGGCGAAGGATCCGCCGGCGAAGGATCCGAACGGTCCGACCGCGCCGACCGCGCCGGATGCCAAACCTCCGGCGGCGAAGGCCGAGTCGAAGCCGGACCCCGAGGTGCAGGCCGCGCGGGCGGTTGCCGACGCCCGCAAAGCGGCGCTGGCCGAATCCGAGCGGGGGGCCAAATCGATCGAAGAGCGCGTGCAGGTGCTGCGGCAACTGATCCAGACCGAAGAGAAACTGATGGGGGCCGAGCGCAAGGTGGCCGACCGGGCCGAGACCGACCTCGCGCGGCTCACCGCGGGGCGGCGCGACGTCCCGCCGGCTGGCCGAGACGACGCGCACGCCGAGGTGGCGGCGGTGCAGAAGCGCCTCGCGGCGGCCCGCGCGCGCGTCGCCGTCGTGACCGAGCGGATCGCGGCGCTCAACGTGCGGCTGCACGAGCGGGAGCAGGAGCACATCCGCGCGCTTCAGCAGGTGGACGCGAACCGGTCCGAGGTCGCCAGTGCCGACCGCGAGTTGGAACGGTTGGCCGACCCGCTCGCGGCGCGGAACGTGACGCAGTGGCTGGTCACGCACGGCGTGAACATGGTGCTCATCGCCGTCGGTGTGGTGGTGCTGCACCTAATTGTCCGACAGTCGAGCCGGCGCATCGTGCGCCTCGCGAGCCGCAACTCGCGCCGCGGGTCGGACGAGGAACGGGAGAACCGCGCGAGCACGCTCGTGGGCGTCTTCCGGTACGTCGGCGCGCTGGTGATCTTCGGCGGCGGCGTGGTCATGCTGCTCGACGAGGCCGGCGTCCCCGTGGTGCCGCTCATGGGCGGGGCCGCGGTGTTCGGCCTCGCGGTCGCGTTCGGCGCGCAGAACCTGATTAAAGACTACTTCTGCGGGTTCATGATGCTACTGGAGGACCAGTACAGCGTGAACGACGTGGTGCGCATCGGCGCGGTGTCCGGGTTGGTGGAGAAGATCACCCTGCGCGTCACGGTGTTGCGCGACCTCGAGGGCGTGCTGCACTTCGTGCCGCACGGGCAGGTAACGACGGTAAGCAACATGACGCACGGCTGGTCGCGCGCGCTGTTCGACATTCCGGTGCCGCACTCGGCCGACACCGACGCGCTGATGGCCGAGTTCGCCGCGCTGACCCGCGCGCTGTGGGCCGAACCGGCGTTCGCGTCGCGCATCATCGAAGACCCGGAGATGCTCGGCGTGGAGGTGCTCGACCCGACCGCAGTGGTGATCCGGTTCATCGTGAAGACCAAGCCGCTCCAGCAGTGGGCGGTAAAGCGCGAACTGCTGAAGCGCATCAACGCGCGGCTCCGCGAATTGGGCGTCCCGGTCGCACCGAGTCGTGTGATCGAACTGCGCGGGGACGCGGGCGCGCCCGCTGAGGGGCGTACGGCTCGCTCAAATCTCGACTGGCCGCTGGGTAGGTAGAGCGCAGCGGCTCGCGGTTTTACGCGGTACGAATCTTCCGGCGGGCTCAAACTTTCCGTTCGCCCCCCTCGTCTTTAATGAATCGGGGGGCCTTTCGGTGCCCGATCCTCACGGAGCTGCCTCAATGCGCAAGTACCTGTACGCTACCGCCCTCGCGGTCGCCGGCCTGTTCGCCGTGCCGAGCACCGCGGGCGCGCTCATGATCGCGTTCCAGCCCGCGCCGCAGCGCGCGCTCACCGCCGACGTGGTCATCGTCGGCAAGGTCACGGCCATCGAGAAGGAAACCGTGGACGCGGAGCAGTTCCCCGGTCAGAAGCAGAAGGTGGCGCACAAGGTGGCGGTGGTGAAGATCGAAACCGGCCTCGCGGGCGCGAACAACGTCACGCACATCAAAATCGGGTTCATCCCGCAACCGAAGGTCGAGCCGCAACCGGTGAACCCCAACCAGCCGGCGATCCTGCCGATCCGCCCCGGGCGCCCCGGCTTCGGGATGCCGGAACTGAAAGAGGGCACCGAGATGCTGTTCTTCCTGAGCAAGCACCACGCGGCCGACTTCTACACGATCCCGAACATGAGCCCGCCGATCGACGTGAAGACCGAGGGCGGCAAGGCCGAACTGGCCGAAGTGAAGAAGATGATGGCGCTGGTCGCCGAGCCGATGAAGGGCCTCAAGAGCGAGAAACTCGAAACCCGCGTGGAAACGGCCGCGGCGCTGATGACGAAGTACTCCGCGTACCCGGCGTTCGGCGGCGCAGTGGACCGCGTGGCCATCGACAAAGAGGAGAGCAAACTGATTCTGAAGGCCATCGCCGAAGCCGACTGGAAGCAGCAAGTGCGCCCGGTCCCGGGCGGCGGCAATCTGAACGCGATGCAGGCGTTCTACCAACTGCAACTGAACGAAAAGGACGGCTACAAGCCGCCGGTGTTCCCGCGCCCGGTGCCCGGTCAGCCGCGCCCGGACTTCAACGCGATGCAGAAGGAAGCGTTCGTGAAGTGGCTCGACGGGCCGGGTAAGGACTACGTGGTGAAGAAGAACGTCGCCAAGAAGCCCAACGAGAAGTAACTCTCCAAAGCGAGCGGCCGGCGTGGGCCGGCCGGTCACGAACCGCTCAACAACCGGCACGCTCGCCTCTTCCCCCTTGAGAGACCTCCGATGCGCCGCGTCGCGCTCGTGCTCGTTTTGCTCGCCCTCGCGCCCGCGGCGCGCGCCGACCGGATCGCGCCGGTCGCGCGGCCCGTCGATCGCGCGCTGCGCGTGCCGGTCGTGGTGGTCGGGAAGGTCACGGCCGTCGAGAAGGACACCGTGGACGCCGCGTACTTCAAGGGCGGGCCGAAAGTGGCGCACAAGGTCGCGGTGGTGAAGGTCGAAACGAATCTGATCGGCGCGGAGAACACCACGCACGTGAAAATCGGGTTCGTGCCGAACGGCACCGGCGGCATTCGGCCCGGGCGCGGCCCGGAGAACCCGAACCTCAAAGAGGGCGACGAGTTCCTCTTCTTCCTCGTGAAGTCGCCCGGCGGCGCGGCGTTCTACGTGATGACCTACATGACGCCGCCGCTGCCGTCGGACGCGCCGAAGTTCAAAGAGCAGGTGGCCGACGTGAAGGGCGTGCTGGCGCTGGTCGCGGACCCGGCGAAGGCGCTGAGGGCCGAGAAGCCCGAAGCGCGGTTCGCCGCCGCGGTCGCGATTCTCACCAAGTACCGGACGCGCGCCGAGGGCGCGGCGTTCGACGATTTCAACGAAGAGCCGATCGCGGCGGACGAGAGCCGCGCGCTGTTGAAAGCGCTCGCGGAGGGCAAGTGGGCGCCGCGGCCCGCGGGCGACGACGGCGCGCACGCCTACGCCGCGTTCGCGCAACTGGGCCTGACCGACAAAGACGGCTGGCAGTACCCGAAGGCCGAAGCCGGTAAGGATTTCACCGAACAGGTGCGCGAGGCGTTTGCCAAGTGGCTCGACGGACCCGGCAAGGACTACCGCGTGAAGAAGCTCGTCGAGAAGAAGTAGTGTTGAGAGTAGTAGGCACGCTCCGCGTGCCGTGTGTTCGGGCCGCAGAACAGATGCGGTCAGAGCACACGGCACGCGGAGCGTGCCTACTACTTTGGGTCAAAACAGCCGCTTCTGTTTCTTCTCCGTGCGGCCGGCGCGCACGTCGGCCGGTGAGGGCAGTCCCTTCACATACTCGTAGTAGCCGTCCAGATCGAACTTGCGCGCGGTGTTGGCGCTCGACATGTAGCGCAGCACGCCGAACACGTCGCGCTCCGGTGCCCACGGCCGGTCGAACAGCCCGAAGCACCACAGGATCCCCGTGTACGAGTTTGGGTCGCGGCCGTCGAGCGCGTACTTGTTGTTCAGGTGCTCCAGCACGCGATACGCCTCCGCGGGCGTCGCGCTCCACTCCAGCACCTTCTTCGCCCACAGCATCCGCAGGTAGTTGTGAATGCGGCCCGTGGCAACTAGCTCTTTCTGCGCGGCGTTCCACAGTTCGTCGTGCGTGTCGGCGCTTTCGAAGTCGCTCAGTTCGTAGACGTGCTCGCGCTTGTCCTTCGCGTGCTTGCGGAGCGTGGCCCGCGCCCACTCCGGCAGTACCACATCGAGCGCGTTCTCGCCACCGGGCGCGAAGTCCATCGTCTCGAAGTTGAACTGAGGCACGCGCTGCGCGTCGTTCCACCAACTCTGGTTCGGTCCCCGGTCCCCGGTCCCCGGACACCGGCACCAGTGCCAGTGGTGCCCCAAGTCGCGCCACGTGATCGCTTCGTCGAGGTAGCCGTTCACGTTCGCGTCGCGGGTGAAGAAGTCGTCTTTGTTGCGCGTCTTGTGGTTGATCTCGGCGACGGTCCACTTCGCGCCGAGAACGGCTTCGGCCACTTCCTGAATGCCGAGGTGCCCGTAGTGGAGCCACGCGCTGAGGCCGCTCGCGGCGTTCCGATCAGGGTCGTCGGGGTTGTTGCGGCCGTCGGCGTAGCGCTTCAGCTTGTGCGCGACGAACTCGGCGAGCGCGGCGCGGGCCGCGACCGACCCGCCTTGCGCACCGGGCACCGGCGGCACGCTCTGATCGAGCGGCAGTTGCGCCACGAACGCCGCGATGTCTTGCTCCGCGTTCCACACGTTGAAGGGCGCGCCGACGGTTCCCTTGGGGAACACCGGTTCGCGCGCCGCGCGGCGGCCCCACTCGTCGGCGAACGCCTTGTGAATCCGCGGTCGGATGTGCGCCGCCGCGCCCACCGCCGCCCCGAGCCGCGACAGCGGCACGAGCGAGTTGCCGTCCACGAGAATTACCGGCACGTCGCACTTCGCCGCGAGGGCGCGGTTCTGTGCGGGCGTGATGTACGCGGGGTAGTCGTCGGTGACGACGCACACGGCTTGCGATGCGAGCTTGCGCACCAACCCGCGGCCGCTGTCGGTCGGCGTTTCCACGAACGGCCAGTACGACACGCCGGCCCGCTTCGCGGCGCGTGCGTTGTCCCGCATCCCCTGAAGGATGAACGTGTGGTGCCGCGCGTTCGCCCACGGGTAGTTGAGCTTCAGCCCCTCGTAAACGACGAGCGGCTTCTTGTGTTCCGCGGCGAGTGCGATGGCGTGGTCGAGCGCGTGGTTGCTGTGCAACCGGCGGAACGTCTGCGCCCAGTACAGAACGTAGCGGCCGTTCGGGTTGAACGGGCGGTCGTTCGCAATGCGCACGCGGCCGGCGCGCGCGGTGGCGGTTGTCTGCATCGAGTGCGAACCGCAATGGGCCGCGTATGATAACCGCATGGGCCAACCGGTACTCGAAATCGCCGACGCGCACAAGCGGTACGGCAGTACGGTCGCGCTCGGCGGCGTGTCGCTTTCCGTGAGCGCCGGCGAAGTGTTCGGGTTGCTCGGCCCGAACGGCGCGGGCAAAACGACGCTGCTGTCGATCGCCGCCGGGCTGCTCGCGCCCGACAGCGGTAGCGTGGCGCTGTTCGGCCAACCGTTCGGCCCGGCGGCCCGCGAGCTGCGCCCCCTCGTCGGCCTCGGCACGCAAGACCTTTCCATTTACCCCGAACTGAGCGCGACCGAGAACCTGCGGTTCTTCGGCAAGCTGTACGGCCTGCGCGGGGGCGAACTGGAAACGCGCGTGCGCGAAGTGCTCTCGGCGGTCGCGCTCACCGATCGCGCGCGCGACCGGGCCGGGACGTTCTCCGGTGGCATGAAGCGCCGGCTGAACCTCGCGTGCGCGATCGTTCACCGGCCGAAGGTGCTGTTCCTCGACGAACCCACCACCGGCGTGGACCCCCAGAGCCGCGCGCACATCTTCGACCAAGTGCGGGCGCTGAGCGCGGCGGGCGTCGCGGTGATTTACACCAGCCACTACATGGAAGAGGTGCAAGCGCTGTGTTCGCGCATCGCCATTATGGACGGCGGCACCGTGCGCGCGTGCGACACGCTCCCGAACCTGCTGAAGCGCCTGAGCGCGACGCTCACGGTGGTGGTGGCCGGCGCGCCGCCGGGGTTCGCGGGGCGCTTCGGCGGGGCCGCGACCGGCGACAGTTTCACCCTCACCGTGCCCGACGTGGGGCCGGCGCTGGCGGCGGTCGCCCGCGAGTGCGCCGCGTGCGGTGTCACACTCGTTTCCGCGACCGCGACCGAACCCACCCTCGAGCGCGTGTTCCTCACATTGACCGGGCGCGCCCTGCGCGACTAACGTGTGCGCATGGCCGAAACTCTCGACCTCGCGCGCCAACTGGCGCTGCACCTCGATTCGCTGCGGGCCGCCGGCGTGCTGTTCGTGCCGCGCGGGCAAGCGCTCGCGCTTCCGCCACCGGTCGCGCCGGCACCGGTAGAAGAAGCCACCGATCCGCTGGCGGCGCGCCGGCACGCGCTGGAGGTGCTGCGCGGCGAAGTCGCGGCGTGTGACAAGTGCAGCGAATTGTTCAGTACGCGCCTGCAGCCGGTGTTCGGCACCGGGCCGCTGGACGCCGAGGTGATGTTCGTGGGTGCGGCCCCGGGGCCGGACGAGGACGCGCGGGGCGAGCCGTTCGTGGGGAAGGGCGGGCAGTTGCTCGGCCGCATGTTCGCCGCGTGCGGGTTCACGCGCGAGCAGGTGCATCTGCTCACCGTCATCAAGTGCAAGCCGCCGAAGAACCGCGCCCCCACCAACACCGAGTGCGCGAACTGCCGCGACTTCTTCCGCCGCCAGTTCGAGGCCGTGAAACCGAAGTTCGTGGTGGCGCTGGGCACGGTGGCGTCGCGGTTGCTGGCGGGGAAGAAGGGCACCGTGGCCGACCTGCGCGGCGCGGTGCTGAGCTACCGCGACGTGCCGCTGGTGTGTACGCACCACCCGGACGACATCGAGCAGGACGCGAGCGGCACGCTGAAGCGCGAGGCGTGGGACGATCTGAAGTTGATGCTGGGCGCGCTGGGCCGCCCGGTGCCGGGCGCGAAGTGAGCGCCTGTATCGCGGCACGACGCTCCGCGTCGTGCTGTTCTACTCAACCCGAATCGCGCGAGCGCTTCGGAATGCGACGCGGAGCGTCGCACCACGATAAGAACTTACGCTTCGGTCACTTCGATGGTCACGCACGACACGTTGTCGCGCGAGTTCTGGGTGAGCGCGAGTTGGCCGAGGTGGTCGGCGAGTTGCTGCATGTCTGTGGCGGCGCTGATTTCGGACGCGAGCTGCTCGTCGGGCACCACCCCGGTGAGGCCGTCGGTGCAGAGCAGGAACCGGTCGCCGTTCTGCACGGGCACCACTTGCACTTCCGGCCCCTCGCCCACTTCCTTGCTGCCGAGGTACTTCCACAGCACGTTGCGGAACCGGTGGTCCTTGGCTTCCGCGGGCGTGATCGTCTTCGCTTCCACCAGCGCCTGCGCCAGCGAGTGATCGACGGTGAGCTGCTGAATGCGCTTGTTGCGCACGAGGTAGCACCGGCTGTCGCCCACGCCCGCGACGAACAGCTCACCGCCCTTGCGCCACACGGCGAGCACCACCGTGGTGCCCATGTTCTTCATGTCCTTGTCGAGCGCGCCGGTCGCCATGATCTGTTCGTTCGCCTGGACGATGGCGCGGCGCACGGCGGTCTTCACGCCGTCGGCGTTCAGGTGCGCCGTCAGGTTCTTGCGCAGCTCGCGCGGGATGATGTCCACGGCGTTGCGGCTGGCGATCTCGCCGGCGGCTTGGCCGCCCATCCCGTCGGCGACGATGCTCACCGTCAGCTCCGGGAACGCCTTCACGTCGATCGAATCTTCGTTGTTTTCGCGGTAGTTGCCGAGCAGGCTGCACTTGCCGATGTTGAGCGTGAACGCCATCAGACCGCCTCCGAAGCCGGTTCCCGGCGCGGGTTACTGCCGCGACGTAACTGCTTTCAACTTACAACGCTATTCCGCGCCACGCAACGAGCGTGCCGCGAATCCGCGCGTTTCGGCCCGGCTTCCCACGTGCCCGCACAATCGCTACACTCTGCGCGGCCGCTGTCTTTCACGGAGCGCACAAATGGGCACGGACGCCCGCGTCGTTCTCGTTCACGATTGGCTCACCGGTACGCGGGGCGGCGAGAAGTGCCTCGAACCGCTGTGCCGGCGTTGGCCCAAAGCGCGCCTGTACACGCTCTTCCACAAGAAGGGCACCGTGCCGCCGGCCGTCGAAGCGCTGGACGTGCGCCCGAGTGTGCTCAACCGATTGCCGCGCGTCGAGCGCTACTACCGGTTCCTGCTGCCGCTCATGCCGTTCGCGGCCGGGTGGCGCGTGCGCGACGCCGATTTGGTCGTGAGCCTGTCGCACGCGGTGGCGAAATCCGCGCGCGCCGAACCCGGCGTACCGCACGTGTGCTACTGCTTCACGCCCATGCGCTACGCGTGGCACATGAAGGACGCGTACTTCCGCAAAACCGGCTTCTTCGGGCGCATGAAGGCGAAGGCGGTCGATCTGCTGCTGTCGCGCATCCGCGAGTGGGACCGGCGCACGGCCGCGCGCGTCACGCACTTCGTGGCGATCAGCGGCACCGTCCGCGACCGCATCCGCGACTGCTACGACCGCGACGCCGCGGTGATTTACCCGCCCGTCGATACCGACTTCTACACGCCGACGGGCGAGCCGCGCGAAGACTTCTACCTCGTGGTTTCGGCGCTCGCACCGTACAAGCGGTTCGATCTGGCAATCGACGCCTGCACGAAACTCGGCAAGAAACTGGTGGTAATCGGCAGCGGGCAGCACGAGCACAAGCTGCGCGCGAGCGCCGGGCCGAACGTGCACTTCCTCGGCTGGCAGCCGGACGAAGTGATCCGCGACCACCTGCGGCGCGCGAGGGCGCTGCTGTTTCCCGGCGAAGAGGATTTCGGCATCGTGCCGCTGGAAGCGCAAGCGTGCGGGTGCCCGGTGATCGGGTTCGCGCGCGGCGGGCTGACCGAAACCGTGCTCGCGCTCGGCGCGAGCGACGCGCCCACCGGCGTGTTCTTTGAAGAGCAGTCCGCCGGTGCCGCGGCGGAGGCGATCGAGCGGTTCGAGCGCGCCGCGGACCGGTTCGACCCGCGGGCGGCGCGGCGGAACGCGGTGCTGTTCCGCAAGGACCGCTTCGAGAGCGAACTGTTCGCGCTCTTGGACGCGGCCCGCGGCGGCGCGCTCGCGCCCGACGTGCGCAAGGCCGCGTAGCGCCTTATCGTGGCACGACGCTCCGCGTCGTGGGGAGCCGCGCCACGCGGATGACGGTTGCAAGGTGAGGTCGGTTCACGAATGCGACGCGGAGCGCCGCACCACGATCTAGACACGCGCCCGCGGGCGCGGATAATGGCGGCACACCGGGAGTCTCGCCATGCAACCGCCCGCAGTCCCGCAAGAGCCGGAGCGCCGCGTCGCGCCGCGGCGACAGCCCGCGATCGGCACCGTGTACCGGCTCGACTCCGAAGACGGCGGGCCGTCCGCGGTGCTGCTGGTGTGGAACATCTCGCTGAGCGGGGTGAGCTTGCTCAGCCCGAGCGCGCGCGAGCCGGGCGCGCCGCTGGTCGGGTTCTTGGAGCGCACCGAGGGCACCGAGCAGGTGCGCGTCGCGGTGCGCGTGGTTCACGCGAAGCGGTTGGAGACGGGCGACTTCTACTTGGGGTGCCAGTTCGCGCGCCCGCTCACCGCCGACGAGCTGAAACTGTTTGTGGTGTGACGCGCCGACGCGCTCACTTCACCACCACGCAGAAATCGATCTGGTACGCGGTCAGTTCGGGCCGCGCGCTGATGTCGGCGACCAACTTCTCCGCGCTCGGCTTGCCGCGCACCTCGAAGCACACCACCAACTTCTTCGTACCCGCGTAGCGCACTTCCACGCCTTCGGCGCGGCCGGCGCACAGTTGTTTCACCAGCTCCGCGATCGGGTCGGCGCGGGTCTCGTTGATCTGCCCGCGCACCACCGGCGGCGGGTTCGTGGTACCGGGCCGCCAGTTCGGTTCGGTCGGGGCGCGCGTGGGCAGCGGGGGCGGGCCGCTCGCGGGCACCCACGTGCCCGGTTGCGACGGAGCGGGGTCGGCGGCGCGGTTCCAGTTCGCTTCGTCGCGCACGGTCGCGGTGGTCGGCAGCGGGCGCGGGCCGGTGGGTTCCGGTTCGGGGTTCACGTCCGG
>JALHNS010000187.1 GCA_022843445.1 Gemmata sp.
ACCGACCGTTCGCCAAACGGCGGCAAAGTTCACTCGCCGGCGATGTCCGGCAGGTTCAGCGCCTTCAGATACTCGCGCTCCTTCGACCGCATCTCCTTCGCGCCCTTCGCGTCGGTGTCGGTGTAGCCGCACAGGTGTAGCGCGCCGTGAATCGCGTACAGCAGCAGTTCCGAACTGGTGTCGTGCCCGCGGTCGGCGGCGTACTCGGTCGCCACTTCGTACCCGATCACGATTTCGCCCTCGAGCGTCTTCGCGTCCGGTTCGGTGTACGGGAACGTTAGCACGTCGGTGGGTTCGTCGTGCTGGAGGAACTGCTTGTTGAGCCGGTGGATGTGCTCGTTGTTCACGAACGCGAGCGTGACCTTGCACGCCCGCACGCCCTCGCCCTCGAACACGGCGCGGGCGGCGTCCTTCAACCGCTGGAACTCCAGCGGGTACTCGTAGGGGTTGGCAATCGACACGCGGTGCATGAACCCATCATATCCCGAAGTGTGCGCGGCGCGACTCGTGTCCCGCGCGAAAATCGTGTTCTACGCTTGTGCGGCGAGCACACGTCGTAAGGACCGGAACCGATGACCGACACGACCGCACCCGCGCTGGTACCCGGTTCCGTCACCGACACGCCGCCCCCGGTCCGCGCGCCGGTACTGGCCCCGCCGCACCCGTTCGTCGCGGCCCGCCCGGGGCTGGCGCTGTTCCTCATTAGCGCCCTCGGGCTGTTCCTCGAACTCATGCTCATCCGCTGGGTGAGTACCGAAATCCGCATCTTCGCGTACCTGCAAAATACGGTCCTCGTGGTGTGCTTCCTCGGGCTGGGTATGGGCTGCTGGGACAGCCGCCGCCCGTTCGCGCTGCGCGACCTGCTGCTCCCACTCGCGGCGCTCGCGGCGCTGTTGGCGGTGCCGACCACGCGCGTCGTGCTCGGCGACATCAGCGGCATGTTCGGCGGGTTCTCGGACCTGCTCATCTGGTCCGGGCCGGAAAGCGCGCTGAACACCACGGTCGCCCCGGTATTCGGCGCGGCGCTCACGTTCGCACTCACCCTCCTCCTGTGGTTCACGTTCGTACCGGTGGGGCGGTTGCTCGGGCGGCTCGTGTCGGACCACCCGAACACGATCGCCGCCTATTCGGTGAACGTGTTCGGGAGCCTCGTGGGGATCTGGCTGTTCGTGCTGGCGAGCGCGCTGTACCTGCCGCCCGTGGCGTGGTTCGGGGTGTTTGTCGCCGGCGCGGTGCCGTTCCTCGGCGCGGGCGGGCGGTCGAAGGCGGGCGACGCGGCGCTGCTCGCGGCGCTGCTCGGTTTGGGCGCGCTGGCGGGCTACGAACCGGGCGTCGAAGAAACGGTTTGGACACCGTACCAGAAGCTGACCGTCCGCGACCAAGAGCACCGCAGCGCGGTGCCGGTGCCGCTGCAGCGGCTGATCGGCTCCCGCGAGGGCATTGGGTTCACCGGGCGCACGTTCATCGGGGTGAACAACGCGGGCTATCAGGCCACCGTCGATCTGCGGCCCGAAACGGTCGCCGCGCACCCGGACCGCTATCCGCCCGCGCAGGCCGGGTACTCGCAGTACGACCTGCCGATGCGGTTGCACCCGACCGCGGAGCGCGTGCTCGTGGTGGGCGCGGGCAGCGGCAACGACGCCGCGGGCGTGCTGCGCAACGGGGCCAAGCGCGTGGTGGCGGTCGAGATCGACCCGGGCATCATCCGGATCGGCAGGCGCCTGCACCCGGAGCGCCCCTACGACGACCCGCGGTGCGAAGTGGTGAACGACGACGCCCGCAGCTACTTCGCCACCAGCGCCGAGACCTTCGACCTAATCGCGTTCGGCCTTCTGGACTCGCACACCACGACCGCGATGACCAACGCGCGGCTCGACCACTACGTGTACACGCTGGAGAGCCTGAAACAGGTGCGCGCGCTGCTCGCCCGCGGCGGCGTCGCGGTGCTCAGTTTCGAGGCCGCCAAGCCGTACATCGCGGACCGCATGGCGGGCGTCATGCGCGAGGCGTTCGGGCACGACCCGGTCGTGTTTCGCGTGCCGCACAGCGCGTACGGCTGGGGCGGGGTGCTGTTCGTGGCGGGCGACGACCGGGCCGCGGTGGAAGCGCGGGTCGCGGCCGACCCGAAGCTCGCGGCGCTCGTAACGGAGTGGCAGGCGCGCTACCCGCGCGAAGCGGCCCCGGTCCCCCCGCGGTCGACCACCGACGACTGGCCGTACCTGTACTTGGAAGCGCCCGGCGTGCCGGTGCTGTACTACCTGCTCGCGGCGCTGCTCGCGGCGCTCTACGCGGTCGGCCGGCGGGTGCTCGGCAAGAGCGGCGCAAGCGCCGGCGCGGGCGACTGGGGCCGCGCGGGCTGGCACTTCTTCTTCCTCGGCGCCGGGTTCATGCTGCTCGAAGTGCAGAACATCAGCAAAGCGTCGGTCGTGCTCGGCAACACGTGGGTGGTGAACGCGGTCATCATCTCGTGCGTGATGGTGATGATCCTGCTGGCGAACCTGACCGCGGCGCGGTTCCCGAAGTTGCCGCTCGGCCCGGTGTACGCGCTGCTCGTGTGCTCGTGCGTGGGGCTGTACTTCCTCGACCTGTCGCGGTTCGCGTTCCTCCCCTACACCGCCAAGGCCGCCGTGACCGGGTTGCTCACGAGCCTGCCGATGTTCTTCAGCGGGATCGTGTTCGTCCGCTCGTTCGCCGCCGCGCCGCGCAAGGACGCGGCACTCGGCGCGAACCTGATCGGCGCGCTGTTCGGCGGGCTGGTGCAATCGGTCACGTTCGTTACAGGCATCAAGGCGCTACTGCTGATCGTGGCGCTATTGTACCTCGCGGCCATCGTGACCCGGGCGGGGCGCTCGGGCGCCCCGGCCCCGGCTGCGGCGTGAGCGCTCAGGCCACCTGTTCCACAACGGCCGTTTGGCGCGCGGGCGGTTCGAGCACCGGCTCCGCGGGCGCCTCCACCGTCACGCGCTGTTGCGTCAGGCCGATCGGGGCCGCTGCGCCCATCACTTCCAGCGCCAGAGCCGCGTAGTCGGCCGCGCCGCTGCTCTTGGGCGCGTACGCGAACACGCTCTTCCCGAAGCTCGGGCACTCGGCGAGCTTGATGTTGCGCCGAATCTTCGTGCCGAACACCTGCGCCTTCGCCCACGGCACGTTCGCCCCGCGGCTGCGCTCCAAAAAGCCGCTCAGGTCGCCGACCACCTCTTGCGCGAGTTTGGTGGCGGCGTCGTACAGGCACACCACCACCCCGCTCACGGTGAGTTTCGGGTTAATGCGCTTCGCCACGAGTGCGGTCGTTTCGAGCAGCTTGCTCAGGCCGTGCAGCGCGAGGAAGTGCGGTTGCAGCGGGATGAACACTTCGTCCGCGCACGCGAGCGCGTTCAGCGTGAGCACGCCGAGCGACGGCCCGCAGTCCATCAGGACGTAGTCGAACCGTTCGGGGTCGGCGGCCATCGCTTCGCGCAAGATCACTTCGCGGCCCACGATGCCCGCGAGTTCCACTTCCGCCGCCGCGAGGTTGATGTCCGACGGGACGACGAACAGGTTCTCGCTCACCGTGCGGCGAACTTCGGCGAGCGGCGTGTTCGCCACCAGCACGTCGTACACGGACGCGGAGGTGCCGTCCGGTTCGAGGCCGAGGTGGGTGGTCGCGTGCGCCTGCGGGTCGAGGTCGAGCACGCACACCCGCTTGCCGGCCAGTGCGAGTGCCGCGGCAAGGTTTACGGTGGTTGTGGTCTTCCCGACGCCGCCCTTTTGGTTGATGACCGCGATTGTGCGCATGGTGCGTTCCTCAGAGACCTACCCCCGGCCCCCGCTGTTTGGAGCCGCGAGTGACGCCGACCCTGCTCCCGCAGTCTCGGCTACTCGCGGCGAAGGGAAGCGGAGAAAAGCGATTGCTCTGGTTCTTTCTCCCCTTCCCTTTAGGGAGGGGGCCGGGGGGTAGGTGATCTTCCTTGCCGTATGTCCAACGGGGCTTATAACCTGAGTAACCTCTCCCCGACCAGTCCAACCGCGCACCGGTACTCTCCCGGTTCGTTGCGGCGTGGCGTCGCGTCGCTTACTTTCCCACCCGTCGCCGCGCGCGACACACACGGAGCCGTACTTCGATGGCCAACCCCCGCCAGACCGCGATTCAGACCATCGCGAACACCGACTACGACCTGAACCAACTCGACTTCCGCGCCAGCCACCTCAAAGACCTGTTCGGCTCGCTCGTGTTCAGCGAAGAGGTGCAAAAGGCGCGCCTCCCGAAGCCGGTGTTCAAGGCGCTTCAGAAGACCATCAAACAGGGCGCGCAACTGACGGACCCGGCTATCGCCGACGCGGTCGCCAGCGCGATGAAGGACTGGGCCATCGAGCACGGGGCCACGCACTTCACCCACCTGTTCCAGCCCATGACCGGCCTGACCGCCGAGAAGCACGACAGTTTCCTCGCGCCGGTCGGCGACGGCACCGCGGTGGCCGAGTTCAGTGGGAAGGAACTCATCAAGGGCGAACCGGACGCCAGCAGCTTCCCGAGCGGCGGCATCCGCGCCACGTTCGAGGCCCGCGGCTACACCGGGTGGGACCCCACTTCGCCCGCCTACATCCGCGAAACGCCCAACGGCGCGACGCTCGTCATCCCGACCGTGTTCGTGTCGTGGACCGGTGAGGCGCTCGACAAGAAGACCCCGCTGCTGCGCTCCATGGAAGCGCTCAGCGCGCAGGCGCTGCGCATCGTGCGCCTGTTCGGGAACAAGGACGCCGTGAAGGTGTTCACGACGGTCGGCCCGGAGCAAGAGTACTTCCTGATCGACAAGAACTTCCTGTACTCGCGCCCGGACCTGATGAACTGCGGGCGCACGCTGTTCGGCGCGAAGCCGCCGAAGGGCCAAGAACTGGAAGACCAGTACTTCGGCACCATCCCGGAGCGCGTGATCGCGTGCATGGCCGAGTGCGAGGCCGAGATGTTCAAACTCGGCATCCCGGTGAAGACCCGGCACAACGAGGTCGCGCCCAGCCAGTACGAAATCGCGCCGATCTTCGAGGACTCGAACCTCGCGACCGATCACAACCAACTGTGCATGGACGTGATTCGCCGCACGGCCGAGAAGTACGGGCTGGTGTGCCTGCTGCACGAGAAGCCGTTCGCGGGCATCAACGGCAGCGGCAAGCACAACAACTGGAGCATGGCGACCGACCTCGGCGAGAACCTGCTGAACCCCGGCGACACCCCGCACGACAACGCGCAGTTCCTCGTGTTCTGCGTCGCGGTCATCCGCGCGGTGGCGAAGTACCCGGAACTGCTGCGAGTGAGCGTGGCGAGCGCCGGGAACGACCACCGCCTCGGCGCGAACGAGGCCCCGCCGGCGATCATCAGCATTTTCTTGGGCAGCCAGCTCCAAGACATCATGGACCAGCTCGAAAAGGGCAAGCCGGAGAAGACGATCCCGGGCGGGTTCATGGAAATCGGCGTCAGCGTGCTGCCGAAACTGCCGCGCGACGCGGGCGACCGCAACCGCACTTCGCCGTTCGCGTTCACCGGCAACAAGTTCGAGTTCCGCGCGGTGGGCAGCAGTTTCAGCATCGGCGGGCCGAACACCGTGCTGAACACCATCGTCGCCGAGAGCATCGACTTCATCGCCACGGCCCTTGAGAAGGCGACGCAGGGCGGCACCCCGCTGAACAAGGCGATCCAAGACCTGCTGCCGGGCATCCTGAAAGAATCGAAGAAGGTGATCTTCAACGGCAACGGGTACAGCGACGAGTGGCAGCAGGAAGCCGCCCGCCGCGGGCTGCCGAACCTGAAGAACACGGTCGATTCGCTGCCCACCATCGTGAGCAAAGAGTCGATCGCGCTGTTCGGGAAGTACAAGGTGTTCACCGAGGGCGAACTGACCGCCCGATACAACATCTTCGCCGAAAAATACGTGAAAGAGGTGACCATCGAGGCCGCGACGATGGTGAACATGGCGAAGACGATGATCCTCCCGGCCGCGATCCGCTATCAGGGCGAAGTGGCGACCGCGGTGAACGCGACGAAGGCCGCGGGTATCGACGCCACGGCCCAACTGGAAGCGCTCAAGGAACTGGCCGCCACCGTGACCGCGTTCCAGAAGGCGACCGCCGCTCTGGAACACGAACTGGCCCACGAGCACAGCGGCGACCCGTACGCGCACGCGAAGGCCACCCGCGACGGCGTGCTGCCGAAGATGGTCGAACTGCGCACGCTCGGCGACAAGCTCGAAACGCTCGTCGCCGACGACCACTGGCCGCTGCCGACCTACCGCGAGATGCTGTTCATCAAGTGACGTAACGCTCGGCCGACTCGAAATCCCCGCACGCCGGCGACCCGTTTCGCCGGCGTCTCACGTTTCCGCAACCGTATTCGCATTCAAGGGAGTCTGCGCGCGTCGGCCGGCGCACCGCGCCGGCCGTTCGCCCAGAGCGGTCGTTCGGGCGCGCGGCTCACGCGATCCGTCCGAAGCGCTGCGCCAGTTGCGCCGCGAACGCCGCTTCGTCGTAGTGGTTGTGGTGAATGTACAGTTTCATTGTCGACGGGAGCGTCTTCGACGCAATGAGCGCTTCGACGCAGCGGTCATTCAGGCCGTTGCACGGCAGCGCCAGTTGCTTAAGGTGGGCGAATCGCGGGCACTGTGCGATGTACTCCACCGCCGCCCGCGGGCTGGTACGTCGAAACACCCGCTCCAAACACAAACCGCCCAGTCGGAACGGGGCCGGCGATTCTGCGATGGCGCGGACGCCTTCCAGCCCGATGCTGTCGCCGTAAATGGATACGCTATTGAGGTTCTTCAGAAACGGTGAACCGAAGACCTGCGCGATACCGCTCGCCCCGAGTTTCAGGTCACAGGCGCCGAGGCTAATCACCGTGCGCAGTCGCGGGTCGCTCTTGAGTCGCGCGAGGAAGTGGGCAGTGGCCTCGGTCTCCCGCGGGCTCCACTTTCTGCCCTGTACGGTGGCGAAGACGGGTTCCACCATCAGCGCCGCGGGCACGATCTGCTCGAACTGCTCGTCGCTCAACGGCATGTGCAGAAAGCCGCGCGGGTAAGCGTCGTAGTAGTAACCGGTCGACCCCAGCCACGAGTGGAAATGCTGGTCGAACAGACCAAGCGCCCGCTCGTGCTGTTCCGTTTTCTCCGGGCCTTCCGGGAGCGTGCCGGTCCGAACGCGAAGGCGGATGAACTCGGCCCGGGCCGCAACCGGGGGGCGCTCCGCGGCCGGCAACGATTGCGCGTGTTCGTCGAGCCAGTCGGCGAAGGCGAGGCAAGCACCGTCGTCCCCGGGGTTCTCCAGAACGGCATCGATGACATCATCTCGACGAGGCATCAGTGCCTCCTTCCGGCAAAAATGCTCGCGTACGGTCGCACTTTTGGGGGCGGTGGTCAAGGACACTCTCGGCGCTCTCGCTGTGCGCCCCCGAGCGAATCCGCGCGTGGCGAACGGCCGTTCGCCACGCCGCTCTTTCGGCCCGCCAATTCGCGCCGCGAACCGTAGTCGCGGGTGCGGGCGGTTCCTATCATGCCGGTTCTGGGTGAAATCGGGATTTGAGGGAGCCGCCGTGGCCGTTCGCATCCGCATGAAACAAATGGGCCGGACCCACCGGCACTACTACCGCATCGTCGCCATCGACCACCGCCAGCCGCGCGACGGTAAGGTGATCGAGGAACTGGGCACGTACGATCCGCACGTCGCGGACAAGGAAGCGCGCGTGACGCTGCTCCCGGCCCGCATCAAGTACTGGCAGAGCGTCGGCGCGCAAGCGTCCGAACACTGCGCGGCCATCTTCAAGAAGTTCATGACCAAGTGGGAAGAGATCGAGGCCCAGAACGCGGCGAAGGCCGCGGAAGAAGCCGCGAAGAAGGCCGCCGAAGCCGCCGCTGCCCCCACCGCGTAACGGTGCGGTCATGCGGTTCGACGTGGTGACGCTGTTCCCCGGCATCTTCGAGAGCTACGTTCGTCAGAGCTTACTCGAAGACGCCATCCAAGCCGGCCGCGTGCAGGTTCACACGTGGAACCCGCGCGACTGGACCGAGAACAAGCACAACCGCGTAGACGACCGACCGTTCGGCGGCGGCCCGGGAATGGTACTCGCCCCGCAGCCGATCGTGGACTGTGTCGAAGCGGTGCGAGCCGATGCCGAGCCACCGGGCTTACTGGTGATGCTCACGCCGGCCGGCGAGCGGCTCACCCAGCGCCGCGTGGAAAAGCTCGCGACGGAACCGCGGCTGATCCTGATGTGCGGGCGGTACGAGGGGTTTGACGATCGCATCCGGCAGGTGCTGAACCCGCTCGAACTGTCGGTCGGCGATTTCGTGTGCAACGGCGGCGAAGTGCCGGCGATGGTGGTGATCGACAGCGTGATTCGCCTCGTGCCGGGCGTGCTCGGCGACGAGGCGAGCGCCACGGACGAGAGCCACAGCGAAGACGGCCGCTTGGAGTACCCGCAGTTCACCCGACCGCGGAGCTATCGCGGGTTGGAAGTGCCCGAGGTGCTGCTGAGCGGCAACCACCAAGCGGTGGCGAAGTGGCGGGCCGAGCAGAGTGCGGCCCGCAGCCGCCGGCGAAACGAACAAACTGATTCATCTTGAGATAGACGAAAGACGAGGTGGGCCATGATCGCGCCCAACATGCAAGCGGTGGAACGGGCGAGTTTGAAGAGCGACGTGCCGGACTTCCGCATCGGGGACCGGATCGAGGTTCACCAGAAGTTGCTCGACGGCGCGAAAGAGCGCATCCAAATCTTCGAGGGCGACGTGATCGCCCGGCAGAACGGCGGGGTCCGCGAGACCGTCACCGTGCGCCGCCTCGTGCAGGGCGAGGGCGTGGAGCGCATCTTCCCGATCCACTCGCCGCGCATCGCGAAGATCGTGGTGAAGAAGGCCGGCCTCGTGCGCCGCGCGAAGCTGTTCTACCTGCGCGACCGCGTGGGCAAGGCGACCAAGATTCGCGACGACGTGAAGCGCCAAACGAAGATCGACACCGATCTGAAGCAAGCGGCGGAAGCGTCGGCGAAGGCGGCCCAAGCCGCGGCCGCGAAGGCCACGGCCGAGGGCGGCATGTCGAAGTCGGCCCAGAAGAAGAAGGCCCGCAAGGAAGCCGAAGCCGCGAAGAAGAAGTAACGGCACCGGCCGCGCTCGCGCGAACCAACACGGCGGTCGCGGCTCGTTTCACCACGAGCGGCGACCGCCGCGGTCGTTTCCACCGCTGCGCTGTCGAACCGCCGGCGTGAGCCGGCGGGTTATCAGCGCACCCACCGGCTCACGCCGGCGGTTCGACGTTCGCGGCTTTGCCGGGTGCGTGTTCCATGCCCGCCGAACCCGAAGACGTGCCGAAGCCGCCCGAGGGTGACTTCGCGCGCTGGCGCTGGTGGAAACGCTGGTTCGGCCGGCGCTCCGAGCGCGCCGCGGCCCGGTTCCTGCGGTCCCTCCGCTACCGGCTGCTCGCGGCGAACGTGAGCGACCGCGACGGCGAACTCGACCTGCTCGCCGTGGACGGCGACACTCTCGTGGTGGTGGAAGTGCGCAGCACTTCGAGCCCGCGCCCGGAGGCGATCGAAGAAACCGCGCGGAGCGTGGACGCCCGCAAGCAGAAGAAGATCACGGACGCGACCGCGCGGTTCCTGAACCGCCGCGGGTTGCTGGGAAAGGTGGCCGTGCGGTACGACGTGCTGGTGATCGCGTGGCCGGAGGGCGCGCGCGAACCCACGGTGCGCCACATCCCTCATGCTTTCGAGTCCGCCGGCCGCTTCCAGTTTCACACGTGAAGATGGAGAGCGTTCATCCGCAGATTTCGCAAACGGACACAGATTTGAAGACAGAAGGCATAAATAAGAGTGTTGACAGGACAACAGGATGAAGAGGATACAGAATTGAACTCTTATCGCTGTGTCGTGTTGATCCTGTAATCCTGTCGAACGCTCTTCTGTCTTGGTCTTCAAAATCTGCGTTCATCTGCGAAATCTGCGGACAACTCCTCTTTGAGCCTGTTGGAGCCTGAGCCATGCCGTTCGCGCCGGTCGAGGAGCAACTCGCGGTCATCCTTCGCGGGGCCGCGCAGGTGGAGACGAGCGCCGAGCTGCGCAAGAAGCTCGAGCGCTCGCGCGAGACCAACACCCCGCTCCGCGTGAAGTACGGCATCGACCCCACCGGGTTCGACGTTCACCTCGGTCACACCGTCCCGCTGCGCAAGTTGCGCCAGTTCCAAGAACTCGGCCACAAGCCGGTGCTCATCATCGGCACCGCGACCGCGGCCGTCGGCGACCCGAGCGGCCGCGACGCGAGCCGGCAGGGACTGACGCCCGAACAGATCGAGAAGAACGCGCAGACGTACCTCACGCAGATCGCCAAAGTGATCGACGTGACCCACGCGGAAGTGCGGCCGAACGGCGAGTGGTTCGCCAACTTCGGCTTCGTGCAAATGCTGAAACTGCTCGGCACCACCACCGTGCAGCGGATGATCGAGCGCGACGACTTCAGCAAGCGCATTCAGGCCGGCGCGCCAATTTACCTGCACGAGTGCCTGTACCCGCTCATGCAGGGCTGGGATTCCGTGGAGATCCGCGCCGACGTGGAACTCGGCGGCACCGAGCAGCTTTACAACCTGATGGTCGGCCGCGACCTCCAACGCGGTGCGGGTCAGGAAGCCCAAATCTGCTTCACGATGCCGATCCTTCGCGGGTTGGACGGCGAGAAGAAGATGGGCAAGAGCCTCGGCAACTACATCGGGCTGAACGAACCGGCGAAGGAGATGTTCGGGAAGACGATGCGCATTCCCGACGCGCTCATGCGCGAGTGGTTCGAGTTGCTCACGGACTTCCCAGAGGCGCGCATCGCGGAGTTGCTCGCGGGCAAGCCGAACGAGGCGAAGAAGGCGCTCGGGGCCGAGATCGTCCGCTTCTACCACGGCGACAGCGCCGCGGCTGAGGTGCTCGAAGACTGGCGCAAGCAGTTCGAGAACAAGGGCGACCCGGACCACATCGACGCGGTGGAGATTGTCGCGTCGAAACTCAAGGACGGGGCGCTCCTCGCCGTGGACCTCATCGCCGAATCGAAGTTGGCCGCGAGCAAGGGCGAAGCGCGGCGGAAGATCGAGGAAGGCGCGTTCAACTACGGCCCGGAGCGCACGAAACCGGCCGACGCGAAGGCGACCGTGCCCGTGACCGACGGCCTCGTGATCCGCCTCGGGCGCAAGATTCTGCGCGTGCGGTTGGTGTAACTCGTAGGACAGGCTTCCAGCCTGTCCCGGCGATCCGCGCGCGCGACGCGGGACAGGCTGGAAGCCTGTCCTACAACACCCACGTCCCCGCGTTTCGAGATGCGCGCATGACGCCGGCCGTTTACCAGAAGTGCATTCACCCCGCGTGCGGCGGAACCGCCGACCTGCGCGACACCCACTTCGCGTGCCCGAAGTGCGGCGGGTTGCTCGATGTGGCCTACGACTGGAACCGGCTCCCGGTGCCGAAGGCACTCAAGCACTTCGAGAGCAAGTGGGCGAACCGCACCAACCCGCTCGACTTCTCCGGCGTGTGGCGGTTCCGCGAACTGCTCCCGTTCGCCGCGGACGAACACGTTGTCACCATCGGCGAAGGCCAAACGCTCTGCCAGCGCACCGACGCGGTGGCGAAGTTCGTCGGGCTGAACGCCGGCGGGCTGTTCCTGCAATACGAAGGGATGAACCCGAGCGGCAGCTTCAAAGACAACGGGATGTGCGCCGCGTTCACGCACGCGCGCATCACCGGCGCGTCGCGGGCCGCGTGCGCGAGCACCGGGAACACCTCCGCGAGCCTCGCCGCGTACTGCGCCGCCACGCAACTCATGCGGGCAGTCATCTTCATCGGCAGCGGCAAAATCAGTTACGGGAAACTGTCGCAGGCGCTCGAACACGGCGCGCTTACGCTTCAGATTCACGGCGACTTCGACGACGCGCTGCGGCGCGTGCGCGAGGTGAGCGCGAAGCTCGGTATTTACCTCGTGAACAGCGTGAACCCGTTCCGCTTGGAAGGCCAGAAGACGATCATGTTCCGCGTGCTCGAAGCGATGAACTGGAGCGTGCCGGATTGGGTGGTGGTGAGCGGCGGCAACCTCGGGAACGTGTCCGCGTTCGCCAAAGCGTTCAGCGAACTGAAACACTTGGGGCTGATTGATCGCGCGCCGCGGTTGGCGGTTGTGAACGCGGCCGGGGCGTGTACGCTGTACGAACTGTGCGAGAAGCGCGGTCTCCGGTGGAGGAACGGCGCGTTCGACCGCGCGGCTGTTGACGGTTATTACGCCGAACTGAGCGCGCGGGGCGCGAAGGCCGACACGCTCGGCAGCGCCATCGAGATCAACCAACCGGTGAACCTGCCGAAGGCGCTCCGCGCGCTGAGTTGTTTCGGCGGCGTGGCGCGTGCGGTGCCGGATACCGAGATGCTGGACGCGAAAGCGCAAGTGGGCGCGGGCGGGTTGGGGTGCGAACCGGCGAGCGCCGCGAGCGTGGCCGGCGTGAAGCGCCTCGTGGCCGAAGGGGTGATTGACAAAGACGCGCGGGTGGTGTGCGTGCTCACGGGCCACCTGCTGAAAGACCCGGACGAAACCGTCGCGTACCACACCGCGGACAAGGCCACCTTCGACGCGAAACTCGGCTCGCGCGGCGTGACGAGTGTGTCGTTCGCCAACCGCGCGGTGCCCGTCCCGAACGATCTCGACGCCATCGTGCGTGCGATTCAGAGTCACGCCTGACGGAGCGGCACCGTGGGACACGTCGAACTGCTCGTCATGTGCGGGATGATCGCGTTCAACAGCGTGTTCGCGGCCTACGAGATCGCACTCGCGGCCGTGTCGCAAGCGCGGCTGAAGGTGCTCGCCGGCGAGCAGGCCCGCGGGGCCGCAGCGGCGCTCTACATGAAGGAGAACGTGGAGGCGAGCCTGTCGGCGATTCAGCTCGGGATCACGCTGTTCGGCGCGGTCGCCGCTGCGACCGGCGGGGCCGGGGCCGAGGAGCAGGTCGCGCCGTGGATCGAGGCCCGCACTGGGCTGTCGTCGGGCACCAGTGAGTTCCTCGCACTGGCGGCGGTGGTGCTCCCGCTCACGGCCGTTACGATCGTGTTCGGCGAGTTGGTGCCGAAGGTGTACGCGCTGCGCAACAAGGAGCGCGTGTGCCTGCGCGTGTCGCCGGCGATGAAGTGGTTCACGTTCAGCGTGTGGCCGGCGGTGTGGCTGTTCGAGACGCTCGTTTCGACCATCACGGATTGGGGCGAGCGCCGGTTCCGTACCGCCGAAGCGGGCGCGGAGAAGTCGGAGGCCGCGGAACTGCAAGAGCTGCGCGCGGCCGCGGCGCTGGCCCGCGCCGGGCGGCTCATCGGCGCGCGCGAAGAGGGCA
>JALHNS010000188.1 GCA_022843445.1 Gemmata sp.
CCGCTGGCGGTGGTCGATCCGAAAGCGCCGCCGGCGCTCACCGGGGCGCAACCCGCGGCGGCGTGGAACACCGGCGCGCCGGCCGCGCCCGCGCCGGACCTGCCCCGCGCCCAAGCGGTGCGGTTCACCCGGTTCGATCTGGGCTACGACCTCGAACAGCGCGGCCCGTCCGGCATCAGCCGCGTCGACCTGTGGGTGACGCGCGACGACGGCCGCAGTTGGTACAAGTGGAGCCAGCACGACGGCAAGGGCGGGAGCGTCCGCGTGGTGCTGGACGTGCGCGAGAACGCGAAGCTCGAAGGGCTGTACGGGTTCCGCCTCGTGCCGGTGAGCGGCGCGGGCCTGAGCGAGCGCGAACCGGCACCCGGCGACGCCCCGGACCTGCGCGTCACCGTGGACGTGACCGCGCCGCAGATCGACCTGTTCCCGCTGATGTCCGACCCGAACGCCCCGGACACCCTGCTGATTCAGTGGAAGGCGAGCGACGCGAACTTCGGCGACGACCCGATCACGCTGGAATGGGGCGACGCGCCGAACGGCCCGTGGCACCCGGTCGCGGCGAGCGGCGACGCGCCGGTGGTGCAGGCGACCGCGCTGAACGCGCCGGTGGCGCGCAAGCTCGCGAACACCGGGCAGTACGCGTGGAAGGTCCCGGCGGGCGTGCCGGCGCGCGTGTACCTGAAGGCGACCGCCCGCGACGCCGCTGGCAACGTGAAGGAAGTGGTGACGCGCGAGCCGCAACTCGTGGACCTGACCAAGCCCCGTGCGAAGATCAGCGGGATCGTGCCGGCGGTCGCGCCGCGGCCGTAACCGGGTCGGAACGGGGCCGCTTCAGTTGTGGCGCGAATTCGGTCGCGCCGGGCGACGGATTCTCCGGCAGAATCGGCACGCGCGGCTTCGTGCCGGCGCTCCGCGAGCTAGGGTTGTGCGCTCAGGTTTCTCTCCGCGCACCTACCGACCATGCTCGACAAATGTACTGATACTTGGATCACGACGCCCAAGAAACTGCTTTCCGCGGCCACGCGGGAAGCGTGCCTCGTTCACATTTACCCCAGCGGTCCGAACATGGGCCGCCGCTACCCGCTTCTGATGGATCGCATTTTCACGCTCGGGCGCGGCGAGGACGCGGACATCCGAATAACGGACAACTCGGTGTCGCGCCGGCACGCGGTCGTGGAGCCGAGCCGCGAGGGGTTCTACGTCGCCGACCAGCAGAGCACCAACGGCACGTTCGTGAACGACAAGCAGTTGGACGGGCCGTGGATGCTGCAAGACGGCGACTACCTGCGCGTGGGCAACTGCCTGTACCGGTTCCTCGCGGGCGGGAACATCGAAGCGGAGTACCACGAGGAGATTTACCGGCTCACGATCCTCGACGGCCTCACGCAACTGCACAACGGCCGGTACCTCACGGAGTTCCTGGAGCGCGAGGTGCTGCGGTCGCAGCGGCACAACCGGCCGCTCGCGGTACTCGCGCTAGACATCGACAAGTTCAAGGCGCTGAACGACACGCACGGGCACCTGTGCGGCGACTTCGTGCTGCGCGAGTTGGGCAAGGTGCTGCGCGACACGATCCGCCAAGAGGACTTGGCCGCGCGGTGCGGCGGCGAGGAGTTCGTGGTGGTGCTCGTCGAAACGACGGCCGACGAAGCGGTGAAGGCCGCGGAGCGCATCCGCGCGGCGGTGGCCGCGCACCCGTTCCGGTTCGAGTCGGCGCCCATCAAGCTGACGGTGAGCGTCGGCGTGGCGAGCACGCTGGGCGACGCGACCGCGACCGCGACGGCGCTGCGCAAGATCGCCGACGAGCGCCTGTACCGCGCGAAGCACGCGGGCCGCAACCGCGTCTGCGGCTGAGCGGCCCGGTACTGAACCCGACGCGCGACCGAGGGGCGGGTTTACCACCACAACTGGTCGAGGTTCACGTTCCCGCCGCTGAACGTCGCGCCCACCTTCTTCAACCCCGGCAGCGCGCGGAACGCGGCGCTCAGTGCCACGGCCGCGGCCACCGCGCCGCTCGGTTCCACGATCAACTTCATGCGCTCCCACACGAGGCGCATCGCGGCGCGAATCTCGTCGTCGGTTACGGTGAACACGCGCTCGACCTCGTCGCGGATCACCGGCCACGTCAGTTCGCCGGTGCTGGTGAGCAGGCCGTCGGCGATGGTGTTCGGGCCGGTTTGCGGGAGCCACCGCCCGGCGGCCTTCGAGCGCGCCGCGTCGTCCGCTCCGGCCGGTTCCGCGCCGAACACGCGCAGGTCCGGCTTCAGCCCGCGGCCCGCGATCGCGCACCCCGCGATCAGGCCGCCGCCGCCCACGCACACGATCAGCGCGTCTAGGTCCGGTACGTCTTCGAGCAGTTCGAGCGCGACGGTGCCCTGACCGGCGATCACGTCCGGGTGGTCGAACGGCGGAATCAGGGTGGCCCCGGTGCGCGCGACGATCGCGTTCGCGGCGGCCTCGCGCGCGGGCAGGTTCGGCTCGCACAGGGTGATCTGCCCGCCGTACCCTTCGACCGCGGCGCGCTTCACGGCCGGCGCGGTGCGGGGCATCACAACGTAGGCCGGCACGCCGCGCAGCCGCGCGGCGAGCGCCAGCGCCTGCGCGTGGTTGCCGCTGGAGTGCGTGACCACGCCGCGCGCGGCCTCGGCGTCGGTCAGGTTGCGCACCGCGTTGGTTGCGCCGCGGTACTTGAACGCCCCGACCTTCTGCAAGTTCTCACACTTGAAGAACAACTGGCGCCCCGCGAGGGCGTCGAGCGTTTCGCTCGTCATCACGGGGGTGCGGTGCGCGAGGCCGCGGACGCGGGCCGCGGCGGCGCGCACGTCGGCGAGGGTGCAGGCGTAAGTGGACATGCCGGTCCGCTGTGTGAGAAGAACCGCGCGGCGGGCACTCGCTTTTCGCGCGGCGATGGTGTATTGGTCGGGGGTCGCCGAGTATTGTACCGCGCCCCCGGAACCCGAGATGACCGCCGCCGCTACCGCGCTCGATCCGATCGGCCTGCTGCGCCCGCGGCGCGCGATCACCGGCATTTCGGCGATCCTGCTGCCGTTCACCGCGAGCGGCGACATCGACTGGCGCGGGTTCGCCGCGCACTGCGAGCGCACCGCCGCGGCCGGGCTGACGCCCGCTGTGAACATGGACACAGGATTCGGGAACCTGCTCGCGCCGGAGCAGAAAATTGCGGTTCTGGACGCAACCCGTTCCGCGCTGGGGCGAAAACCGTTCGTCGCGGGCGCATTTCTTTCGGATCAACCCGGGAAGGCGTTCGATCTTGAGGGTTATAAGCGTGAAGTGACCGCGATCACCGCGCGGGGCGGAACCCCGGTGGTGTGCCAGAGCTACGGGCTGACCGAACTCCCCGCCGCCGAGATTCCTGCCGCCTACGACGCGCTCTCCCGCGACTGCGACGCGTTCATCGCCTTCGAGTTGGGAACGATGTTCGCGCCGTTCGGACAAATTTATGAGTTGGGAACTTTCCGCGCGCTGATGGGCATCGGAAGGTGCGTGGGGGCGAAACACTCGTCGCTGCGCCGCGAGCCGGAGTGGGAGCGGTTGAGGCTGCGCGACGCGGTGCGCCCGGAGTTCAAGGTGTTCACCGGCAACGACCTCGCCATCGACATGGTGCAGTACGGCAGCGACTACCTGTTGGGACTTTCTTCGTTCGCCCCCGACCTGTTCGCGCGGCGCGACGCGTATTGGCTAGCAGGCGACGCGCGGTTCTACGAGCTGAACGACGTGTTGCAGTACCTCGGCTTTTTGGCGTTCCGCGAGCCGGTGCCCGCGTACAAGCACTCGGCCGCAATGTTCCTGAAGCTGCGCGGCTGGATCGACTGCGACCGCACGCACCCGCGCAGCGGAACCCGACCCGACTCGGACCGCGCCCTGCTGGCCGGTACCCTCCGGCAACTGGACGCGCTCGCCTGACCGACACCGAACGGAGGCGCACCGTGCCCGCGACAACCGTTTCCGACGGAACCCCGATGCCCGACTCCCCGCTGCCCCGCGCGTGCGTGCTGGTGATCGACGACGAGCCGACGGTGCGCGCGGTCGCGCGGGTGATGCTCGAACGGTCCGGGTTCGCGGTGGAAGAGGCCGCCGACGGCGAGACCGGGCTGGCGGCGCTGCTCGCGGCACCGCGCCCGTTCCTCGCGGTGCTGCTCGACGTGAGCTTGCCGGACCGCAGCGGGCCGGACCTGATCCCGCAGATTCGCGCGCTGGCCCCGGACACGCCCGTGGTGCTCTCGAGCGGGCGCTCGGCGGAAGACCTGCTCGGGCACGGGGCCGACACGTTCCTCGCCAAGCCGTTCACCCGGGACCGCCTGATGGCCGCGCTGCGCTACGCCACCGGCGCGCGGGCGTAGCACCTTTCTGACGAGCCGGCACCGGCTCGAAGGCCCGGCCACCAACCCGAGAAAATGGTCCGTCGCTCGCGCCTCCGGCTCGTCGGTCGCGCCCCTAGCGCGCGTCGGCGCGGAGCCGCGCGCCGAGCCGCTTCAGCCCCTCGTCCACACTCACGCGCGGCGCGTAACCCAAGTCGCGGCGCGCGGCCGAAATGTCGTACCAGTGCGACGTGGACATCTGGTTCGCCACGAACCGCGTCATCGGCGGTTCGCCCGGTAAGCGGAGCAGCCAGTACACCCACTCCAGTACGCGGCCCGCCAGCCGCGCCTTCCACGCCGAAACGGTCCGCGTGAGCGGGGGCAGGTTCGCTTCGGCCAAGATGCGATCCACGAACGGCCACAACTCCACCGGTTCGCCGTTCGAGACGAAGTACGCCTTCCCCGCGGGCGCGGTGCCCACGTCCAACCGGTCGGCCGCGTCCAAGTGGGCTTGCGCCGCGTTGTCGATGAACGTCACGTCCACCTTGATGGGCCGCGTGCCGATCCGCTTCAACCGCCCCTTGCGGGCGCTCTCGATGATGCGCGGCACCAAGTGCGGGTCGCCGGGCCCGAAGATCAGGTGCGGGCGCAGCGCCACGGTCGCGAGGTCCGGGCCGTTCGCGGCCAGCACCTCGCGCTCCGCGAGCGCTTTCGTTTGCGGATAGTGCGCGTCGAAGTGTTTGGGGTACGGTAGCGATTCGTTCGCGCCTTCCACGTCGCCGCCCGCGTGAACCACGCTCGGCGTGCTGGTGTACACGAGCCGGCGGACGCCCAACTTCCGGCACGCCGCGAGCACGTTCCGCGTCCCGGTCACGTTGGTGTCGAAGTACGACGAGTAGCGGCCCCACACGCCGGCCTTCGCCGCGACGTGGAACACGACATCGCACCCGGTCACGGCGCGCTCGACGGCTTCCGGGTCCGCGAGGTCGCCGAGACTTTGCTCGACGCCGAGTTCGTCCAACCACGGGTACGCGGAGCGCGTGAACGAGCGCACGGTGTCGCCGCGCTGGCGCAGCAACCGCACCACCGCGCCGCCGAGGAACCCGCCGCCGCCGGTCACCACTGCGTTCAAGTCGCCTCCGGGGTCCACTTCGGGCCGAGTTGCTGATCGGCCCACACCGCGAGCTTCTCGCGGAAGATTTTCGAGTTGTGCCGCACGTCCACCGGGAACCCGCGGTGCGGGAAGAAGTTCGTCACGCGCGCGGTGTGCTCGAACGCCGCACCGCGCGCGCGAAGCGCCGCGCACACCGCGCTCCAATCGCGCACGTTCGGCGCGAGTTCCACGCACAGCACCGGGTAAGTTACGCCCTTGCGCGTCACGCCGACGAGCGCCGTGCGGAACACACCGGGCACCGTGTTGAACACCGGTTCCACCATGTCCGTGAACAGCGTACCGTGCGGCGTGACCACGCGGTGCGCCTTGCGCCCGCAGAACCAGAGCCGCCCGCGGGCGTCAAGATACCCGACGTCGCCCATGCGATGAAACACTTCCCCGGTGCGCGGGTCTGGAATCTTCGCGAGCGCCGTCGCGGCCGGCCGGTTGAAGTATTCGCGCGTAACGATCGGGCCGCGCACGACGAACTCGCCGACTTCGCCGGGCGGTGCGAGCAAATCGTCGCTCCATTCGGGAATCGGCTCGTCCAAAATGCGGATCACGCGGACTCCGACGCCCGGCACCGGCGCGCCGACACAGACGCCGTTCCCTTGTTCGGTGAGCGCTCGCGTCTCGCGCAGAATCTCGTCGCTCCCGATGTTCGCCACCGGCAGCGCTTCGGTCGCACCGTAGGGCGTGAAGACCTGCGCGCCTTTGGGTAGCAGGAGAGTGAAACGTTCGAGCGCCGCGGGCGAAGCCGGCGCGCCCGCCGAGATGGCGCGGCGGAGGGTGGACAATGTGCCGCTGAGCGCGCCCATGCGCCGGATCACCGCGGGCGAACCGAACATGTTGGTGACGCCGAACTGCGCGATCTGCGCCGCGGCCTTGTGCGGGTCGATCTGCGCCGGGCGCGCCGGGTTCATGTCCGGGATCACGCACGTCATACCCAGCGCCGGCCCGAACAGCGCGAACAGCGGGAACGTGCAGAGGTCGATTTCGCCCGGTTCGATGCCGTACACGGCCTTCAGCGCGTCCACCTGCGCCGCGAAGACGCCGTGCGTGTACACCGCGCCCTTCGCCACACCGGTGCTGCCGCTGGTGAAGAGGATCGCGGCGGTTTCGTCGCGATCCACCTCTGGAACCGGGTACGCGCCCTTCGCCGCGCCGGCGCGGCGCAACCGCGCGAGCGACGACGTGCAGAAGAACCGCCACCGGCCCGCGTTCACGGTGGCGCGCACGGTGCGCTTCGCCCAACCGAGCACGCGGCGCGCGGCGTGCGCCTTCGCGATGCCGATAAACGCTTGCGGTTCCGCTTCGCCGAGACACGTTCCGAGGTTGCGGACGCCCATCCCGGGGTCGATGAGCACCGGGACTGCCGCGAGTTTGAAGAGTGCGAATGTGATCGAAAAGAAGTCCGGCGACGGCGGCACCATCAATGCGACGCGCGTGCCGCGCGCGATCCCGAGGGCGGCGAGACCGTGCGCGATCGCGTCCGCGTCGGCGTTCAGTTCCGCGAAGGTGATGGTGCGGTGCGGGGTGTGGCCGGTGGGGTGGACGCGCCGCCGCGGCGCGTGCAGGGCGGCACGGGTCGGCGCGGCGGCGGCCATCCGCGCGAGGTGCGCCGCGACGTTCAGTGGGTCGGTCATGTCACTCGGCTTCGCTTCACGTCGCGCCGGCCGGCGGCTTCTCGGCGGCGCGGCGCTTCAGCGCGCTGGCCGGTTTGAACTTCACGACCGACTGCGCGGGGCCGGCGGCCGTTTCGCCCGCGCGCGGCTTCCGCAGGACCAACTCGAAGGTGCCGAACCCCTCGATCTCGACGGTGCCGCGCTTCAGCAGCGCCTCGGCCACCACCGCGAACACGCGCCGCACGGTTTCGTCACCGGCGCGCGAACTAACGTCGTGAGTCGTCATCAGGCTCCGTTCAGCGGATGTCGGTTCAGGAACTCCCACACCCGCACGATGGCGAGTTCCCCTGCGTCCTCCAACAGGTAGTGCCCGCAGTCGTCCCAAGTGCTCACTTCCGCGTTCGGGAAGTGCCGCTTCCATTCGTCCAGAAAGTGTCGGTCGAACACGAAGTCGCGCATTCCCCAAAGTAATTGTACCGGAACGTCGCGGAACGTGCTCAGTGACACCGCGGTGTCACGCACAATGTCGTAACCGGGATCGCTCGATTTCAGCGGAATCGTCTGCACGAATTTCAGCACCGCGACGCGGTGCGCGGGCGTGTCGTAGGGCGCGAGGTACGCCGCGCGCACGTCAGGCGAAAGCGGCTTGCGGGTCACGCACCACTTCGCCGCGTACTTGCAGAAGGCGTTGTGCCGCGTGATGAGCCACGCCCCGATGCGCGTGTTGCGGCCCCACCACAGCGAGCGCGGCAGCTTCTTCGCCGCGGGCAGCGGGAACGCGCCCGTGTTGCCGGCTACGATGCGCCGCACGCGCCCCGGGTGCCGCGCCGCGAACGCCATCCCGATCATGCCGCCCCAGTCGTGCAGTACGAGCGTGATGTCCTTCGTGATGCCGCGTTCGTCCAACAGGCGCTCGAGGTCGTCCACGCGACTCTTGAGCGCGTAGTCGTATTCGCTCGGCGGCGGTTTGTCGGAGAGGCCGCAGCCGATGTGATCGGGGACGATGCAGCGGAACCCCTCGCGCAGCGCGAGCACGAGGTTGCGGAAGTAGAAGCCCCACGTCGGGTTGCCGTGCAGCATCACGACCGGTTCGCCGCGGCCCTCGTCCAAGTAGCTCATCCGCAACCCGCGGTGCGCGAACACGCGCGGGGCGAACGGGAACAGGTCCGGGCACGGGTTGGGGAACGGCGGCGCGTCGTCTTCGTCGGGAAGGTTGGTGGTGCGCGCGGGCGGGAGGGGGTCGCTCATGTGGCTGCGAGTCACCATTCGAGGCCGAGCATCAGGCAGTTCAGCCCGCTGCCGATGCCGAGGAACCCGACGCGGTCGCCCGGTTGGAGGAACTCGCGCTCTTCCGCAATCGCCGCGGTGATGGGCAGCGACACGGTGCCGATGTTGCCGAGGTACTCGAACGTGCTGAAGTCCTTGTCCGGCGAAACGCCGATGGCCTTCAGGAGTGCCTCGCGGTGCCCGGCCCCGACTTGGTGACAGATCACCTTGTCCAGTTGGTCCGGGCGCCAGCCGAACTTACCGAGGAACCCGTTCCAGGTGCGCATGCCGAGTTCGACGCCGTACTTCAGCACCTCGCCCGCGTGCGTCTCCATGAACGGGATCATGACGTGCCGCAGACCGAGATCGACGCCCTTCTGCACGATGCCCGCGGCCCCGGGGCCGAGCACCCGCTCCACGGTGCCGACCGCGGCCGGCAGTAGCGTTTGCAGCCCCCAGCGGCACAGCGCGTGGTACTGCGGCGCGTTCTGCGTGACGCCGCCGAGCAACTTGCGGCGCTTCGCGCGCGACGTGTCGGCGCTGGTGACGAGCACCGCGCACGCGCCCGAGCCGCCGGTGAGCGTCGCCACGCTCTCGCGGAACAGCTCCGGCGACTTCGACCGCACCATCTGGTCGATGACGTTCTCGTTGATCTCGCGGGCCGTTTCCGCAGACACCACAAGGCCCGCACGGGCTTGGCCCAACTCGATCTTGTTCGCCACTTCCACCACGCCGTTCAGCACGCCGAGGCAGGCGTTGCTCAGGTCGAAGACGGTGGCGTGCGGGTTCAGGTTCAGTTCGTGCGCGACGGCGCACGCGGTGGCCGGTTCGTACTGCTCGCGGCACACGCCCGCGTAAATGAGCACGTCCACTTCGTCGGCGGTCATGTCGGCGGCGGCGAGCGCCTTCTTCGCCGCGGCGGCGGCCCCTTGCGACAGCCGGTAGCCCGGCTCCCACCAGCGGCGCTCGTTGATGCCCGTGAGCAGTTCGAGCTGGCCGGGGCTCATCTTCAGCGCTTTGTACACCGGGGCGAGGCGCGACTCCAGCTCCGCGGTGGACACCACCACGGGCGGCAACTCGTACCCGATCGACTCGATGTGAACGCGATTGTAATTCATGCGCGCGTCGGTAGGTCCGGTGAGCGGGGCGAGTAACCCGTTACCGCGAAGATAGTACATTACTGTAGCGAGAAGTCGGTCATCTGGTAGATGACACGGCCGTCCACGGTGAGGAACCCGTTCGCGGTGAGACGGCGATTGTGGTCATCCGCGGCAACCACTTCAAGTACAACCTTCACTTCGCGGTCTTTCGGGAGCACCTGCCCGCGGTACACCCAACTGTGTCGCGCACCGACCGCGACCGTTTGGAACGGGTGCGCCGGCGCGCCCCACCGCTTCCACGCCGCAAATTTCAGCAACTGCAAGAACGATTCGAGGCCGAGCGAGCCGGGCCACACCGGGTCTTGGTAGAAGTGCGCCTTGAAGAACCAGAACGCCGGGTCCACCGCGATCGTGCCGACCACCAGCCCCAAGCCCTTCGCGCCGCCGTCGGGGACGTAAACCGGAATCTGGTCCACCATGCGCAGCATCGGGGCCGGGAACGGCGCGCCGTGCGGCAGTTCGGTGCGCTCCGCGCGCGCCTCCTCGGCGGCCGACGGGAAGGGGACTTTCGCGCTCGGCATGCCGACCTGATTCGCGAGCGCGTCCTTCGTGAAGAACCCGAAATACGTCGTGCCCTTGTACACGTCGCCCGCGGAGTCGCGCACGAGCATTTCGTAGTGCTGAATGATCATGCCCGCGGAGGTCGAAACGCTCGTCAGCTTCACGCGCGTCGTGAGCAACCCGGTGTCGCGCGCGACCGGGCGCAGTTGCGTCGCGGTGCCGCCCAAGTTGCGGAAGCTCAGATCGACCGGGCTGGTGAGCGCCGAGCCGCAGTACGCCGCGAGCCACCCGCACGGCTGCAGCGCTATTTCCAACAGGACCGCGAACGGCATAATCTCGCAGCGGTTCGCCTCGAAGTACCATTCGTCGCGCGGCACGGCGTACTCCGCGACGCAACTCGCGCCGGCCTTCAGCACGAACGGCTCGCCGGTCACGTCCGTAATGCAATCGAGGAACTGGAACGGCGGACCGGGGAGCCGGGCGATCACGCGCTCCGAATCGAACACGCGGTACGGCTCGCCGAACCCTTCTGACGGCTTCCCGTTCGAGTACGCCATGATCTTCGCGGAATCGTAGAGCGGCTTGCGCTCGCCCCACGCGCGCTCCAACTTCTCGCGCGTCAGGCCGCTCATTCGCAGGCTCATGTTCGTGATTTCGACGATGGGCTTGCCGTCCGCGTACATGAGCGCGTCCGCGAGGCAGAACGGCTCCGGCCCGAATCCCAGTTCCTTCACGGTCACTTCGTACGTGACCACGCGCGTGGTCGGCAGCACCTGCCCGCGACACTTCAGCCGGCTGTTCACACCGGGCACCGGTTCGTGAACCACTACGTCCGTTTCGCCCACCCAGCCGATGCGCATGAGTAGTACGCGGAGGGTGTGCAGGCAGCACTCGTACATGAGCGTGCCGGGCATCACCATGTCGTCCACGAAGTGACAGGTGAGGAACCACGCCTTCGGGTCGATGTCGAATTCGGCGCGCACGAACCCGATGCCGAAGCGCCCGCCGCGGGGGTCGATCAGCGGCACGCGGTCCACGAGCCGCAGTTGCCCGCCGGGAATCGTCGCCGGCCGGCGCACGTTCAGCTTCGCGAAGTGCGAGCCGAACGCGGCGGCAAGGTTCCCGGCGCGCAGCGCGTCGACCTGCGAGGCATCGAGCGCGCACGGGTCGAGCGGCACGAGGTCGCGCCAGTCGTCCGGCTTCTTGCCGGGCCGCTCTTGCTTGTCGAGCGTCGTCTGCACGACTCCTTTCCCGGCCGCGAGGGCTTCCGCCGTGAAGAACCCGGCGACGCCGTTTCGCATCGTGATGAACTTCTCGCCGTTCACCGTTCCGTCGAACCAGAAGTGGAACAACCACGAGTCGCCCTGCTTCACGAAGCGGTCGATGTGGATGTCGTATACGATCGTTTCGCCCACCTTGGGCAACCCGCGGTGGAACGCCACCACCGCGTCCAAGAGGCGGTACACCGCTAGGCCGCGCGTCTGGAAGTCGATGCCGAGGAACCCGCTGAGGAACAGGTCGGCCTGTCCGCTCTCGACGGCAATCGCGGTCGGAATGCGTCCGGCTTCCAAGTACCACCGGTCGGCGCGCACCGCGTGCTCCGTGACCACGCGCCCGCTGGTCATACTGAGCGGCTCGCCCTCGATGAGCGTAACGCGATCCACGAGTTGCAACTCGCGATCCGGCAACCGCACGCGGGTGGGGAACGAATCCACCTCCGCGAACCGCGGCCCGAGCACATCGCCGACGCGCCCGGCGGCGAACGTGCAGCACTGCTCGAACGTGAGCGCGCGGGGGACCGCGTCGGAGTGCGCGGGTTGAGTCGGTTCAACGCCGACGGTCGGCGCGTGCATCGACGCCCCCACGAGCGCCAACTGTAACCGCAGCAGGTGCGTGGTCGTTTCCGCGAACCGCTGGTTCACGCGGAGAAACGCCTCTTGAGCCTGCATGTTCAGAGCCATCACGTTCGCCGCGACCGCGGCCGGTGCGCTCACCGGCACCGGTTCGGCCGGGGGCGCGCTCGCGGGCAACACGACAGCCGGGAGCGTCGAAGGCGGCGCGGGCGGCTTCACTTCGACTGTCGGCGCGCGCGGCGGAAGGCCGACGGGGATTCGCACGCTGCGCGGCGGCGCGACCGGGTCGCGGTGCGCCACGCACTCCGGCGCGCCGCCGTACAGCGCGCCGAAGTCGACCGGCAGGCGCTCGGCCGCGAGGTGCGCGACCAACCGCACGATCTGCGAAACCGCGTCTTGGCGCGGGGCGTGCGCGGCGCGCGCGAGGTGCGGCCGGTCGCCGAGGATCGCGCCGATCGCGCGCGCGCACGAGTTCCCCGGCCCCACTTCGATGAACGCGCGCACGCCGTCGCGATAGGCGGCTTCGATGAGCCGCGGTACGTCGATCGGGCCGACCAAGCCCGCGGTAATGGAGTCGGCGCACGTCGCCGGGTCGGGCACGTAGCTCTTGCCCCACGCCCCGCTGTACACGGTCACGCCCGCCGGCGGCGTCACCGGCAGCGTGTGCAGTTCGCGGTACGCCGCTTCCACCGGGCGGCCCGCGGCGCAGTGCGCGAGCGTCACGCCGTCCAGTTCCACCAGCGGCCGGTCGAGCGCGCGCCCCAGCGCGAGCACGTCCGCGCGCCGCCCGCCGATCACGCACTCGGTCGGCGCGTTCACCATGAGCAGGTACGCTCGCAGGCCGGGGCGCAGCGCGGCGGTCACGTCGTCCGGGCCGCACGCGACGAGCGCGCTCACCCAGTCCGCGGGTTCGCCGGCGGGCAGGTCCCAGAACGCGCGCGCCGCGCTGTACGGCGGGGCGAGGTCCGTTGCGAACAGCGTCGAGCGCTCGATGCGGCCGAACATCTCGTCGCGCGCGCGCCACGCGCGCAGCCCGAACAGCCCGGCCGATTCGCCCAAGCTCACGCCGAGCAGCGCGTCGGCCCGCACCCCGAGTGACAGCAGAACGTCACTCACGAGCGCGCCGACGGTCACTTGGCCGAACAGCAGGTCGCGGGGCGTCGCGTCGGCCGCGCGCCCGCACCAGAAGAACTGCGGGGCGAACTGGTCGCGGAGCCGCTTGTTCTCGGCGTGCTGGCGGCGCATCACGGCCGGGAACTGCGCGGCGAGGTCGCGGCCCATGCCGTCGAAGTGGTTGCCCGAACCGGGGAACACGAGCGCGACTTTCGCCGTCGGGCCGAGCGGCTTCGGCGCGTAGAACGCGCGGTCGCGCAGCGCCGGTTTCGCGCTCGCGGGCACGGGCGCGTCCGGGTTCGCGCGCAGCGCGCCCGCGACGAACGCGAGCTGCTCGCGCAGTTC
>JALHNS010000189.1 GCA_022843445.1 Gemmata sp.
CGGGAAAGGGCGTAAACGCGAAACGCCGAGAGCATAAACTCTCGGCGCTCTCCGTCAACTCGACGGTGGGCATCGTTCGTAGCTGGTCAAAAAAGCTCCGCGACTTGGACTCGAACCAAGAACCGTCCGATTAACAGTCGGATGCTCTACCATTGAGCTATCGCGGATCGTTTCGACTCAAATACCATACCGCACGAACACACCCGCGGCAAGGGCACCGCGCGGCCGCGAATCGCACTCACTCCACCGGGTTCGTCAGCGCCCCGATCCCGGCAATACTGATGCTCACCGCGTCGCCGTGGTTCAGGGTAAAATCGTCCGGCGGCACGATTCCCGTACCGGTCAGCAGCAGCGCGCCGTGTGGGAACTCGTTCTCCCGGTACAGCCAGCTCGCCAAGTCCTCCGGCGTGCGCGCCATTTGCGACAGCGTCGTCGCCCCCTCGAACGCCGCCAACCCCTTCCGCTTGATCGTCAGTTTGATTTCCACTTCCGGTAGCGGCGGCATGTCGCGCACGAGCGTGACCAGCGGGCCGACCGCGCACGAGCCTTTGTAAATCTTCGCCTGCGGCAGGTAGAGGGGGTTCTCGCCCTCGATGTCCCGCGAGCTCATGTCGTTGCCGATCGTGTACCCCACGATCTTCCCCGCCGGAGAGATGACGAGCGTCAATTCCGGTTCCGGCACGTTCCACTTGCCGTCGGCGCGGATGCGCACCGGCGCGCCGGGGTGAACCACTCGCGCCGGCGTCGCTTTGAGGAACAACTCGGGGCGCGCCGCCGAGTACACCTTGTCGTAGAACTGCGCCGCGCCCTTGCTCTCTTCTTCGCGCGCCACCTTGCTGCGCTTGTACGTTACGCCCGCGGCCCACACCTCTTGCTTATCGACCGGCGCGAGGAACGTTTGGTCCGCGGCGCGCGATGACGTGGCCGACAGGTCCATGAGTTTGCGCGCCAGCGCCGCGGGGTCCGGGGCGTGGAGGATGTCGGAGAGCCGCTTCAGCCCCGGTTCCTTCTTCAGGTCAAGGGTGAACGCGCTGCCGCGCTCCACCAGCACGACCGCCGTTTCGCCGGTTTCGAGGCGCACCTTACCGAGTTGCATGAGTCACCGAAAGAGAGGGAAGTGGGCGAACGAGCCGGAAGCGCGAGCGACGCTCTGCTTCGTGAATCAAGACCGTCGCTCGCGCTTCCGGCTCGCAAAACCGATCCGCGTTACGCCAACTTGTAGATGCCGGGAGTGGGCACCGGCGGCGTTTCGATCGCGCCCCACTCGTACTTCGCCGGGGCGAGGTTCTGCTTGCTGCTCACCAGTTCCTTCCACGTCAGCCGCTTGCCGGTGTACGTGGCCTCGCGCGCGAGCAGCGCCATGAGCGTGCTGTTCACCGCGCTCTCGCCGTCGTTGATCGGCTTGCCGGCCCGGATGCCCGCGAACAGCTCGTCGTGTTCTACTTGGTACATGTCCTTCGCCCGGCCGTCGTACTCCCACTCCTTGCCGTCGCGGGTCGTAATCGTGTGCGGCATCAGTTGCGCCGACCCCTTCGTGCCGATGACGTGGTCGTTCACGTTCCCGGGGCACTGTTCCATCTGGCGGCAGAACGAGAACAGTTTCGCGCCGTCGGCGTACTCCAGCGTGACCGCGAAGTGGTCGTAGATGTGGCCGAACTTGGCCTCGCGGCGCTGTGCGCGTCCGCCGACGCCGGTCGCGGCGACCGGGAGTTTGCCGTTGAACACCCACTGCGCCTTGTCGAAGTTGTGGCAGTGCTGCTCCACGATGAAGTCGCCGCTCAGCCACGTGTAGTAGTACCAGTTGCGCATCTGGTACTCCATCGGGGTCCACTTCGGGTCGCTACCGCGGTGCCAGATCGGGCCGGTCAGGTAGGTGATGTGCATCGCGGCCACGTCGCCGATGACGCCGTCGTGAATGCGCTTCACGGTCTCGCGCTTCGCTTGGTCGTAGCGGTAGCAGAAGCCCGAGCACAGGCTGATGTTCTTCTTCTTGGCGAGCTTCGCGCTTTCGAGCACCGAGTGAACGCCGGCAACGTCCACCGCGACCGGCTTCTCGCAGAACACGTGCTTCCCGGCTTCGACCGCGGCGGCCAGTTGCAGCGGGCGGAACCCCGGCGGCGTGCAGAGCAGCACCACGTCCACGTGTTCGAGCAGCTTCTTGTATCCGTCGAAGCCGTCGAACTTGCGGTCGTCGGCCACGTCGAGTTTGGTCGCGATGTCCTTGATGTTCTTCAGCGACTTGAGCGACGAATCGAGCCGGTCCATGAAGGCGTCGCACATGGCGACGAGTTTCACGTTCGGGTCGGCGCGGAGCGCTTCCTTCGCGGCGCTGGTGCCGCGCCCGCCGCACCCGACGAGGCCGACGCGGAGCAGGTCGTTGCCCGCGGCGTGCGCGCCCGGGGCCAGCGCAACGGCCGCGGCGGTCGCGCCCGCGGTTTTCAGGAACGTGCGGCGGTTCGATTCGCTCATGGCGGCACCTGAGAACGGGAGAGAGGGTGTGGCGTGCTTCACCTATTGTGCGCGCGGCGCGGCGCGCGTCCAACCGGAATTCGGCGCACTACGGGCGAATCGTCACCGCGCCGGCGCTCGTGGGGCGCGCCGGCGCACCCGACTGCGGCTGGCTCACGACAGACGTCGGCGGTAGCAGCGCCGGCGGCGTGCGCCGGTCGTCGGCGAGGAAGTCCCAGCCGTCACCGCGGGGCGGCACCGCCGGGCGCATCTCGGGCGCGTGTTTGTAGTCCGACGCGGGCACCGCGTCGGTCACTTCAACGTAGCCGTTCACCGCGACCTCGCGCAGCAACTCGGTAACGACCGCTACCGTCGTGGGGTGCGCCGGCAGCCTCGCGTGCGAGGCGTCCGGCACCGTGACGCGGGAGGAATGCGGCGCGCTCGCATGCGCCTTCCCGCTCGTCACGAGCAGCGTGCGCGCCGGCAGTTCGCCCCCGCACGCGACCGGGTCGAGCAGCACGAGCGCTTCCACCGCGATGCCCTTTTTCGCCAGCGCGCGGGCCGAGTGCGCCGCCGCGCCGCCGCCCACGTCGTAGCCCACGAGCACGAACTTGGCGTCCGGGGCGGACGCGCGAATCTCTTCGATTTCCGTGAGCGCGCAGAACCCGCTCGCGACGCTCCCGATGCCCACTTTGGCGAACCCGTTGTGCGCCAGTTCCGTGCGCAGCGCGCCAAGTGCGCACGACCCGGCGGGCGAGAGGCCGTCGAACAGGAACACGTGAACCGTGTTGCGGCACGCGGCCGGGAGGTCGCAGTCGGGGCCGCGCTCGCGGGCGGCGGCGTGCGTCTTGTGGCAGTGGCTCACGCACCCGGTTTGCAGCGCCGCGACCGCCGCGAGTGCCAGAACAGCCCAGTTTCGCGCCGCCATGCGAACGCCCTCACGGGTCCCGGTTTCTCCTACCGGTTCAGATCGGCAGAACCCGCGGGACCGCGCCAACCGTTGCAATTTAGCAGCGCGCGATTCGCGATAAGCGGCGCGAATCGTTCCGGTTGGTGAAGGTGGGGAAAATGGTGAAGTGTCACACCGGAACCGCCCTGCCCGTCATTACCGATTCAATTTCGCGGTGGCACAGCACGAGCGCGTCGCGCGCGAGTTGGCCGCTCAGCAGCGCCGGTTCGGTCCCGGTGCGCGCCCCTTCTACTGCGGCTTGTAGTTCGTCGGTGAACGCGCTGAGCGGATCGCCGCCGCCGGCGAGCGCCGGTTGCGTCGCCTTCCCGTCGTTCGTGTAGAGCGTGAGCGCGCCTTCGTAGTGTAGCGTGGCGCGTTCGAGGAAGATTTCGTACCCGTGCGCGAACGGCCGCCCGCTCATGCACAGCGCGCCGCTCGAACACGTCACGGCCGGCCCACCGGGGCCGTACAGGTACGATGTGGTGAGGTGAGTCACCGCGCCGCGCTCGACCGTACCCACCGCGAACACCGAGTTCGGCACGCCGCACACGAGGCCGATGAAGTGCGTGTCGTGGATGTGCAGATCGACGGCCGGGCCGCCGGTCTTCGCCGCGTCGCCGATGTCGCCGGACCAATCGGGCTTCGAGATGATGCGGCGGAAGTGCGCCGCGAGCACCTTCCCGTACTGCCCGCCGCGAACCGCCTCGGCCGCGTACTTGAACTCCGGGAAGAACGGCAGGACGTGTGCGACCATGAGCAGTTTCCCGGCGGCGCGGGCGGCACTCACCATCGCGTCCGCGTCTTCGGGTGTCAGCGCGATGGCCTTTTCGACCAGAACGTGCTTCCCGGCCTTCAGCGCCGCGAGCGCGATGCTGGTGTGCTGATCGGTCACGGTGCAGACGTCGATGAGGTCGATATTCGGGTCGGCGAGCATCTGGTCGAGCGTCTCGTAGGCCGTGACGCCGGTGAGATCGACGCGCCCCGGTTCGGGGCCGAAGTTGCCGCGGGTGTTCGTCCAATCGCCGGCGCGCTTCGCGCGGTCGCGCGAGCAGATCGCCGTGACCTTCGCGCCGCTGAGGCGCTGCGACGCGAGGAAGTGAATGCGGCCCATGAACCCTATCCCAACAATCCCGATCCTTACCATATGCGTTTCCCCCTTGTTTTTGAGTGTTTCTGACGTTTCATGGCTCGCCCTCCTCCCACGTTTTCCACCCGTTTCCGACCATTCTTTGCGCCGTTCTTTGCGCCCACGGGAGAGGTTCCTCTCCCAGTCATCCGACAAAGGCGGTGTCGCTGCCGCCCGGAAACTGCGTTATCCGTTTCAGACGGACGGACGGAAAGGCGACACCCGCTGAGAACCACACGGCTCGCGTTCTGCACATTCTAGAAACCGCCACGGCACCGCCCGATAGTGGCACGCCCACACCCGGCTCGCTGCATTCCCGACACGTTCACCTCGAATGGCAACGAACCACAGGTTGCGACCTCTGGCAGTGTCCAAAGGGGAAATCTTCCGAAAACGTGGGCGATGACGTTTCGTTTCGCCGCTTTATCCAGCGCGGAACTTTGTTCCGCACCAACTCACGGAGACGAACGCTATGAACCCGAAGATGCAACTTGTCCGCGACGTGGCCGAGTTCTGTCACCAGCGCGGCTTTCGGTTCCCCGTCAAAGCCCTCGCGGGCATCCTCAACGCCGCAGGACACCGCACCTGCTACGGCACCCCGTACAGGGGCAAGCGTGGGACGTTCCGACTGGTGCAGATGACGTATCGCACACTGAACCGACTCGGACAGACCAGACAAGCCTCGGTCGTCGCCACGACGTTCACGAAACCAAACGGAGCGTATGCGTACTGACCCGTGGGCGCGGTGTCAGATCCGCTGGAACGCTGGTTCTCGTGCCGGGTTGTTCCGAAAGCCGTTGTTGCTACTGTCCTTGTGCCAAAGTGGTGAGCGGAATAAGCTCGTTGAAGTTTGAGTTAAACCTCGGCGGGTCGGGCCGCGCTTTCGGGGCGGCAGCGGAACCGTGGGCAGCGACTGGCCGTGCGCCATTTTGGGGAGCAGGAGATGGAGCCGATTGATACTGCCTTTGCTGCCCTCAAAAAGCTCCTCGCCGAGCCGCCCGCGTACTGGGACGGTCTGCACAGTGAAGCCGACGTGCGGATGAAAGTGATTGACCGCGTCTTCGTGGAGGTTCTCGGCTGGCCCAGACACGAAATCCACTTGGAGAATCCGGCGGGGCCGGGGTTCATCGACTACCGCTGCACCGTCGCGGGCCTCAACCGTCTCATCATCGAAGCCAAGAAAGACAGCCGAGATTTGGGGGTCGCGACCGACAAGTCCGGGCAGTTCTTCAAGCTGAACGGGCCGGTCTTCAAGTCGGATGACGCCAAAGAGGGGATCGAGCAGGCGATCCGGTACTGCGGTCATAAGAACGCGGAACTCGCCTGCGTAACCAACGGTCGGCAGTGGATCATTTTTCGCGGGAACCGGCTCGGCGACGGCCAGGACACGCTTGAGGGCCGAGCCTGCGCCTTCGGGAGCCTCGAACAAGTCCAGAACAACTTCGCGCAGTTTTACACGCTGCTCGCCTTCGACGCGGTTGCGAAGCACCACTACCGAGGCGAATTCCAAAACCAAGAGAATCTCCCGCCACGCCGAAGCAACTTTGTCAGGACGCTCCGACGCCCGGAAGGGCGACAACTGCTCCCGGTCGATAAGTTGTTGAGCGACATCGACCGGATCATGGTGTCGTTCTTTCGCAACCTGACCGGCGATGCCGACCCCAACCTCATCCTTGAGTGCTTCGTCCCGTCCGGCGAGAGCGAGAGGGCCGAGGTGCGTCTGGCGCGAATCTCGGAAGATTTGGCCGGTCAGATTCAATCGCTCAACTCCACGGACGGACACGAACTCGCCAAGACCATCCTCCGGGTGAAGGAGACGCAGAAGAACGAGTTCGTCCTCCTCGTCGGCACCAAAGGTGCCGGGAAAACCACTTTCACGGAGCGGTTTTTCAAGCTCATCATGCCAAAGGACTTGGCGAAACAGTGCGCCGTTGTCCGCGTCGATCTCGCCGACAGTGGTTGTGACGAACACAACGTCACGCAATGGCTCGACCGCCACCTACTGGATGTTGCCGAGCAGACGATCTACCCAAACGGCCTCGACTACGACCACCTTCAGGGGATGTACTTCTACGAGTACCAGCGGTGGTCGGAGGGGACGCACAAGCACCTGTACGATTCGGACAAGACCGCGTTCAAGATCAAGTTCGGCGAGCATGTCGAGCGGCGGCGGGAGGAGCGGCCCCACGAACATATTACGCTCATGCTCCAGCGGTTGGTGAAGTCTGACAGGAAGATTCCTTGCCTCATCTTCGACAACGCAGACCACTTTACCATCGAGTTTCAGGAAAAGGTCTTTCAGTACGCCCACTCGATCTACCAGAACGTGCTGTGCTTGGTCTTGGTGCCGATCACCGACAAGACCAGTTGGCAACTCTCGCGCCAGGGGGCGTTGCAGTCGTTCTACGTCGAGTCGTTCTTTCTGCCGGCCCCGACCCCCAAGAGCGTGCTGCTCAAGCGGATCGACTACATCAACAAGATGGTCGCTGCGGAGAAGAGTACCGCGTCCAGCACCGGCTACTTTTCCGGTCGCGGCATCCCGCTGACCATCGAGAACATCCGGGGCTTCGCGGCGTGTTTACAGGAGGTCTTCATCCGCACCGAGGGCGTCGGTGACTGGATCGGCAACCTCGCCAACTACGACATCCGGCGTGCGCTCGACCTGACCCGCGACGTTGTCTCCTCCCCACACATCGGCGTCCACGAACTGCTCAAGGCGTTCGTGAGCAAGCGAGACTCGCTGACCATCGACACCGAGAGCATCCTCCGCGCCATCGTGCGGGGCAAGTACGACCTGTACCCGCTCGGCCAGCACAAGTTTGTGCAGAACCTCTTCGCGCTTACGACCGAGGTGGACACGACCCCGCTGTTGGGTGTTCGTCTCTTGAAGTTCCTCAATGAAGTCAAGTTCCAAAGCGTGGAGGGAGAGTTCCGGTACATTGAGGTCGCCGCCGTGCTTGAATACTTCTCGGACCTCGGAGTCCCCGAAGCCGTCACCAGCCTCTGGCTGGACACGATGCTCAAATGCGGCCTCTGCTTGAACTACGACCCGACCAACAACGCCATCACGCAAGCGAAGAAGATCGAAATATCCCCCTCCGGTCATCAGCATCTGACGTGGGCCACCTGCGAGCTTGTCTACCTCGACGCGATGATGGAGGTCACCCCCGTTCGGGACTCGTCGGTCTTCACCCGAATGGAGGCGACCCTTTCGAGAAACTCTCGCGCATCCCGACTGCGAACCATTCAGTTGTTCATCGACAACCTGCTCGCCGAGGACGCGAGGTACTGCAAGATTCCGCCGGTGACCAAGTACAACCCGCAGCAAGAACTCGGTCGCCAACTGAGAAAGTTCGCGCAGGAGCTTCTGACGCGCCCACGGTCCACGCAAGAGTCCGCGACCTACGGACTGATCATCGGCGAGGTCATCCGTTGGGATTCCAACGGTGGTTATGGCTTTCTCAAGGTGGACGGGGCCGCGCGGGATGTCTTTCTCCACACGAATGACATCGACACAAAGACCGCCGCTTGCGTTGGCGATGTGTTCGAGATCGAAGTGGTTGAGGAAAAGAAGGGGCCGCGAGCGGTTCGTGCCTCCCGACTCGATTGACCTTGCCGCACAACTCATCTGTGGTCAGCGGCGCGTGATGAACCCCAGTTCCCCTGCCGTGTCCTTCTCGCACAGGTTTCGCTTCACCGCGACGAGAGGTTTGCGATGGCACGCACGATTGAACTAACCGGGTTGGCTGCCGGGGTGTCCACGACGCACGCAATGGACGGGGACACGGTGCCGATCCAACGGTCCGGCATGTACTCATCCGAGGACGGCGAGCGGTTCATCCAGATTCTGGAGAGCATGTCAGACGTGTACGCAGCGGTGTTCGGGCCGGGTGGCGTGCGGCCGTCGCAGGTCGATCACTTCCTCGCGGTGATTCGGCCCGACCGCCAAGCCACCGTCTACTGCAACGAACTCCAATTCATCGCCCGCGCCCGGATCAACCGCGTCACCCGCGACGGCATCCGGGCGGGGGAGCCGCTGTTCGGGAACGACATCGCCGGCGTCGAGGAGTTGGAACTGCGGGACGCGACCGGCACCCGTGTCGAGATCCCCGACGACAGCGGCTTCTGCTTCATCCTGTCCCACCGCTGGCGCAAAGCCCTACTGTTCGATTTCAGCGTGTTCGAGCCGACCCCGCATCGCCGAACCGAGCGGCTGCCCCGCGTGTTCGGCCACGCACTCACGCGGTTGATGTTCCAAGAGATGTACTCGGCTACCGACTCGCAGTGGGCGCGGTTGTTCGCGTGGGGTTGGTTCCCGTTCGTCGGCCTCACCCACGACCACCGCAGCCAGCTTCTGAGTTGGGCAACGACGGACCGCTATCCGGCCTCGCTTCTCGAAGAAATCTGCCGGGCGTTTACGGGCAACCTCGAAGACCGAGTCGAAGTCTGGCAGCGGCGACACGACCTCGTCGCGCAGGAGAAGGAGTTCTTGGCGACCGCACTTGCTCGGTTCCGGGCGGGCGACAACGTAAGCTGCGTCAGCGTCCTTTACCCCCGGATCGAAGGTCTCATGCGGCGGTTGCACGCGGAGGAAAACCCCGGTCAGCGGACGGACCAAACCGAGATGGTTACGAACTTGGTCGAGAACCAGTACCCGGACTCGTTGCTCCTGCCGCAGCGGTTCGGCGAATACCTGCACGCGGTTTACTTCCAGAACTTCAACCTGAGCCGTGGCGAACTGCCCCTATCCCGGCACAGCCACGCACACGGGGTGTCCCAAGCGGGCGACTACAACTTGATCCGTGCCGCAGTGGGTTTCATGATCTTCGACCAGATTTGCCACTATCTGACCGACTGAGCAGTGCGGCTGGCGTGTGGATTGAAAACTCGCCGGTCCGTCCGGCGAGATCGTCTGACCCCATCCCGCACCCTAAACATCATTGACCTCCAGGGCCGACATCGGAGCGGATCGGTTCCCGCGAAGTCGCCCCGGCCGGGCTATGCCGGGGCGCGAACCAGTCACTCTGTGAAGCTGATGCCCAAGCAATCGCAGGAGTTCCACGCCGACTGTGGGATCCGAAGCAACCGATCAGTATCAGCAGAAATGCTGAGTTTGTAAACCAAAGCGAGACAGAATGCAGCCGCCGCTTTTCGGAATCAATTTCCGGCGGTCCCACGGCTGCATTTGGTGCCGCCAAGAACCGGAGGATGACAAGCGGGAGCGCGACTTGCCTTGAAGGTTCTCGGCTTTCTGAGATGATTACCCATGTCCCTTTAGTTGAAGGAGATACAAGCCATGCCGATACGGAGAGGGGATCGGTTGATTCTGAAAGATCGTGGGCAACGAATCTCTGTCGTAGCTCTCAGCGATGAGGCAGAGAACACAGTACAGGTACAGCAGAAGGGCGTTACCGCCAGCGCGAGCGTTTACGATTTGGAACCGGATACGTCATGGCAGACGCCGGGGCAGCGCGTTCGGCACAAGCACAAGGGCGACGGGGCGATTCACAGCATCGAGGGGAAGGAACCCGGCGCGGTGAACTCTGGCGAAACCTGCACCGTGAAATGGGACAGTGGCGGTGTTCCCGAATCGCTCATCGACCTCAGGGAACTTACGCCACTTGACTGAACACGCCGAAACCGAACGGAGCGAAAGAAATGGAACCGATGACAATGGACGATGTGGTTGGGGATTCTTCCCTCGCTCGGTGTTCGTCGTTCAAGCGGCCGAGAGCGGTCGTTGCCTCTTCGACGGAGATCTTGTCTTTCGCGGCGAACAGGTGAGTTGCGAGACGACCGCCACCACAGTCGGTAGGGTCGATTACGAACCCGACCGGCTCGTCACATGTTGCCTCGCTCATCGAACGTGCCAGCGATTCGAGGGCCGAGGCCAGCATGTCTCGCCGGTCGAGAAGATCCTCCGGTCTGTTGCCACGCATGATCAGCCCTCCTGATTCGATGGGATGAGGTCGAAGATCTCATCCTCGGTGAACTCACACTCGGTGCCACCTCGACCTGGGTGGCGTAGACGGGCGTATTTTGCAGGACGCCGACCAGCCTGCCGTCTCGAACCGCCTTGACCTCGCCCCACATCCACAAGGATGTGGGGCGAGGTGGACAGCTCGAAGCCGATCTTCATGACGCGGCCGACCCATTTCTCCCCCGACCGCGTCTCGGAGATCCTGGGCGGCTTGTGCCTGTGCCGTCATCTCTCGGATGCTGGCTTCCCGCACGGCTGGCGGTCGGTGAAGCGGCTGAGGAACGCTTCACCTTCTTCGGACACCGGGTCATACGCCACGTTCGGCCATCGCTGTCGGATAGCGGTGAACAAGGCCGTTCCGATTCCTTGACGCCGATAACCCTCCCTGACGAACAACAAGCAGAGGTATGTGATCTCGGACGAGACAAACACCTCTGTGTCGGCGATGGCAAACGCTAGCCCCGGTCGCCAATACTCGACGGCCCACATCTCGCCTGGGTAGCCCAATGACGCAAACGGCGAGTGCGTTGGGCGGAACACGATCTTGTCGCCGTTGCGGGTACAATGTGTCGTGATCTCGGAAGCACGGGCCTTGATCAGGCTCGGATGCGGATCGCTCATTTTCAGGCTCCGATTGCGCAGTGACGCCCATGTCCCGCTGTTGGTGGCGGGACCGTTGGGGCGGTCAGTAGGGGTAGTGTGATTGGCGCGATGACAAGCCCCGGACTCGCGACGAGTCGGAGGCTTGCTCGGCAAAAAGTGAGCGGAAAACAATCCGCCCTGCATCCGAAGCAGGCCGATCAGTTAGTACTGTCAATATCGACAAAAAAGGCGAGTTTGTAAACCTGACGCGACGATTTTTCTCAAGTGGAGCGATTACCGACCCGACGATCCTCGCTTCCGTCGAGGTTTGGGGGCTGATGGCACCCGCCGCCACACGAACGGAAGGTCGTCGCCCTGGTGGTAGCGCATGGAAAAGACGCGGCGGTACTTCCAAGAAGGCGTGGCGTGCATCAAGCGTGTGCAGCAACTCGCCACGCTGCGCGGGCTAAACCTGTTTGCATTCATCGCAACTGTGCCAGACAAACGCGCAACGAAGATTATCTGGGGGCCAGTGGATTAACTACTCACCCCGCTTGACCCGGAATCGAAGCACCTCCAGCGCTGCGAGTGCCTCCTGATGGGCTTGTTCAGCTTCTGAATCGCTCTCGTACAGTTCGATTTGATCCAGCCGCCATAACTTTACGCCGTCTGCTCGGTAACTCGCGGGCGTCTCACCATCCTTGATCAGCACACCTCTGCCCAGTTTTCGACTCCAAGCGGATTTGGAGAGCAAGATGCTCTCGTCCGCTTCATCTTGCGCTGTCACCGGCGACAGTAACCTGATCGCATCTTCACAAGAGATGAGTACGACCGTCCCGCCGGTTTGCCCCGCGCAATCGGGGCAGAGTGTCTCGGTGTAGGATGAGCCATACGCCGTGACGCGACAGTCAATGCAAAGGTCCGAGCAATCGCACCGAGAACAGGATGCCCACGAGTAACACTCTCGGCACAGATGCCGACTGCAAAAGCGACAAGCGTATAGCGCTTCTGGTAACGGATGGGTACAAGTAGGGACGCCCAGGCAGGTAAGTTCCTCTGTCAGTTGAGCGGTTCGTTGTCTTGCGATGCACGCTTGGGCCTGGGCTTTCGCTTTTCGGATCGCCACCTGACGTTCCGAGCGAAGTTCGGAAAACGGGCGAACTGCCTCGTATCGGCCCTTTGCTAGCGATTTCGCTCGCCGTAGTCGGTGGAGGAGGCGTGGCCCATCGAGCGTGGAACAGTAGTAAGTCGCGGTCTTCCTGTATCGGCACTGCGTGGGCAGGATCACGCTCGCGGTTGCCGATTGGGGATCACCGCCACGAGAGATCGGCAGGAACTTCTGTCTGACCTCTCGTTCGATTCGGTCGAGCCGATCTCTCGCTCGTTGTAGTTTCCGCCGGACGAGAGTTTCCAGTTTGAGTGTGCGTCCCATGTCATAACTCCGAGTTCGCGTGTGAGATAGTTTGCGGATCACGCTGGTAGCCGATTCTTTCTGCGGCCGTGAGGAGCCATTGCGCAGTGACGCCCTGTCGCCTTTCGGTGGCGCGGTCGTTGCAGAAGACAGTTGGGATGGCGTGATTGGCGCGTGGACAAGCCCCAGGACTCGCGACGAGTCGGAGGCTCGCTCGGAAAAATGTGAGCGGTGCAATCCCGCTCGGCATCCGAAGCAGGCCGATCAGTTCAACGACAATATCAGCAAATTTGACGAGTTTGTAAACCTAACGGGAGAGAATTCCCGTTTTTCCTCTCGGAATCAGCTTCCGGCAGTTTCTTCGCTTCCGCCGTTGGCTTCAGATCCTTCAGGACGCCGTTGGCTTTCTTGTCGAGGAACCAACGGGGTGTCTGGGGCAGAACGCTCGCCACCTCCGAGCAGAGTTCGGACTTCGAGGATCTGGGCGATGAGACCGTCGATCACGACGTCCAGTTCGACCCCGATGAGAATGTCTAACGCCAACCACGCCCCGTACTCGTTCGCCGCGAACCGCTGTGGGAAGCGAACGCCCAACGGCGCGAGTGTGGCGTTGATCGCGAGGGAAGGCTTCCACTGGTCGCTGAGGATTTCCAGGCCGAGCGGATGTCCCCCTTTGGACCAGCCTTCCGGTGTGAAGTAGAGGCGACACCCCGCGTGCGCCAG
>JALHNS010000190.1 GCA_022843445.1 Gemmata sp.
GACGCCGGGGCCGCGCGCCGGTTCGCGCTAGCCGCGCCGCACCCGTCGTGCGCGAAGCAGGCCAAGGCGCAGCTCGCGCGACTGGCGCGCGCCCGCGGCGACGTGACCGCCGCCAAGCAGTACGAGGCCGAATCCGCGGCGCTGGACCCGGACCCGCCGTGGCCCGACCCGTACCTCGACCGCACCGTGATGCTCCAAGCGGGCTACCGCGGCCTCGACCGCCGCGCGGGGCTGCTCGAGCGCGACGACCGCTACGAGGAGGCCGCGGCGCTGTACCTGAAGCAGGCGCGCGCGAACCGCACCGCGAAGGCGCTCACCGGGGCCGGCGTGAACCTCGCGCGGCTGGGCCGCTACGACGAGGCCGTCGGCCACCTGCGCGACGCGGTCGCCGCCGACGGCGCGGACTCGAACGCCCGCTACACGCTCGCGCTGGTGCTGTACACGAAGTGGGAGAAGCTGGTGGCCGCGGACCCGAACGCGCCCGGCGCGGCCGAGGCGTTCCGCGAGGTGGCCGAACACGCCCGCGCCGCGGTGGCCGCGAAGCCGGACCACGCCCGCGCGATGCTGTTCTGGGGGCTAGCGCTGCTGAACACGAACGACGCGAAGGGCGCGCTGGACCCGCTGCGCCGCGCGCTCACCGTGGAGCCGCAACTGTTCGACGCGCACCTCGCACTGGGCAAGGCGCGGGCCGCGACCGGCGACGCCGCGGGCGCGAAGGAGAGCCTGCGCGCCGCGCAGCAGTTGCGCCCCAACGACCCGCGGCCCGCGGCCGAACTCGCCAAACTCGGCGGCTAGCGCCCCGCTACTTGGGCAGGCGCGCGAGCGCCGCCTTCGCGTCGGTCACCACCTCGAACCCGTAGTCGCCCGCGGCCAACTTCGTGAGCAGGTCGCGCGCGGCGGGCGTCGCGGCCCGTTCCAGCACGCGGAGCGCCCGCACGGTGCGCGCCGCCGAACTCACCGGCGCGCCGGTCGCCTTCAGCAGCCGCAGAATCAGGTGCGCCCGGTACTTCGCTTCCGCACTCGCGGCGGACCGCGCCAGCTCGCGCACCGCGTCTAGCGCCGGCGCGCCGACCTTCACCAGTTCGTCGGTCGCGCGGTCGCGGGTGTCGAAGGCGTCGGCGTCGAGGTCTTCGATCAGTTGCTTCACGCGGTCCCGCTGGTCCGGCGGCTGTGCGGTCTTGCCCAGCTGCTCGCCCGCGAACGCGACGTGCTCTTTGGCCGATTGCAGGAAAGTGCGTTGCGCCGCCGCAGCTTTCGTGCGGTCCTCGCCCATCAAGTCGGCCCAGAGCGCGTCGCGCTCTTTGCCGGTTGGCACGGCGGCGGGCTTGTCGCGGCCGGTCGCGGTCGCGGTGGCGCGGTCGAGGTCTTCGACCGTGCGGCCGAGCAGCACGTGATCGAACAGCCCGGCTTCGCCGTCGAACGGCGTGAGGGCGAACCCGGTGAGCGTAAACGCGCCGTGCTCTTTGAACAGGTCGCGCGTCACCACCTCCCACTGCGCGGGCAGACGCGCGTTCACAGGAGCGGCCGGTTGCCAGTTGTGGACGTTCGAACCGGCGTAGTACCGCGCGAACCACGTCTTCGCCGGGTCGTGCAGTTGCACCATGATGCCGGTGCCGCCGAGTTTCTTCCACGCGAACCGCAGGTAGCGGAACTCGCCGGCCTTCGCGGGCTTCTCCACGATCCGGTAGTCCCAGCCGGCGATGGGCGCGTTGTACCGCTGCATGGGCGTGACGCGCGCGGCTTCGACGCCGGCGAAGGTGTCGCGGTCCTCGCGGGTCGCGGTGCTGCCGTTGTCGCTTTGGATGAGCTGCGCGAGCAGCGGGTCTAGGTTCTCGTCGAGCAGTTCGACAACCGGGCCGTCGCCCTTCGGCGCGACGTAGTTGAGCGCGGGATCGGCGACCGGCCCGCCGAACGGCGGCCCCGGCGGGGGCTTGATCTTGTCGCGCCCCGCGGCCGGGACCGCGACCAGCACCCCGAACAGTACGGCCCAACTCGCGCGCATTCGTCACCCTCCGGTTCGTAAGGGAGCATTATCCGCGAACCGGGGGCGCAGCGCGAAGACGAATCGCACGCGGCGTTACACGCCGACGAGTCGCAATTGGTTGGTCCGCGAAGGGCGCACAGGGCTTCCGCCCTGTGCTACGGTCGGCGACCCGCTCCGCGGGTGTCCAGATAGGTACTGGTTCGAGATGTCTTTCCGCCCGGAGGGCCGCCTATCGCAGCACAGGGCGGAAGCCCTGTGCGCCCTTCGCGGACCAATTGCCCGCCCCACTCACAGCGTCGGGCCGATGCTCCACGGGGCGAACTCCTCTTCGCCCACGCCGTTCAGTTCGCTCTTGGTCTTCTCGCCGCTCGCCACCGCGAGCACCTTCTCGAAGATTTCGCGGCCCACTTGCTCCACCGGCACGCCGTCCAGAATCTTCCCGGCGTCGATGTCCATGTCGCTAATCATGTGGTTGTAGAGCGGCGAGTTGGTTGCCACCTTCACGCACGGCGCGGGTTTGCACCCGAACACGCTGCCGCGACCGGTCGTGAACACGCACACGTTCGCGCCGCCCGCGACGATGCCGGTCATGCTCACCGGGTCGTAGCCCGGCGTGTCCATCACCACGAAGCCCTTCGCCGTCACCGGTTCTGCGTACCGGTACACGTCCACCATCGCGGTGCTGCCGCCCTTCGCGATCGCCCCGAGCGACTTCTCGTAGATGGTGGTGAGGCCGCCCTCCTTGTTCCCCGGCGACGGGTTGTTGTTGATCTCCGCGCCGAACATGCTCGTGTACCACTCCCACCACTTGATGCGCTCGACGAGCTTCTCGCCGACGGCCTTGCTCACGGCGCGGCGCGTGAGGACGTGTTCGGCCCCGTAAATCTCCGGCGTCTCGCCGAGAATGCTCGTACCGCCCTGCTGCACCATGAGGTCGCTCGTCACCCCGAGCGCCGGGTTCGCGGTCACGCCGCTGTTGCCGTCCGACCCGCCGCAGTTGGTGCCGAGGATGATGTGTTTCGCCGAGAGTCGCACGCGGCGCACGTCGTTCACGCGCGGCAGCAGTTCCGTAACCGCCTTCACGCCGGCTTCCACCGTTTTGCCGATCCCGCCGCACTCCTGAATGGAGAGCGCGAGCGGCGTAGACTTCTTGCCGTCGAGCTGAATGAGGTTCAGGTGCTCTTGCTCGATGAGGTGCGAGGCCTGAACGATCTCGCAACCGAGGCCGATGAGGATGTACGCCGCGACGTTCGGGTGCCGCGCGAAGCCCGCGAGCGTGCGGTCCAACTGCTGGTGGTCCGGGCCGTCGTACTGCATCCCGCAGCCCTGCCGGTGCGTGATGGCGATTACGCCGTCCACGTTCGGGAAGTCTTTCAGCAGCCCGAGCGCTTTGATGCGCTCCGAAACGTACTTGCTGGTGCTCGCGGAGCAGTTCACGGTGGAAATGACCGCGAGGTAGTTGCGGGTGCCGTAGCGCAGGTGGTCCGGCTTCCCGGGGCCGCGGTCGAAGCCCATGAACGTGCGGTGTTCGGCCGGTTCCGGCAGCGGGGCGGGCACTTGCGAAGCGTAGGCGTAGTCGCGCTCGAACGACCCCGCGACGACGTTGTGAACGTGGACGTGCTCGCCCGGCGCGACGTTCCGCCCGGCGAACCCGATGATCTGCCCGTACTTGCGGATCGCGTCGCCTTCCTTGATGGGCGCGAGTGCGAACTTGTGACCCATCTTGATCGCGGCCGGCAGCGTGACGGAGCCGCCGTCGAACGCGAGCACCGCGCCCACGGGAATGGGTTTGCGGGCGACCGCGATGTTGTCTTCGGGGCGCAGGTGAACGGCGTACTGGCTCAGCGAAACGGCGGACATAGGCCGGTGCCTTTGGGAAGAGTGTGGCGGGTTCTGTCAACTTAGCGAACCCGCGGCACGCGTGAAAGCGGAACCGGCGCGCCGGTTCGTTCGCGCGCGCGATCTTTTCCTGATGGCGCGGCGGCGCCGGGGTCGATAATGGCGCGAGATACCAGAGAGAGGGCTAACGGCACCGACTGTGGCTTCTTGGAATTGTGGCACCGGCCTCTGGCCGGTGCATCTTCAAGGCATCTTGACACCGGCCAGAGGCCGGTGCCACAAGAACACAGCCGCAAAGTCAGTGCCGCTGAGATAGAGGGCCGTTGCGATGGGCATTCTCCCGGACTGGATGATCGAGCGCGACGTGAAGATCGTGCCGTTCGCGCCGCAGCAGCACCGGCCGGGCATCATCTCGTACGGCGTGACCAGCTACGGGTACGACGTGCGCGTGGACCGCAAGTTCAAGGTGTTCACGAACGTGTGGGGCAGCACCGTCGACCCGAAGAACTTCGACCCGAAGTCGTTCGTGGACGTGGACGCGGACTTCTGCATCATCCCGCCGAACAGCTTCGCCCTCGCGGAGACGGTGGAGTATTTCGAGATCCCGCGCGACATCCTCGCGGTGTGCTTGGGCAAAAGCACGTACGCACGTTGCGGTATCATCGTGAACGTAACCCCGCTCGAACCGGAGTGGCGCGGGCGCGTGACCATCGAGATCAGCAATACCACGCCGCTGCCCGCGAAGATTTACTCCGGCGAGGGCATCGCCCAAATCCTCTTCTACAAGGGCGAAGCGCTCTGCAAGGTGAGCTACGCGGACAAGAAGGGCAAGTACCAAGACCAACCGGGCCTCACGCTCCCGTTCGTGCCCGGCAAAGAGGGCTAACGCCAAAGGCGAGCGGCATCTGTGCGGGTGCCAGCTTCTTCACGAGCACTTCCACCGGCACCCTCATGGGTGCCGGTGGAATTTCCGCCCCTGGACACTCCGTCCCCGATCCACTTCCTCCGTCGCGGTACTTTGGGTTGAACCCAAGTTCCCGAGCCGCAATTGTACATTTCACCAGAGTGTACGAACTTTCCGTCTGTGCCGGTTGTGCTGCCGGCGCACGAGGCGCAGTGGCGCACACGCAACCCGGGGGAATGTTGCACCGGACTCACCGCGCCGGCCTGCCGATCAACAGCAGACGGAACCATTATGTGGATTGTAGGAGTTAGGTAAAAGTATCCGTTGCTTTGCCGCTGTGAGGAACACACATGCAGATCACTCGCCGCTTCACCCGCGAGGGGCAAGACCCGTTCGCGGCCATCGAGTTCGCCCCGCGCACCTCTGCGCGCATCGTGGTGCAGCCCCTGACACCGCCAGTAGCTACCTTCAACGTCGGGGGCATTGAGTGGGCACTGATTCTCGTTCTCGTACTCCTGCTGGTGAAGTCGGGATACCACCTCACGCTCAAAGGGCTGGGAGTTCACATTGAGGCAAAACCACCAAACTCCAAAGAACGAAAAGACAAACCTCGAAAACCCAAGAAATCCAAGAAATCCGAGTAAGGCATCTCCTAATCGTCCACTATTGCATTTTTGAACAGTATCGACGATGCTAGCGGCGTAAACGGTAACGATTGCGCCGCCAGCACCGAAGTGCGCTTGCTGGACACGCTTAACTTCACAGGCCCCACATCTGTTGCTTTGACGAACTCATTTGGCGCTGGCACGCTTCACCCTGCCCCTTACGTTCGGCTTGCCGCGCCGAGCCGTGAACATAGCTGAGAGCGTCACAAATGCAGATCACTCGCCGCTTCACCCGCGAAGGCCAAGACCCGTTCGCGGCCATCGAGTTCGCCCCGCGCACGTCGGTCATTCGCAACCCGAACGGCTCGGTCGTGTTCGAGATGACCGACGTGATGGTGCCCGCGAAGTGGTCGCAGGTGGCGGTGGACATCCTCGCGCAGAAGTACTTCCGGCGGGCGGGCGTGCCGGCGCAACTCGATCACGTCTACGAAGAGGGCGTCCCGGGGTGGCTCCAAAAGAGCCGACCCGCGGGCGGTTCCGAACTCGGCGGCGAAACCGACTCGCGGCAAGTGTTCCACCGGCTCGCCGGCTGCTGGACGTACTGGGGCTGGAAGGGCGGCTACTTCACCAGCGAGCGCGACGCCCGCGCGTTCTACGACGAAACGTGCTACATGCTGGCCGCGCAAATGGCGGCCCCGAACAGCCCGCAGTGGTTCAACACCGGCTTGCACTGGGCCTACGGGATCGAAGGGCCGCCGCAGGGCCACTACTTCATCGAGCCGAGCACCGGCGCGATGACCCGCAGCACCAGCGCCTACGAGCGCCCGGCCCCGCACGCGTGCTTCATCCAGAGCGTGGACGACGACCTCGTGAACGACGGCGGCATCATGGACCTGTGGGTCCGCGAGGCCCGCATCTTCAAGTACGGCAGCGGCACCGGCAGCAACTTCTCGCACCTGCGCGGCGAGGGCGAACCGCTGTCCGGCGGCGGAAAGTCGTCGGGCCTGATGAGCTTCCTCAAGATCGGCGACCGGGCCGCGGGCGCGATCAAGAGCGGCGGCACCACCCGCCGCGCCGCGAAGATGGTCGTGCTCGACCTCGACCACCCGGACATCGAAGAGTTCGTCAACTGGAAGGTGACGGAGGAGCAGAAGGTCGCGGACCTCGTCGCCGGGTCCAAGCTGATGAACAAGCACCTCAACGCCATCATGCGCGCGGTCCACGCGCACCCGGTGGCGGAAGAAAAGTACGACCCGACGAAGAACGCGGCGCTCCGCAAGAGCGTGCTCGACGCCCGCGCCGCACTCTTGCCGGAGAACTACATCGCCCGCGTGCTGCAACTGGCCCGCCAAGGGTTCAAGAGCATCGAGATCGACGAGTACGACACCGACTGGAACTCGAAGGCGTACTACACCGTTTCGGGCCAGAACAGCAACAACTCGGTGCGCATCAGCAACGACTTCATGCGCGCCGTGGAAGCGAACGGCCCGTGGCACCTGTACTGGCGCACGGAGCTGGAAACGGCCAAGAAAGAGGGCCGCGCTCCGAAGGCGAAGAAGACGCTGGCGGCGCGCGACCTGTGGGAGCAGATCGCGTTCGCGGCGTGGAGCTGCGCCGACCCCGGCGTGCAGTTCGACACCACCTTCAACGAGTGGCACACCTGCCCCGTCGATGGGCGCATTAACGCGACCAACCCGTGCTGCGTCACGGGCGACACGCTGGTCGCGGTAGCCGACGGCCGTAACGCTGTGCCGATCCGCGAATTGGTCGGCACCGAAGTGCCGGTGTACGCGTGGGACCACGCCACAAAGCGCGGCACCGTGAGCCGCATGTGGAACATCGGCGTGAAGCGCCGCGACGCCCGCGTGTTCAAGGTCACGCTCGACGACGGTTCGACGTTCCGTGCGACCGACGACCACCTCATCATGCTGCGCGACGGCTCGTACCGGCAGGTGAAAGACCTGCAAGCGGGTGACTCGCTGAACCCGTTCCACTCGAAGGCAAGCACGGATCGCGGGTACGTCTACGACGGGTGCGATTGGAAGACGTCGGCGGCGCTGGCCGAACCGCGACGGCGCGAAGACGCCCCGACGTGTTCGACGGCTCGGAGCGAATGCGCCGAACGGCCCGCGCTGCGGTGCTGCGCCGTCTGCCGCACGAACTTCTTCTCGCCGCAAGAAGGGGAGTTGTTCTGCTCGCCGGTGTGCCGTTCGAGCGCGACGGCGCGCACGATGGTCGGTTCGGAAAGCGCGTCGGCACTCGACAGCCTCCGCGCGCGCTGCCTCAAAGCCGCGCGCCTGCTCCTCGACGCCGGCCACGAACCGACGCTGAGCGCGTGGGACGACATGCGCGACACCGCGCACGAACTCGGGGCCGCGCACTTCCCGAAGCGCGAATCCGTCGCCCGCTTCTTCGACAGCGACGAAGCCCTGCAAGAGCACGCGGCCTTGTACAACCACAAGGTCGTGTCGGTCGAGTTCGACGGCATCGAAGACGTGTACGACGGCACCGTCGATACGCACCACAACTTCGCGATCCTCACCAGCAAGACCGCGTCGCCGGTCGCCGCGGGCGAATTCGATTACTCCGGCTGTTACATCCATAACAGCGAGTACGCGTTCCTCGACGATACGGCGTGCAACCTCGCGTCGCTGAACCTGATCACCTTCTACGACACGAAGGCGAACAAGTTCGACATCGAGGCGTACCGGCACGCGGTGCGCATCTGGACGCTGATTCTCGAAGTCAGCGTGTACATGGCGCAGTTCCCCAGCAAGCCGGTGGCGCAGAAGTCGTTCGACTACCGCACGCTCGGCCTCGGGTACGCGAACCTCGGCGCGCTGCTCATGGTGCAGGGCATCTCCTACGACTCGCTGGAGGGCCGCGCGCAGTGCGGGGCGCTCACCGCGATCCTGCACGCCGGGGCCTACGCCGCGAGCGCGGAAATGGCCGCGGAGGTCGGGCCGTTCGCGCGGTACGCCGCGAACCGCGACCACATGCTGCGCGTGGTGCGCAACCACCGCCGCGCCGCGTACAACGCCGCGCCCGCGGAGTACGAGGGGCTGACCGTGTTCCCGGTCGGCATCGACGCCCGCTACTGCCCGCCGGACCTGCTCGCCGTCGCCCGCCGCGAGAGCGACCGCATGCTCGAACTCGGCGAGCGCCACGGTTACCGCAACGCGCAGGTCACGGTGATCGCGCCGACCGGCACCATCGGCTTGGTGATGGACTGCGACACCACCGGCATCGAGCCGGACTTCGCGCTCGTGAAGTTCAAGAAGCTCGCGGGCGGCGGGTACTTCAAGATCATCAACCAGAGCGTGCCGCCGGCGCTGGCGAAGCTCGGCTACGCCCCGTGGCAGATCGAAGACATCGTGCGGTACACCCGCGGCGCGGCCACGCTGCACGGGTGCCCGCACGTGAACCCCGCGGCGCTCAAGGCCAAGGGCTTCACCGAAGACGTGCTGAAGAAGATCGAGGCGCAACTGCCCGGCACCTTCGAACTGCCATTCGTCTTCAACACGTGGACGCTGGGCGAGGACTTCGTGAAGGGCACGCTCAAGGTGCCCGCGGAGGCGCTCGCGGAGCCGACCTTCGACCTGCTCGCGCACCTCGGCTTCACCAAGCAGCAGGTGACGGAAGCCAACGCCTACGTCTGCGGCAGTATGACCATTGAAGGCGCGCCGCACCTGAAGGCCGAGCACCTGTCGATCTTCGACTGTGCGAACAAGTGCGGCAAGAACGGGAAGCGGTTCCTCGCGTGGGAAGCGCACATCCGCATGATGGCCGCCGCCCAGCCGTTCATCAGCGGCGCGATCAGCAAGACCATCAACATGCCCTACGACGCGACCGTCGAGGACGTGAAGAAGGCCTACCTGCTGTCGTGGCAACTGATGACGAAGGCGAACGCGCTCTACCGCGACGGCTCGAAGCTGAGCCAACCGCTGAACAGCGTCGCCGATTCGCCGGAAGCCGCGATGCTCGCCGCCGTGGTGCCGGACGCGGAGCAACCGAAGGCGGAACCGAAAGCGCCGCAGGTGCAGATCGCGGAGAAGATCACGGAGCGGATCGTTCACCGGTACATCGCGAAGCGCCGGCGGCTGCCGGACCGCCGCGCGGGTTACACGCAGAAGGCCCGCATCGGCACGCACAAGATGTACATTCGCACTGGCGAGTACGAGGACGGCACGCTCGGCGAGATCTTCATCGACATGCACAAAGAGGGCGCGGCGTTCCGCAGCATGACGAACTGCTTCGCCATCGCAGTGAGTCTCGGGCTGCAACACGGGGTGCCGCTCGAAGAGTACGTGGACGCGTTCCTGTTCACCCGCTTCGAGCCGAACGGGATCGTGCAGGGCAACCCGTACATCAAGATGTCCACGTCGATCATCGACTACATCTTCCGGGAACTGGCGATCACCTACCTCGACCGCAAGGACTTGGCGCACGTGTTGCCCGAAGACCTGCGCGGCGACGCCCTGCACGACGACGAAGAAGGCCCGGACTTCGACGCCGAGGAAACGGTGAGCACCCGCACGGTGCCCGCGACCGAGCCGCCGAAATCGGGCATCGTTCACCCGCGCTCGACGCACGCCAAGCCCGGCGGTAACGGCGGCGCGAAGCCCGGTAGCGACGTGATCCAAACGCCCCCGCCGCGGGCCGCCGCGACGAACGGCAACGGTTACGGCGAGACGAAGGCCGCCACCGCGGTGCTGCCGCCGCGCGGCGGCTACCAACCCGTGGCCGGCACCGAGGCCGAGAAGATTCGGCAGGCGCGCCAGAAGGGCTACGAGGGCGACCCGTGCGGCAACTGCGGCGCCCTGATGCTGGTGCGCAGCGGCGCGTGCATGCGGTGCGACAACTGCGGCCAAACCAGCGGCTGCGGGTAACGTCACCGGCGAGCGGCGCGACGTAAGTCCGCCGGTAGAAACACAACTTAAAAAGCCCCTGCGCTCTTGAGTTGTGCTTCTACCGGCGGACTTATCGCTTGCCGTCAATTCAAATCGCGCAATGGCTTCTTGAGGTTGGGCTTCTACCGGCGGACTCACGTCGCGCCGCTCGCTTTCGTGGAACTCACTTCCCCAGCGCCGGGGCCGGGGTAGTCGCGTGCTTCGGCGGGGCGATGCCCAGCGCGCGCGCCAGCGCCGGTGCGATTGCCAGCGACGACACGCGCTCCTTCCGCTCGCCCACCGCCGGCACGCCCGCGCCCACCAGCATGAACGGAATGTGCGTGTCGTAGGCGTGCGGGCTGCCGTGGCTCGTGCCGCCCTTGTAGGGCGTCACCAGCACACCGGGCTTGGGAATCACGATCACGTCACCGCAGCGGTCCGGGTGGAACGCGAGCGCCACTTGCGCCGCGAACGGGTTCGCGCGCGGCGACTCGGCCGCCGCGATGTCGGCCCGCGTCAGCGCCGTTTCGATGAACGGCTGGTTGTTCGCGAGCCAGTCGCGCGCCACCGTCGCCACGTCTTCCACCTTAAGTTTGCGCGCCTCGATGGTCTTGTGGTTCAGGTACACCCACGGCCACGTGCCGTCGTCGAACGCTTCGAGCCACTGCGTGTCCGCACCGCCGTACACGCCTTGCAGCGCGAGGTTCAGCTTCTGCACGAGGTCCGCGACCGGGTGGCGCGCCGCGGCCGGGTACTTCGCCTTGCTCGATGCCAACTCCGGCAGCGGGCACACGCCGTGATCGGCCGTGAGCGCCACGGTCCACTTCCCCTTCCCAACCTCCGTATCGAGGAACGCGAGCAGGTCCGCCGTCACCTTGTCGGCGCGCTGCATGATGTCGAACATCTCCTGCGAATCCGGCCCCCACTGGTGCCCGGCGAGGTCGGTCGAAGAGAAGCTCACGAGCAGCAGATCCGGCGATTCGCCGCGCCCGAGTTTCTCGGCCGTCACGCACTTCTGAACGAGCGCCAGCAGCAGTTCGTTCCCGAACGGGGAGCACTCGAGCGCGTCGTAATAGGGCTTCGCGGGCGCGGCGAGTTTGCCCTTCAGCGGGTGCGGGAACGCGCCGCCCTGCCCGTTGAAGCCGATCGCTTCGCCGACCACGTCGTCCGGGCCGACCAGCTTCGCGTAATCGAGTTCCGGCTTGAACCGGTCCCACGTGACGTCGAACCACTTGTCCGCGACCTTCGCCGCGTTGAACTCCGTGACCCACGGGTGGGCGCCGTCGGGCCGGTAGAACGCGCCGGTGTGGAACTTGCCGTCGCGGGTGTCGAAGCAGTACGCGCCGCTCGGCTTCTGCCCGCCCATCAGCACCGCGGTGCGGTCCTTGATCGAGAGCGAGAACACGCGGCTCGCGGGGTGCGCGGCCCGCAGCGCGTCGCCCAGCGTTTCGGCCAGCAAGCGCTCGGGCGAATAACCTGTTGCGGCCCCGCGGCCGGGCTTGCCGAGTTCCGGCGGCACCGGCGGCACGAGGTCGTAGGGGCGGTTCGGCTGGCAGCAGTACGTGCGCGCCGCGGTGGCGCGGTCGTACCACTCGTTCTCGACGATGCCGTTCACGCTCGGCGGCGCGCCGGTGGCGAGCGCCGCGTGCCCGGGGCCGGTCGAAGTGCAGGCGTACGGGATGAAGCACCGGCTGAACCACACGCCCTCGCGCTTGAGGCGCTCGAACCCGCCGGGGCCGTAGTGCGCGGCCCACCGCGCCGGGTACTCGCCGCGCATCTGGTCGAAGACCACCAGCACGACGAGCTTCGGCGCTTCGGTCGGCGCCGCGGGTGGCGGCTGCTTCGGTTGCGGTTCGGATTGCGCGACCGGGTCGGGCCGCTTCATGAGCGCGCGCAGCGCGAGGGCCGCGCTCCCCACGAGGCACAGGAGAACGGTTAGCAGCAGTGCGGCGCGACGGGTCATGGAACGCCTCTACCCACGGGGAGATGCGTTCAAGCTAGAAGTTTGGGGCGAGAAGTGCGACCAAGCGGCTTTGGAGAACCCCGCCCGCAAGGGCGGCGGGTGAGGCGCGAAGAAGCCGCGGCGTGGATTCGGAGCGTCTTTGCCCTCTCCCCTTGCGGGAGACGGTGGCGGCGCGAGGCAAGACTGCGAAAGCAGGCGCAGCTTATCCGGCGTCACGCCGGGTGAGGGGTGAGCTGCACCACCACTTCAGCTACAGGAACAGTTGTGTTGGTTGTTCCCCTCACCCGGCCTCTTCTTGCTTCGCCTGCGCCTGCTCCGCAGTCTGGTCTCGACTCGGCCACCCTCTCCCGCGCTGGCGCGGGGAGAGGGCAGAACCAGAACCCGTCGTGCGGGCGAGGTTCGCCAAGACCTACACCCGCGTGGCGACGTAGCCGCGGAGCTGGCCGCCGAGTTGCTTCACCCAGCCGCGCAGCCCGGCGAACTCGGGGCGCTCCGCGTCGGCGTCGCGCGTGACCAGATACACCGCGTCGGCCGCGGGGCACGTCGAGTCGCGCTCCGGCACCACGCCCCACACGCCCGCGTCCACCAGCACCCAATCGAACCACTGGCGCAGTTGCGCGAGCAGTTTGGGCAGGTCGCGGCCGAGCGCGGCGGCGAGCGGGGCGAAGTCGTCCGGCGCGGTGCCGGCGGCGAGCGCTTGAAGGCCCGGCACCGGCCCCGGTTGCAGCGCCCACGCCAGCGGTACCGACCCGCCCAGCGCCTCCGCGAGGCCCGGCGCGCCGCGCAGGCCGAGCTTGTGCGCGAGCGCGGGGCGCGTCACGTTCGCGTCCAGCACCAGCACCTTCTGGCCGTCGCGAGCCAGCGTGACGCCGAGGTTCAGGAGCACCGTGCTGAGGCCCGCTTCGGGCGCGGCCGCCGTGAAGGCGAGCACGCGCGAGGTGCCGTCCGGCAGTTGCCGCGCGATCTCGTCGCGCAGCGCGCGGTACTCGCCCGCGACCGGGTGTTCGGGCAGGTGCAGCGCGACGAGGCCCG
>JALHNS010000191.1 GCA_022843445.1 Gemmata sp.
CACCTTCACCGCGCCGTCGCCGCCGACCGCCGCAAGCCGCGCGCCGTCCGGGCTGAACGCGGCGCACGTCACGCCCGCGACGTGCGCCAGTTGCGCGAGCACGTCCTTCGGCGCGGCCCCGCCGGTGTCGAGGACCGCGAGCGCGCCGTCGGCGGTGCCCACCGCGAGGTGCTTGCCGCCCTTGCGCACCGCGAGTGCGGTCACCGCCTTCTTCGTCGCCCACTTCCACAGCTCCTTCCCGGTGGCCGGGTCGAACGCGCGCACCGCGTTGTCGGCCGCCCCGGTGAACGCGACCTTACCGTCTTCGGTGACTGCGACCGCCAGCACCGCGAGGCCGTGCCCCGGCAGTTCCGCGACCGGCTTCTTCTCGGTCACGTCCCACACCTTCGCGGCCCTGTCGCCGCCCGCGACCAGCAGCTTGGTGCCGCCCGGCAGGAACGCCAGCGCCGTGACCGGCGTGCCCGCGTCGAGGACCGCTTCCAGCTTCGCGCCGTCGTTCGCGTACACGCGCACCTTCTTGTCCGCCCCGCCCGCGGCGATGCGCGCGCCGTCGGACGAGACCGCCACCGCCCACAGCGACTCTTTGGAGTCCGTAACCGCGCGGTGCTCGTCGCTGGTGTTCAGGTCCCACACGCGAATGCCCCCGTCTTCGGACGCGGACGCGACCTGCTTGCCGTCGGGCCGCACCGCGACCGCGGTGAGCTTCGTTTGGTGCCCTTGGAACGCGCGCAACTGCTTCGCGCTGGCGACGTCCCACACGCGCACGGTCTTGTCGTCGCCCGCCGTGACCAGCGCCTTGCCGTCGGCCGTGACCGCGAGGCCGTTCACCGGGCCGCTGTGCCCGATGTAGTCGCGCAGCTTGGTCGCGGTGTTCGGCGCGCTCTCGCCGTCCGGCTTCGGCCCCGCCGTGAGCCGCGCCTTGCCGTCGCGCCCGCAGGTGAACACCGCGGCGCTGTCGGCGGTGAACGCGACGCCCGCGACCTCGCCCACGTCGGTGCCCGAAATGCTCAGCGCCAGCGGGTTCCCCTTCGCGTCGGGCACGTACACCGCCACCTGCGAGGTCATGTCACCGATCGCGACCAACTTGCCGTTCGGCGCGAACGCGACCTTCTCGATGCGCGCGTTCCGCGGCGGGCACGCGAACACCTCCTTGCCGGTGCCGGTTTCGAGCACCCGCAGGATGCCGTCGTCGCCGCCGACGGCGAGCCGCGAGCCGTCCGGGCTGAACGCGAGCGCCTTCAGCGGCTTGTCGGTCTTGCCGAGGTTCAGAACCGTCTTCGCGTCTTTCCCGGTGGCCGGGTTCCACAGGTGCACTTGGTTGCCGCTCACCGACGCGACCAGTTTGCCCTTCGGGTGGAACGCGACGTCCGACGCGCCGAGCACGCTCGTGCCGCCCTTCGTGGGGTCGTCCGGTTGATCGACGTGCCCGCGGTAGGTGACGACTTCGCGCCCGTTGCCCAAGTCCCAAATCTTGATGGTGAAGTCGCGGCACGCGCTCGCCACGTAGCGGCCGTCCGGGCTGTACGCGAGCGCGCTCACGCGGTCGGCGTGGCGCAACCGCGACTCGCCGAGCACGCGGGACACGTGCGCCGGGAGGCCGGGCGGCAGGTACGGGAGTTGCCAGCGGGCGTCGCGGAAGTGCCGGGCCGCGGCACGGGCGTTGTCGGCCTTGAGCGCCTCTTCGGCGCGCTTGGCGAGTTCGTCGGCGCGGCTCAGCGTTTCGGCCGGGAACTTGGCCTTGAGCGCCTGTTCGCGCTCCTCGGCGAACGCGGCCTTGAGCGCCTTCGCTTCGTCGCCGGCTTCGGGCGGCTGAGCGGCGAGCGGCGCGACGAGCGCGACGAACAGGGCTAGCGGGGTGCAGCGGAGCGGAAGCGGCATGTCCGGCCTCTGGTCTCGGCGGTGTCGGCGCAAGCGGTTGCGTGGGAATCAGTATACACAGACGCCACCGGGCGAAGAACGTAACAAGCGCCTCGGCGCGAAGGCGGTGGCACGCGCGCCGCGGGTGTGATAGGCTGACGCTTCAACCAAGCGAGTTTCGCCGATGAGCGCCGAGACGTTGCCCGGACCTCAGCCCACCGACCCGCACGCGGAGCACCGCCGCCCGCTTCCCGCGGGCGCGCCGTCGCGCATCGGGCGATACGAAGTGTTGCGCGAGATCGGCACCGGTTCGTTCGGTCGCGTTTACTACGCCCACGACCCGCGCCTGCGCCGCTACGTTGCGGTGAAAGTGCCGAAGGAACAACTTCCACCGGATCGACACGAGAAGTTCCTTGAGGAAGGTCGTACGATTGCGGGCATTCTTCACGAGAACATTTGCCCGGTGTACGACGCCGACGTGGACGGCGAAATTCCCTTCATAGTCATGCGCTACGTCGCCGCTACACTCGATGAGGTCTTGAAGCGGGGCCAACTCGCGCCCGAGCGCGCGATCGGTTTTGCGATTCAAGTGGCTCACGCGCTGGACGCCGCACACGCAAAGGGTGTGATCCACCGCGACCTGAAACCGAGTAACCTGCTGTACGACGAGGGCAGCGGGCAGTTGCTGCTCGCGGACTTCGGAATCGCTCGATTTCTCGACGGCGCGAGCGCGACGACCGGCGGCGGGAAGGGTACGCCGTTGTACATGGCTCCCGAACAATGGGATCCGCAAGCCTTCGGTGAAATCACGGCCCGCACCGATGTGTACAGCCTCGGCGCGCTGCTATATCAGATGCTCGCCGGTGTACCACCGTTTGAGGGCACACAATACCAATTGCTGAATCAGCACATGAACAAGCACCCGGTGCCCTTAGTCGCGCGCCGGCGGGAACTGGACCAACGATGCGACACGATCTGTAACAAGGCGATGGAGAAACTCCCCACCAACCGGTTTCCCACCGCGCGAGCCTTCGCTGAGGCCTTGGATGCCTGTTTGCGCAATGCCATGACGGATACGGGGGTGTTTCAGCCGTTCCTTCCCGTCGCCCGTCAGCAGAGCCGACGTCCCTCGACCTTGCCCGAAGGAGCACGAGTACCCAACGCGGGTGAACAACTGCGCGTGGCGCTCAACTCCAGCGTCTCGATGACTTTTTGTTGGGTGCCGGGCGGCGAGTGCCAACTGGGCGCTCCGTCATCCGAACGAGCGCTCGTCGCCGGGCTTTCGGAGCACGAACGAGACAGCTATCGCGGCACTTTGATTACGGCCGGATTTTGGCTCGCGAAGTACCCGGTCACGCAAGAAGAGTGGTACGCTGTTGCGGACGTAGTCTGGTATGGGCGCGGCGCGGGCCGTTTTCAGCACAACGGCCCCCGCGCGTCCGCCCTCGTTGGTGTCCGCGACACAAGGCGATTTCCGATCGAGAACGTGTCGTGGATCGACTGTTCCAACTTACTTGATCGACTCAACCGCGATGTTGCACCGCCTCTGGGAGCGGGTATGCGCGTCAAGTTCGCGCTCCCACACGAAGACGAATGGGAGTACGCGTGTCGAGGCGGATTGGGCAACCATCGCCTCTTCTACTTCGGCAACGAACTGAACGGCACGAATGCCAACTGCGACGGTCGAGAACCGTTGGGCACAACGACTGAAGGGCCGTTCCTCGGTCGTCCGACTGAGGTCGGAAGCTATGAAGCGGTCGCACCGCACCCGTGGGGGTTGTGCGACATGCACGGCAACGTGTGGGAGTGGTGCGAAAACCTGTTCGAGGACACGAGTAGTCGCGTCTTGCGCGGGGGCGCGTGGGATTGCAAGGCGGAAGATTGCCGCACCGCGCGCCGCTTTCGCAGCCGGCAGAGCTACAGTTTCGACAACTGCGGACTGCGGCTCTGCCTCCGCCCGTGCTGACAGTCACTCCTTCTTCGCCCGCTTCATCACCTTGATGGTGTGGAGCGGGAACAGTTTCCAGCCGGCTTCGCTCGCGCCCAGTAGGCCCACGAGCGTACCCTTCTTGCCGTCCTTCTCCGCGCTCAGGTTCAGAATCAGGATGCGCTCCGGGCCGCCGGCCGTACTCACCTCCACCGCCGCCATCAGCGTGTTCGGGTCCACCGCGACCGGCACGAAGCTCGTTACGGTGTCGTCGAGCTTGAAGGCGTCGCCCTTGCGCACCGCGGCCGTGTCCGAGAGCCACTCCGCGCCGCCCGCGCCCTGATAGAGGAACTTCAGGCCGGACACCTTCAGCGTCGGGTCCATCGCTTTCGGTTGGTCGATTTGAATGCTCCACGGCGCGCCCGGCTTGCGCTCCGGCAGCGGTTCCGCGCCCGCGAACGCCACCGCTTTGATGTTCCCCTTCGTGAACGCCCCGCCGCTGTACTTCCCGTTCTTGCCGTCCGCCACCGCGTCGAAGGTGAGTACGTTGATGCCCTTGAACTGGAGCGTGCCCGCGACCGGTTCTTTCAGCCCCTTTACCGTGATGGACGCGAGTTGCTTCTCGTAGTCGTACTTCACGCCCTCCACCGTTGAGAGCGGGACGAACGTGACCACGCCCTTCGCGTAGGTGGTCGAGAGCGGTTCGCGCACTTCGAGCGCGAGCGGCCCTTTGTCGGTGCCTTCGGCGAGGAACGCCAACCGGCGCGCGCCGATCCCGAACTTCAGCCCGGTCACTTTCAGTTCCTTGCCTTCGGCGTCGGTGACGGTGGCCGCGGTCGGCTCCGCCCCTAGCACCAGTGCGCTCGCGGCACACACGAACGCGACGCACGCGACCAACGCCCGTACCCGACTGCCCATGGGAAACCTCGTGCTCGGCGGCACCGCCGCTCGGTGGGAATTCGTGTTCTCTGCTGTGGCGCGATTCATGGTGGAACGGAAGCGCCGCACGAGCAAGGAAAAAGTCGAAAAGGCGCTCAAGGGCCGTCTTGCGGGCCGCGGGGCGGCGCGACATAATCACCTCACGATTCGGGCTTCGGACCCCTCACCGCAGCGCCCGAATCGGCCGAACGGACAACACGCCGTGGACGATATCTTCCTGCCGAGTGGTCGCCTCAGCCCGGACGTTCTGGACGAGGCCACCGCGCGCGTCCTCCGGGAATCGCTCGCGCACACGCGCGAGACCAATTGGGACAGCGTGCGCACCCCGCACCTGTTCATGGGGTTGCTCGCGGCCCCGGATTCCAACGTGTTCAAGTGGGCCACGCGCCTCGGGGCCGATGTGCCCGGCCTGCTCGACCAGTTCCGCGAACTGTTCCATCAGGGGAACGCCGAACCGGTGCCACCCCTGCTGCTGAACCGCGAGTTCCTTTCCGATAACGTCATCCGCCTCTTGCGCGACGCGCACGGCCGCGCGCTGGACTGTGGCCGCGACCAGATTTCGCCGATGGACCTGCTCATCACCCTGTTCACGACGCCGAACAGCATCGTGGCGGAGTGCTTCGAGCGCGTGGGCGTGACCGCGGCGAAGCTCACCGAGATCGCCGTTCTCGCCGAGCGCGAACCGCCCGTAAAGTGACATTCCCCGTCGAACCGCCGGCGTGAGCCGGTGGGTTGTCTCCTCCCGCACCCGCCGGCTCACGCCGGCGGTTCGCCTTTTCGTGGGCCGAACCCGCGGCGCGGGGCGGCTGTCGGTTTCTGGACGCGGGTTTCGCCCGCACATAAGCCAACCGCACCCACACACCGAAGGCCGCGCGAATGCCGAGTTACAACCCCGCCGACGTGGAACGCCGCTGGCAGCAGTTCTGGGAAACCAACAAGACGTTCCGCACCCCCGACCCCGGCGAACCCGGCACCGCGAACAAGCCGAAGTATTACGTTCTGGACATGTTCCCGTACCCGAGCGGTGCGGGCCTGCACGTCGGCCACCCCGAGGGCTACACCGCGACCGACATTCTGGCGCGCTTCAAGCGCATGCGCGGCTTCCACGTCCTGCACCCGATGGGCTGGGACGCCTACGGCCTGCCCGCCGAGCAGTACGCGGTGGAGAAGAACGTTCACCCGCGAATCACCACGCAGCAGAACGTCACCACCTTCCGCCGACAGATCAAATCGCTGGGCTTCTCCTACGACTGGGACCGCGAAGTTGACACCACCGATGCGAACTACTTCAAGTGGACCCAGTGGATCTTCCTGACCATCTACGACACGTGGTTCGACGCGGAGGCGAAGAAGGGCCGGCCGATCAGCGAACTGCCGATCCCCGCGGACGTGACCGCGAAGGGTGAAGCGGCGGTGCGCGCGTACCGCGACTCGCACCGGTTGGCGTATCAGGCCGAAGTACCGGTGAACTGGTGCCCGGCGCTGGGCACCGTGCTGGCGAACGAAGAGGTGATCGACGGGAAGAGCGAGCGCGGCGGGCACCCGGTCGAGCGCCGGCCGCTGCGCCAGTGGCTGATGCGCATCACGGCCTACGCCGAGCGCCTGCTGGCCGATCTGGAGCCGCTGGACTGGTCCGACGCCATCAAAGCGCAGCAGCGCAACTGGATCGGCCGGAGTGAAGGTGCGGAGGTTCACTTCGCGCTGGCGAACGGCTCTGACACGATCACGGTGTTCACGACGCGGCCCGATACGCTGTTCGGCGCTACCTATATGGTGCTGTCGCCGGAACACGCGCTGGTGTCGCAGATCACGACGCCTGAGCAGCGCGCCGCGGTCGAAGCGTATCAACAAGCGGCTTCGCGCAAGAGCGATTTCGAGCGCACCGAAGTTGCGAAGAAGAAGACCGGTGTGTTCACGGGCGCGTTCGCGTTGAACCCCGTGAACGGCGAGCGCGTGCCCATCTGGATCGCCGACTACGTTCTGGCGACCTACGGCACCGGCGCGATCATGGCCGTGCCCGGACACGACGAGCGCGACTTCGAGTTCGCCAAGCAGTTCGGGCTGCCAATCGTCACCGTGGTTCAGCCGTCGGAAGCGTGGCTGAAGGAAACCGGCAGCACGCCGACGGACCTGAAAGCGGCGTACTGCGAAGAGGGCGTCGCGGTCAATTCGGGCACCCTGAATGGCCTGCCCACTGCCGAGGCGAAGCAGAAGATCATCGGCTGGCTGGAAGAGAAGGGGTTGGGCACGCGGCGCGTCAACTACAAGCTGCGCGACTGGCTGTTCAGCCGTCAGCGGTATTGGGGCGAACCGTTCCCGGTGATGCGCAGCGAAACCGGTGAACTGGTGACGGTGCCGGTGAGCGAGTTGCCGCTGGTGCCGCCGGACCTCGAAGACTTCAAGCCCACCGGCACGCCGGAAGGGCCGTTGTCCAAGGCGACCGAGTGGGTGAACGTCACCCGCGACGGCCAGAAGTTCGTGCGCGAAACGAACACGATGCCGCAGTGGGCCGGGTCGTGCTGGTACTTCCTGCGCTACATCGACCCGCAAAACGGCAGCGCGTTCGCGGACCCGTCGAAGCTGAAGTACTGGCTGCCGGTCGATCTGTACGTCGGCGGGGCCGAACATGCAGTTCTGCACCTGCTGTACTCGCGGTTCTGGCACAAGGTGCTGTTCGACCGCGGCTACCTGCACTGCCCGGAGCCGTTCCAACGGCTGGTGAATCAGGGCATGATTCTGGGCGAATACGAGTACCACGTTGCGCCCGATGCGTACACGGCGAACTTGGCGGCACTGATTTCACAAGGCATCGCGGGCATTTATCGCAAGCCCGCCGACGACAAGCCAGACAGCTACGTCTTGAAAGTGAAATCGCTGGAAGGCGGCAAAACGGCGAACGTGCCGGACGAACTGATCGAGAAGCGCAAAGGGAAGTCGTACCTGAAGGGTACCGAAATCGAACTGAGCGGCCGAGCGGACAAGATGTCCAAGAGTCGCGGGAACGTGGTGAACCCGGACGACATCGTGAAGGAGTACGGTGCCGACAGCCTGCGCCTGTACGAGATGTTCATGGGTCCGCTAGAAGCGGTAAAGCCGTGGAGCACGAAGAGCGTGGAAGGCGTGTACCGCTTCCTCACACGCGCGTGGCGGCTGATCGTGGACGAGGGCGAAGAACTGAAGCTCGCGCCGGCGGTCACGGACGCCGCCCCCGACCGCGACACGCTCCGCGTGCTGCACCAGACCATTCAGAAGGTGACGAAGGACACCGACGGCCTGAGCTTCAACACCGCGATTGCCGCGATGATGGAGTTCGTGAACCACGTCACCAAGCTGACCGCGCGGCCGAAGGCGGTGCTGGAGCCGTTCGTGCTGCTGCTCGCGCCGTACGCGCCGCACGTCGCGGAGGAACTGTGGCGCGTGCTGGGGCACGGCACCACACTGGCCTACGAGCCGTGGCCGGCGTTCGACGCGGAGTTGGCGAAGGATGACGAAATCGAAGTGCCGGTGCAAGTGAACGGCAAGCTGAAGGCGCGCCTGAAAGTGCCCGCGGAGATCGCTGACGCGGCCCTCGAAGCCGCAGCCCGCGCCGACGCAACCGTGGCCGCGCAGCTCGCGGGCAAAACCGTGAAGCTGGTGAAAGTGGTCCCGCGCAAGCTGGTGAACTTCGTGGTGGTATAGCGGCGTGCGGCGCGGACCGAAAGGCCCGCGCGGTTCGTGGCGTTACCACACGATCAAGTTCGGGCGCGCCTTGAGCAGTCGTTTCCGCGTTTCGTCTTTCAGTGTCCAGTTGATGCAGCGGAGGTTGGGGAGCACCGTTCGGTCGAGCAGCAGTTCCGCGGCTTTGTCCGGAGTCTTGACCGAGACGAAGAGACGATTGAGGTTCGACATCACGCTCGAAGTAACAAGCGCCGTGATGCCGCGCATGGTGAGGTCGTCTGTGCCGTAGAAGGAAATCTCGCGGAGAGACGCAAGCGCGGGATTCTTCGCCAAAGCAATCGCGCCCTCGTCATCGAGCGGGTAATCGGTGCCGAGCACTTCGAGCCGTTCGCACGCCAGCGCGCTCACGAACTGGGCCGTGTTGGCGCAGCTGCGTTGCGATTTCGTGCTCACCACCTGAAACTTGCGCAGGTCGGGGAACGCGGGCGCGATTGCGCGAAGCCCGTGTTTCGTGGGACTGCTGTTGTGGAGTTCGAGGCACTGGAGTGTCTTCGACGAAGCGCTCGCGGCGATGGCCTTGAGCGCGCCGTCACCAATTCCTTCGGTGAACTTGAGTATGCGAAGGCGATCGAAGAGCGGAGATCGTGCCAACGCGACAACGTCGTTGTTATGCAAGTTGCACTTCTGAAACTCTAACGCACGGAGTTCTGGCATCTTCAGTTTCGCAAGTGCAACCGCGCCATCGCCGCGCAGGTCGGTTCCAAACAGAGTGAAACGCGACAAACGCGAAAACCGTCCGCTGCGGGCGAGAGCCGGGATCATACCGACCAAATAGCTAACTCGAAGCGTGTGCAGGTAATCGAGACCAGCAAGCGGTTTCAGCCCGCTTGTGGTCGGTTCTGGGCACGAGAGCGCGAGGTAGCGAAGGCCCGACATGACATCGGACGACAGAAACCGAGCGACAGCCGCGGCCGGCAAGGTCGGGAGTAAGACATCGACGCGGCGGGGGCGCAACGTGGAACCCGGCCGCACGATTTCGGCAGCGGCCCCTGACTCCAGATAGTGAAGTCCGAGGCACTGAAGCCGTTCATCGAAGTTCGCAGCCACAAGCCGCTTTGCCAATTCTGTGGAAGTTCGGTACGAATCGAGCGATTGGATGCTGTGCCGATGTGGATCGGCAGCCAGTATCTCAATCGCATCCCTATCTACGCTGAACCCGCGGATCGTGGTCTTTTGGAAGATGTACGGCAGCGCCTTCTTGAATTGTTGGGCGTCGTCAACATCCGACAAAAAGTGCGCAAAACCGCGTTGGAAATCCGTGTCGATTTCGCCGCCTTCGTGGACTGCCGAGAGGATGCAACCGTCTGGTAAGTTCGGCCTTAAACGCCAAGCGATTCGGATCCAGTCGAGTTCCTGCGCGCGGTTCAGCAGTTCCACATAATCCGCGTCGGCGGGGTTCTTGTCCCACAGCGCGACCTGCGTGCGGATGAACGCGGCGCGGTCCGGGTCGCCGTGGTCGTCGAGCCAGTCGGCGTACATCAGGCGCGGCGCGTCCTCTTCGGCACGCGCGATCACCGCGGCCTCCAGTTCGCGGTTCACCGGGAACTTCGGTTCGGACGATTTCTTCGCCATCGGTGGGCGTCCGTGAGGTAAGAGTGCGGTCACGAAGGTACCAGATTCTGCGCACCGCGGCACGCAGATTTGGCGCTCAAGTGCGCGTCGGGCGGATGCACAGCACCAGCACCACCGATACCGCCGCGAGCGCCGCGTACACGCCGAAGATCGCGCTCAGCGGCACGCCCACGTCGCGCTGCGCGCCGAAGGCCCAGTCCGCGACGCCCCCGCAACTGATGCTCACGAGGTTCATCAGCCCGTAGCCGGTCGCGCGCAGTTCGGGCCGCACGATTTGACACAGGATCGGCATGTTGTTGCAGTCGAACGCGCCCCACCCCAACCCGAACAGCACGAGGAACAGCACCGCCACTGTCAGCGAATCGGCGTTGCCCACACCGAGAATCGCGGGCACCAACAGGCACGTTCCCAGCGCGCTCGTGTAAATGCGGCCGTAATCCGAGTGCCGGCTCCAGCGGTCCGCGAGCCAGCCGCTCAGCGCCGCGCCGAAGATCGCGGCCACCTGCCAGTACACCGCCGCCGCGACACCGGCCTTCCCCTGCCCGATCCCGAATTGTTCCTTCAGAATCGCGGGCATCCAGTCGCGGACGATCCACGCCGCCATCGCCGGTAGCGTGAAGTACAGCACCAACAGCACGAACGAGCGGTTCAGCGCGAGTTCCGATGCGGCTTCACCGAGTGGCACGGCTTCGAGACCGGTGTCGGCGCGGGGCGCGTCGCGGAGCAGCAGCACGAGCGGCACGGCGTACACCATGCCCGCGATGCCGCACGCGACGAACGCGAACCGCCACCCGAGCGCCGGTTCGTCGGCCACATACCCGCTGAAGCCGCCCGCGATCACGCCCAAGTAAATCGCCGTTTGGTGCAGGCCAACCGCGCGCGACCGCGTGCTTCCGGTGTGATAATCCGAAATGAGCGCGAGCGCCGCGGGGATGTAGAACGCTTCGCTGATACCCATGAGCGAGCGCGCCCACATCAGTTCGCGGAAGCTGTACACGTTCCCGGTCCAGAGCGTAACGGCCGACCACACGAACAGGCTGCCGCAGATGGTGAAGCGTCGACCGAACCGGTCCGCGACGAACCCGCCGACCGGGCTGAGGAACGCGTACACCCACTTGAACTGCCCGAGCATCAGTCCCCAGTTCGCGTCGGTGCGAATGTCGGTGATGTCCGCCATGACCGAGAACTTCATGGCCGCGAGCATCTGCCGGTCGAGGTAGTTCAGCAGCGCAACCGGCACCAGCAGCACCACGACGAGCCACGCGGTTCGCACGAGAACCTCCCCGGTGATGAAGCGTCTCGGTAACGAGCCGCGAACGCCAGTGAGCGGCCTTGCCGGTTGAACTTGGCCGCTCGCTGGCGTTCGCGGCTCGTTTTCTTCGCTACCCAATTGCTGAAATGCGATCAGGGTTTCGCGCGCCACACGTCCGGCGACCGCACGCCGGGGCGCACTTCGCCGCTGGGAATCACGACCGCGCCGTTCCACTCCACGCACGGCACGGTCACGCGCGGCGCGTTCAACTCACCGTGCGCGATCCACTTGTTCGCCTTCGCATCGTACCGCAGCACGTCTTTGCGAAACCCGGTGTGCGTGTCCGGCGCGGTGCCCACTTGCGAACCGTCGTCGCCGCCGAGCACGTCGAAGCCGGTCGCGTGAGATGGAACCGGCGACGGTGCGCCGACCACCGCGTGCGGCAGGTCCGCGAGCCGCTTCCAACCGTCCTTCGGCGAATAGCTGTACGCGTCGCGTAGGTACTCGCGCTTGCCCTTCACGAGCGCCGCGCCGCCGACCACATAGAACTTGCCATCGTGCGCGGCAGCCACGGCGAGCACGCGCCCGCGACCGGGGAACGCCGGCACCGCGTCCCACTTCGGTTCCTTCGCCGAAAGGTCGATGCGGTACGCGGTCGCGCTCGCTTCCGCCGAATCCGGTTCCTCTTGCCCGCCGAACACGAACAGCACGTCGCCGACGAGCGCACCGCACCCGTTCGCCACCGGTCGCGGGAGCTTCGGCAGATCGGTGGTGTGCAGCTTCCCGTCGCGCCATTCGAGCCGGAAGCACTCCGCGTAGTGCCGCCGCGAATCGCTGCCGCCCGCGCACACGACCGCGCCGCGGTAAGTGGCACTCACGCCGTAGCCGAGTGCGCGCGGCAGCGTGCCCGCGTGCTTCCACTCGCCGCCGGGTTTCTCCAACACGAACGCCGCGTCGTGCCACACCTTCGCGCCGCCCTCCCACGGCTTCTTATCAGGGAAGTTCGCGCCGCCCGCGACCAAGAGCGCGCCGCCGCTGACACCCGCGAACGGCCCCGCGACACCGTCTTTGTTGGGAATCGGCGCGAGCTTCTCCCAATCGGCCGCGCGTGCGCCCGACGCGACGAGTGCGAGCAGTGCGAGTGTGCGAAGGAGCATGGTGAAACCGAAGCGTGCGATTGCCTTGTTGTAGCCGGGGTCTGTGACCCCGGAGCTACCTTCGTGGTAAAGCACCGGCCTCTGTGAGGCCGGCTACAGAATGCAACAGGCGCGATGAGTTCGGCGCTTGCGTTCGCGCGCCGCGGGGAGTAGGGTGATCGCGTTCCCGATTGCGTTCAGCTCGCTGTTTTACAGCAGGGCGATGTTGCGTCGCCCGAGCGCACTCTGTGCCATGCCACGCGAGGAAGGCTGTTCCAGCACCGCTATCGAGCATGCTCGGCGGTGCCGTGAGCCTTCCGCGCCACAGGTTGGGAAGTGAACGCCGGGAACAGACCGGGCCGCGGGCAAACACCCGCGGCCCGGTCGCGTTTCGTGCGCAGCGCCGTCGTTACGACGCACCGCCTTCGGGCTTCGGTTCCTCGGGCTTCGGCTCTTCCGGCTTCGCTTCGGGCTTGGGCGCGTCGCCCTCGGCGCGCTTCTTGAACACCGCGGCCAGCGCGTCGAACCCGAAGACCGGCTTCTTGCCCGTCACCTGCTCTTGCGACACCACCGGCATCGGCTTCGGCTTGCCCGGCTTCTTCGGAGGCGGCGGCGGAACCGGGGGCGGCGGAGGCGCGGCTTGCGCCGGTTGCTGTTGCTGCGGTTGCTGCTGCGGCGGACCACCGGGGCCGCGGTTGAAGCGGTTACCCGCCCCCGCGCCTTGGCGCTGCGCGGCCCCGCGCGACGGCGGCGGGCCGCGATCCGGGCCGCGCTG
>JALHNS010000192.1 GCA_022843445.1 Gemmata sp.
TGGGCATGCCGGGGCCGCCGGGCATGCCGGGACCGCTGGGCATTCCGGGGCCGCCCGCGCCGGGCATGCCGGGACCGCCGGGCATACCCGGCGATTGCGGGCCGCTCGCGGGCGAGTTGGTGTTCGGGGCCGCGACGGTGTCGGTCTTCTTTTTGTCGCCGCTCAGCAGATAAATGCTCAGGCCCACGATGGCCCCGACGCCGAGCAACCCGGCGGCGATGATCGCCACCATCGGCCCGCTGCCACCGCTCTTGTTCTTGGGCTTCTTGCGCGGGCGGTCGTCATCATCGTCGTCGTCGTCGTCGTCGCGGCGCTTTTTCGCGGCGGCTTTGGGCGCGGGCTTGTCTTTGGCCTTCGGGGCGGGCTTTTCGTCTTCGTCGTCCTCGTCGTCTTCCACCACAACGGCCATCTTCGGGGCGGGCTTGGGGGCCTCGGCCTTCGCGGGCTTCGCGTTGGGCGAAGTCTTGGCGGGGGTGGGTTCGTCGCCCTTCGCGGCGGGCTTGGCCCCGGAACCGAACGGCGCTTTGGTCGCGGTGGCCGTCGCGGTGACGGCCATTTGCGACTGGCACGAGGTGCAGCGGATGGTCTTCCCCGCGAGGTGGTCCGGCACCTCGAAGGTGGCACCGCACCCGCCACAGGTGATTGAAATGGCCATAGTCGCCTCGAAGGGACGGAAGCCCGCGGTGGAGTCGGCCGCGGGGCGGAACGACGGCTAACGGAACGACGACGCACCGGGTTCGGCGGATTGCGCCGAATTCCGGTGGCTATCAGCGTAGCGAGAAGGTTCCGTTCCCGCAACGACGTTCTAACGGAAGTGGCGGCGCGCCGTTGGCGCTGGGAACGAGGGGGCGCGAACCGTTCGGGCGGGCGCGCCGGCGAGCGGGCCGCGAACCGACCGGCGCGCCGCGCCCGAACGCGCTACTTCTTCTTCTCGTCCGGCAGCACTTGCACCAGCACCCACACCTTCGAGGTGAGCGGCGGAATCTTGTCCGTGCGGGCCTCGTAGGTGAGCTGCGCTTCGTCCTTGCTGATCGGCACCGGGAGTTCGAGCGTGCTGTACGGGAAGTTCGAGATGCTGAAGATGTCGCCGGCGTTGGCCCCGTAGTACGGCTTCTTTTTCGGGTCGTCCGGGTCCTTGATGAACACGCTGCCGGCGAACACCCACTCGTGCTCCATGACGGCCTTCTTCTTGCTGTTCCAGATCCACTCCTGCGCCGGGTGCGTGTGCGTTTTGCCGTCCTTCGTGTAGTGAACGAGCACCTTCACCCGGCTGCCGGTCGCGGGGGTGTGCTTGGCGTCTTCGGTCTTGGGGTCGATGAACCCGGTGGGCGTGCCCGCCTTCCCCCCGGCCGCGACGATGGCGAGGTGGATCAGCTCCGCGTCCATGTCGGCGCGCACGACGGCCTCGTGCTCCTTCGTGCCCTTCTTGCACAGGAACTGTTCGAGCGGCCCGACGCGCAGGCACACTTCGGCCATAATGCCGATGCGCACCACCTTCTTGTCGGCGCTGATCTCGGCGACGATGCTCTTCTTGTCCGGGGTGAGCGGCAGAGCGGTGTTCTTCGGGTTGGTGAGCGGAAACTCCGGGAGCGGTTCGCCCTTCGGGAGCTTCGGGTCGTCGGGCTGCGCCGCGGCGGGCAGCGCCAGCGCGAGCGCGGAGAGGGCGACCGTGAGCGCGAACTTCATGGAACGGACCTCGCGGGTTTCCAGTACTCAGACTACCCGCGGGGCCGGTCCTAACGCAACGAGAAACGGCCCCCGGCGCGCGGTTCCGCTTCGCGCGGCGGGCGCGCGCGGTCACAATAGGCGCGTGTCCCGTTCCCGGAGTGGTGCGCATGGGCGCGCTGGTGCGGCCCGCGGCCGCGACCGTTTCGTTCCGCCTCTACGACCGCCCGCTGCACCCCGAGTTGTTCGCGGCGGTGGCGGTACGGGCGGTCGCGCGCGCCGGCTACCGGCTCACGGTGCGGCTCACGCCCGCGGGTCATTCGCTCGCGTGGACCGACGGCACCGTTCACCTCGAAGAACTACTTTGCGACTCTCAATCCGACCTGCCTTCGGCGGGCGCGCGGCTCGCACACAGCTTTAGCGAAAACCGGCGCGCTCGCTGCACGGTGGGCGGCATCCGCTACCAAGTGGAAACGCAGGCCGAGCGCTTGGACGCAGAAGCGTTCGCGCACCTGCACGCGGAGCTATTGGCCGACGGCGAGCGGAAGGGGTTGGTGTTTCACTGCGCCGCGGGGAACCGCATCGGGCTGTCGCCGTTGGGGTGCGTGATTGCGGAGGAACTGCCGCGCGCGGTAAGCGCGGTCGCGTTCCACACGTTCCCGGACGAACTGACCGTGCTGAAAACGCAATCTCTGATCGAATGGGAGTGACGCCGCGCGAACGTGAAGCGCACTGCACCTGACCGATTCGTGGGGCACCCAAGCGTCCGGCCCCGCCGACGTCACTTGCCCGCCGGAACCGACGGAACGCGGGCCAGCCGCAAGCCGAGGGAGTCGGCCCGGGACGACGGCGGGGTCATGTTCCGGTACGCCGCTCGGCCCTCCTCGGAGACGTGGAACCAAGAGCCGCCCCGGAACACCCGGACCGAGGTCCCGTCGGCGATCGTCGCCGCGTCGTCGCACCACTCGTGAAGATTTCCGTGCATGTCGTGTAATCCGAGCACATTGGGCTCGTAAGAACCCACCTTGCAGGTCCGCTTCAAGATGTTGACGAAGTTAGCCTGTGCCGGCACCAACGTGTTCGTCGGCTGCGCCAAGTAGAAATCGAACGCGCTGTCGAGTTTGTCCACCGGGCCGCCCCGGCACGCGTACTCCCACTCCACTTCCTTCGGGAGGCGGTACGTCCAGCCCGTGTCCGCCTCTTTTTTGTTCAGAAGTTCGATGAACGCCTGACAGTCGTCCCACGACACCCACTCCACCGGGAACCGCTTCAGGTCCGCGTCCGAGATGTCCGTCACCGCGTCTTTGCCCGTCCCGTTGCGTGAGAAGTGGCTCGGCGGTGTTGCCATCAGCTTCTCCCACTCTTCCTGCGTAACCTCGTACTTCCCCAGATAGAAATCCCGTTCAATGACTACCTTCGTCTCACCTTGTTTCCCGCCCGCGCCACCCAACCATGCCGTTCCTTTGGGAACCTTCACGAATTCCATCCCGATGCCGTTCGTGACCGTCGCCGGGAGCGGCGCGGGCGCGTTCGGTCCCTTCGGGTCGGTCTTCCCCTTGTCACCGCCCGTCGTACTCGGCTCCTGAGGTTTGGCTTTCGGCTCGTTGTTGGTGCCCATCCGCGAGACGACCGCCGCGCCCGCGACCACCGCCAGCAGTACCGCGACGCCCGCCCCGACCAGCACCCACTTCCCGCCCCCGTGAGGCTCCGACCGCGGTGCCGCGGGAGCGCCCTCGAGCTCCGTCGCCGGAGCGTCCCCGGAGTCGAGGTGCGCGAACGCGTCTTCGGGTCGGGCCGTCACCTCCGTCGGCACCATCACCGGTACGGTGGGCGCGCGCAGTTGGTCGAGAATCCCGCGCAGGCGATTGGCAACGTCGTTCGCCGTCTGCGGGCGCTCCTCGGGCTTCTTCGCGAGCAACTGGTGAATCAGCACCGCGAGCGCTTCGGGCACGGTGGCGTTCAGTTCGCGAACGGGCGTCGGCTCCTCGGTCATGAGCGCCGCGAGCACCGCCAGCGCGTGTTCGCCCGCGAACGGTGTCCGCCCCGTACACAGCCGGTACAGCACCGCGCCGAGCGAATACAGGTCCGACCGCGCGTCCACCGTCAGCCCGCGGGCCTGTTCGGGACTCATGTACGGGGGCGTGCCCACCACCTCCCCGCTCTTGGTCAACTCGGACGCGCTCCCGATGGGCTTCGCCAACCCGAAGTCGAGCACCTTGACGCGCCCGTTGGGTGACTCCAGCCACAAGTTCGCGGGCTTGATGTCCCGGTGAACCAGCCCCAACCGGTGCGCCGCGGCCAGACCCAGCGCCACCTCGCGCGCGACCCGAACGACCAGCGCCACCGGTAGCGCGCCCCGTTTCTTCAAGTACAGGTCGAGCGGGCACCCGTGAAGGAACTGCATCGCGATGTACGGCACCCCGTCCCGCTCGTCGGCCTCGTGCACAATCACCACGTTGTCGTGCGACACGTTGGCGGCGGCCCGGGCCTCGCGCAGGAACCGTGCCTTCGCTTCGCGGTCGGCGGCAAATTCCGGCAGCATCACCTTCAGCGCCAACTGGCGCTCCAGACGTGTATCCAGCGCCAGATAGACCGCGCCCATGCCCCCCTTGCCCAACTCCTTGAGCACGCGGTACGGCCCGAGTGTGCCGACCTCACCGTCCGCAACCGGCGGCCCGAACCGCGGCACGGCCGCACCGCCGGGCGCGCTCGCGGGCGCGATCTCGGTACGGTCGCTCTCGACGGGCGCGAGCGGGACGGGGGCCGGCTTCGTGCGAAGCGGATCGACGGGGTCGGACACGGGCGGCTCCGAGAGTGAATCGCGTCAACGATACCGCACGGGCCGGCACGGTGTCACTTTACTCGGCCGGTTCTCAGCCGAGGTTCGTTCGAGTCGGGCACCGGGCGCGGCCCGGGACGTCGGCAAACACAGATGCTACCGTGCGAGCGGTACACGCGGAAGGGGCACCGCGGACTCAGTTCGTGTTCGCGGTGTCGGCCTCGCGATACCGTTCGCTCAGGGGAAATCGCCGGATGTGATCGGAAATCTACGGTCGCGCGACTCGAACAGACGCGCCAAAGGCTCGTTGGCATCTTCAGCGGAAGGGGAGGGATTCGAACCCTCGGACACTTGCGTGTCGCCGGTACGTTCCCACACGAACTGACCGTACTGAAAACGCAATCGCTGATCGAATGGGACTGACGCGAACGAAGCCGAAGCGCACTGCACCTGACCGATTCGTGGGGCACCCAAGCGTCCGGCCCCGCCGACGTCACTTGCCCGCCGGAACCGACGGAACGCGGGCCAGCCGCAAGCCGAGGGCGTTGTACCGTTGCGACGGCGGGTCCGCGCAACGGGCCATCAGCCGGCAGGTCCAAGCGTTGTTGTGCCAGTGGCCGCCCCGGTTCACCCGGGCCGTGGGGCCGCTGGCACCCAGCGTGGCATCGTCGCACCACTCCCAGACATTTCCGTGCATGTCGTGTAACCCGAGCGCGTTCGACTCGTAGGAACCCACCTTACACGTCCGCTTCAACCCGTTGTTGAAGTTCGCCTGCTCGGGCAGCAACGTCATCGTCGGCTTCGCAAAGTAATATTCGAACGCGCTGTCCGCTTTGTCCACCGGACCGCCCCGACCCGCGTACTCCCACTCCGACTCCTTCGGCAGCCGATACACCCAGCCCGATTCCTTTTCCCGCTCGTTCAGCTTCTGGATGAAGAGTTGGCAATCCTCCCACGACACCTGCTCCACCGGGAACCGCTTCAACTCCGCGTCCGAGATGTCCTTCACCGCGTCCGCGCCGTGGCCGTTTCGCGAGAAGTGGCTCGGGTTCGACCCCGTGATCGTCTCCCACTCTTCTTGCGTGACTTCGTACTTGCCGAGGTAGAAGTCCTCCGTGAACTCCACCTTCGTCTCGCCGGGCTTGCCCCCCCAACTGCCGAGCCAACCGGTCCCCTTCGGCACCTTCACGAACTGCATCCCGATGCCGTTCGTGTGCGCCGCCGGGATCGGGCCGGCCGGCACGGTCTTCACCTGCGGGTCCGTCTTGCCCTTTGGGTCGGTCTTCACCTGCGGGTCGGTCTTCCGCGGCGTCGCGTCCGGCGCTTTCGCCTCGGGCGCGTTCTTCGCGCCCGTCTGCGACACCACGACGCCGCCCACGACCACTGCCAGCAGCACGGCGACACCCGCCGCGATCCGCGCGCCCTTCCGGCGCGTCGGGCGCTCCGAGCGCGGCGCGGCAGCAGCGACGGCTTCCGCCTCCGTCTCTTCCGCGCCGTCGTCATCGTCGAGGTTCGCGAACGCGTCTTCGGGCCGCGCCGCGATTTGCACCGGCACCCCCGGCGACGGTTGCCCCGGCAGCGAGTGAACCACCACGGGCAGCGAGTTCGACACGTCTCCCGCCGTCGGCACCGCGCCCGCGGGCGCAGCGGGCGCGAGCAGTTGGTCGAGAATCCCGCGCAGGCGCCGGGCCACATCGTTGCCCGTTTGGGGGCGGGCGTCGGGCGTCTTCGCGAGCAGTTCGTGGATCAGCCGGGCGAGCGCCTCGGGCACGTTGGGGTTGAGGGCGCGAACCGGCGTCGGTTCGTCGGTCAGGACCGCCGCCAGCACCGCCATCGCGTGATCGCCCGCGAACGGGTTCCGGCCCGCACACAACCGGTACAGCACCGCGCCGAGCGAATACAGGTCCGAGCGGTGGTCCACCTTCAACCCGCGCGCCTGCTCCGGCGACATGTACGCGGGGGTGCCCACCATCGTCCCGCTCTTGGTCAACTCGGACGCGCTCCCGATGGGCTTCGCCAACCCGAAGTCGAGCACCTTGACGCGCCCGTTGGGTGACTCCAGCCACAAGTTCGCGGGCTTGATGTCCCGGTGAACCAGCCCCAACTGGTGCGCCGCGGCCAGCCCGAGAGCCGTCTCGCGCGCGATGCGGATGACGTTCGGGAGCGACGGCGTACCCTTCGCCTTGAGGAACTGGTCGAGCGGGTAGCCCTTCAAGAACTGCATCGCGATGTACGGCACCCCGTCCCGCTCGTCGGCCTCGAACACCGTCACCACGTTGTCGTGGCTGATCTGCGCGACGGCCCGGGCCTCGCGCAGGAACCGTGCCTTCGCTTCGCGGTCGGCGGCGAATTCCGGCAGCATCACCTTCAGCGCCAACTGGCGCTCCAGACGTGTATCCAGCGCCAGATACACCGCGCCCATGCCCCCCTTGCCCAGTTCCTTCAGGATGCGGTACGGGCCGAGCGTGCCCACCTCGCCGGCCGCGGCCGGCGGACCGAACCCCGGCACGGGCGCACCGCCGGGCGAAGGCGCGATTGCGGTCTCGTCGCGGTCGCCGGACGCCGAAGCGTGCGGATCGCGGACCGCGGTCGTGAAAAGCGGATCGACGGGGTCGGACACGGGCGGCTCCGAGAGTGAATCGCGTCAAGGATACCGCACGAGTCGGCACGGTGTCACTATTGCCCGACCGGAGATCGAGTCGAAGTTCGTTCGACTCGAGTGCCGGGCGCGGCCCCGGGCGTCTGTACTCGCTGATGTTATTGTGCGACCGGTACACACAGAAGGGGCACCGCGGACTCAGTTGTGTCCGCGGTGCCGGCATCGCGATACGGTTCGCTCAGGGGAAATCGCCTGCCGGATGTGATCGGGAACGTTCGGCCGCGCGGTGAGACTTGCGAACAGAAACGCCCGGGGCTCGTTGGAATCTTCAGCGGAAGGGGAGGGATTCGAACCCTCGAACGTGTTGCCACGTTGCTGGTTTTCAAGACCGGTTGCGGAATCGCCATCGCCTTCATTTTCTAGGTCATCCGCACCGCTCGCGGTTCTGTTTGCATCCTGTTTGCATCCGGGAACGGAGAGCCCAGCGACCGCGGCCTTGCGCTCGCCGTGTTCGACGTGCGCGTACCGGTTCATCGTCAGCGTGATCGTGGAGTGTCGCGCGAGGCTCTGCGCGAGGCGCGGGTTCACACCAGAGCGCACCACGCGGCTGATGAAACTGTGCCGCAGGCTGTGGAAGTCCGCGAACTGCCCGCCCACTTCGTACGGAACACCCGCGGCCGTCAGGTCGGCGCGCAGCATCTTGCCCGCCGCCTTCGTCTTCGCCCACGTGCCGGGCCAACACGGTTGCGCGGTCGGTTTGCCCTCCAGCCAGTCGCGCAGCGGCGGCACCAGCGCCGACGGAAGGGGCTGAACCGCGAGCGTGCGGTTCTTCGTGTAGCCGGCCGCGACCGTGACGGTTCCGGCTTCGAGATCGAACGCGGCCGGCGTGAGCGAAGCGAGTTCGGACGCGCGAAACCCGGTACACAGCGCGACCCGGTAGAGCATCGCCCGGTCCGCGGCCGGCATGCGCCAGCGCACTTTGCCTTCCCCCTCCGTGGTCGCGAGCAACTTGTCGATCTCGCTTTCCGTGAGTTCCCGCCGGTCGTGCTTCCGGTCAAGTTTCACGTTCCAGCCTTCGAGGTCCGCGAACGGGTTCGTCGCGATGGTGCCGCGCTTCACGAGCCACCGCGCGAACTGCTTGAGCGCCGCGATGTGGAAGTTCTTCGTTTGGAGACTCGCGGCGCGCCCCGACTCGCCCACGGTGAGGGCGCTCACGAACCGCAGCGCGCGGCCGGCGTCGAAGTCGCGCGCGCGGGCGAAGTCGCACTCGCCGAGCACGCGGTTCACGCGCGCCTTGAGGATGGCGACGTGTGCGTCCGTCGTGCCCTTCAACACGAGCGCCGCCGTCCACTCGTCCACCAGCGGCGCAAGCGGCTTGCGGGCCTCGTCGTCGTTGCGGGTCTTCAGGTTCAGTTCGCCCGCGGCCTTCTTGCCCAACAGTTGGGCCGCGAGGTCTTCGGCGATCTTCTTGTTCGGCGAGAGCGCGACGTGCTTCTTGTTGATGCTCACGTACCACTTCTTGGACTGCGTGCGCACGAGCGCCGCGCCCGGCGTACCCTTCGGCACGCGCACGCCGTCCAGTTCCCACGCGCTCGAAGTCTTCTTGAACAGGTTCATGTGTGCCTCGGGGTGAGTGAATCGACCATACCGTGAACGGGAGGCAGGAGGTAGGGAGGTTGAGGAGGAAAGGGCGCGGGCTTCCTCCCTTTCCTCCTTACCTCCCCGCTCCCGAACGGCGCGCATCATCAGCACGAGCGCGTCGCCGGTGTTGTCTGCTAACTCGTGGTCGTTGGGGCCGTGGCGCGGTCGTTGACCGGGAACCACGTCTCCGCGGCGCGCCCCGTGGTTTTCCGCATCTCGCACCGCGCGAAGTTCCGCTCACGCAGCATTTGCAGCGCGGCACCGATCTTCGCGGCCGGGGTGTTCTTGCCGATGCACTCGTGCAGTTCCCAGCGCCCGATACCGGCCGGCGCGCCACGAATGTAGCGCAGCAGGTCGTCCGCGAGCGGGTTGCCGGTCGAACTGCCGAACAGCCGGTACGCGGTCGCCTCGGCGTAGTTCCACACGGCCAACGCCGCTTCGAGGTGCGCTAGGCCGATCTCCCGTTTGCCGTCGAGCAGCGCGTACAGAAGCGCCAGACGCACCACGTGCGCCTCCGCGCGACTCGTGAGGTTCCCGGCCAACCCGTACCGCTCGCGGCTCAGGTGCGCGTAGGTGTCGCCAGTGTCCCACTGCGCCGCGGCTTCGGCACTCCATGTGACCCGACCTTCGACGCGGGCGGCGGCGAGGCGCTCGGCCACACGTGATGCCAGTTCTGCGAACTGCTCCTCATCCACGTTGCCACCGAACGGAAGCAACTTGGAGCGCCGCACGGCGAAGAACATGAACCGATTGGCGAACCCGTTCGCCATCGCGTTTTCGGTGAGCAGCAACTTCAGGTCGCTGTCGTTCGTGTGGGCGACGATGGAGACGTGCGCGCCGGTTGCCATGCACGGCGAACCCTTGTTCTTGTTGTGCAGGTCTTTCCCGTCCCACGCGTCGCGCAACTGGTCCGAAAGCGTGTTCTGCTCCTTCGCGGCGATCTTGAGGATGGCGCTAAACTCGCTCTCGATGATGAGCAGGCGCTTGTCCTCGACGCCCTCGTCGGTGCATTGTGGCTCGCCGTCCACGATGCCGAAGATGGCGTCCCGCAGTGCCCACACGAGCGCCTCACCAGACGCGAGCTTCCCGGCGCGGCAGTTCTTCGCCCAATGCTCGTCCGCGTGCCACAGAAGGCTGGTGGGCCACGCCTCCGAGGTGCCCTTGCGCCCCTTCGCGCTCGGGCCGACGAGTACCGCGAACTCGTTCGGGTAGTGCCGCGTGCGCTCAACACCCACATACGCCCCGCGGCCCGCGGCGCTGCCGAACATCGTGAGGAACTGCACGAGCAGCGCGACCGGGTCCGCTTCCGTTTGCGGTTCGACGAACCGCACGAACTCGCCGGCCAGCCCGTGGTACGCGGACGCGCCCATTTCCGGCCACGGGTCCGCTTCGGCGCTCGACGGCGCGTTCGGTGGCGCGCCCGCCGCCGGTGTTGCGCTGAACTCCAACTTCGGGGGCCACGCGAAGAACTCGCGCTTGCCCGCGACGGCCTTCTGCACGGTCATGGTGCCGTAGGTGCGCCCGTCGCGCGCGTGTCGCTCGTCCCACTTGTCGCGCATCAGCCCCGAACCGCGGAACACGGCGTCGATCAGGTCCGGGTTCGGCCCGGCGTAGAACGCGATCAGGTTGCAAAGCGCGAGGTCCGCCCCGCTGTGGTCGCCGTTGTGCGCGCTCGTGTCGCCGTTCAGCAGCGCTTCGCCGTCCGCGTGCCCCCGCACGCGCTCGATTACCTCGTCTGCCGCGGGCACATGGACGGCAGCGGGAGGCACTGGTGCCGGTGCGCCCGGCGACGCGGGAACGGGTTCGCTCGCTGGTGCGACTGTTTTTAGGCCCTTTCGGGTGTTCGGTTTTGTTCGGTCGGTGCCGTTCAGCAGGTCCGACAGGTGCGCGCCGAAGGCCGGTTGGAAGTCGTTCACGGTGCCCGGCGTGCCCGGGACCGCGTGCCCGGTGAGCGCGAAGAACCCGCGGTCGAACAGTTCGAGGCCCAGCGCCGCCACCTTCTTTGGCGCGTCCGGTGGGAGCGCGCCGCGGGCGATCAGCTTCACGCCGGTGCCGCTCGCGCTCACTTCGGAGTAGGTGTCGAAGGCCGCGAGCACCAGTTGCGCGAACGACGTCAGCGTGCCGGTAGCCGGGTCGCGGTGGCCGTCGAGATCGAGGCCGACGTAACCGCCGCCGGCGAACGCGAAGCCGATGCCGTCCGCGATGCCGGCTTCGAGCAGTTTGAGGCCGTGCTCGAACGTGCCCCACGATCCCGACTTGTTGCAGTCCGCGGCGCGCCCGGTCTTGGCGCTCAGTGGCACCTTCGCCCACGTGCCGCCGCCCTTCTTATCGGGCTTCCACTCGTAGCGCCACGGCACCCAGCACGACAGGGCGCGCAGTTCTTCGGGGATGCCCTCCGCGAGGAGTGGCAACCCGTTGGGCTTCTGGTCCGGCGTCGCGTAGAACGCGCGCTTCTGGTTCACGAACGCGGGCGCGCTGTTGCTCCCGGTTTCTTTGTCAGGCGGTAACATGTGGGTGTACCTTGGTTGTGCGGCCGAGAGCGCGCCAACGCTCTCGGCCTTGTCGTTTAGCGGTTGCGTGTGGTGACGCGCCAAAAGGCGCAGGTGGTGCTCTCGCCGTCGAAGTGGACGACGCGAGCGGGTTCGTCTGGGAACAAGCGCGGCATCAATTCGCCGAACGCGAGCGTGCCGGCGCGAATCAACTCAAAGGTCGAAACGCCCCACGGGACGCGGAAACCCGTCCCGCGACCGTCGCCGATGCCGAGTTCGAGCGGCGGCACGCGCAGTTCCACATCCGGCCCGTCGTGCCACCCTTCCGCGGCCCCAACCGTCAGATGCGGAATGCGGAACGGGCGCAGCGCGACGCGCACGAGGCGCACCCACTGCTGGCGCGAGCGGTAGTGCCCGCGGTCCGGTTCGGGCATGGGCACAGGCTTCGCGCGGCTGAGGTCGAAGGCGAGCATCGCGTCGAGCGTCTCGCTCACCCGCTGGTAGCGCTCGGCGAGTAGCGGCGCACGAGTGCGGACGGCCGCGGCGAGGTCGGGTTGCTCGCGCTCGTCGAGCCAATCGGCCGCGATGAGCAGGTGCGCCGAGGAACCCGGCGCTTCGCGCATCGCGTCGAGGAACGGGACGAACCGCGGGTCGGAGTAGGTGGGCATTACACGCCCTCCCGGCTCACGCGGGTCATCTCTTGGTCCGAGATGCGCCGCGCCCGCTTGCCCACGCGGAACGTGGTGATGCGATTCGTGTCTGCGAGATAGCGGACGTGTTTGACGCTAACGCCGAGGTGCTCCGCGGCCTCTGCGAAGGTCCACGGCTTGCCCTTGGGGCGCTGGGCCGTGCTGTGTTCGATTGCGTTCATGCTCTCCCCGTGTTGGGTCGGGCGAGACCAACTCTCGCCACACACGGGGAAAGACGGGCGGTGTTCGGCACAAATCCCGGTGCCGAATTAAATGCTCACAGGGCGACCACGAGGGGAAGGGACGCGCCCTTGAAATGACAGACGAAACGCGAGCGAACAATTTCCGTCATGGAGCGTTTTGTGCGGGAGTTTTGTGCACGGGTTCGTGACGCTTGAGCCACCGGACCGCAGCATGAATGAACGCTTTGTCGAGCCGCGCGCAAGCGGAGCGCACTTCCGCCATGAGTGGCCCCGGTTTGTTCCGCGTGAAGTGGTCGAACAGTTCGGGTTCACCCCAAGACAGGTTCTTCGCCCACACGCCGCGAATCAGTCGGTAAGCGTTCAACTTCGCGCGATCTTTCGGATCAGTCGATTCGGTGAGGGGCTTCCGCCCACCACGCCCTCGTTTCTCTTTGGGTGGCAGCGCGGGCGGGTCGAGAAGGTCAAGGGCCGCGGTGAGGAGCAGCGCACCAGCGTGAGCGACGGACAACTTGCCTTGTCGGATCACGTCGGCCTTGAAACGGTGCGCGGCCGTGAGGGTCAGGTCGGAACTGTACTGCGCGTACGCGTATGCCCGCACTCTGTCGATGTCACGGCACTCACGGAATTGAGCGATCAGTTCGTGCGTGTGCGCTTCTCGGTTCGCAAATTGCCAAGGCTTTTCTATCGGTTCGGCGCGTTCGATGGCTGCACTCGCGCGTTCGTAGAAATCGGCGAATAGCGCGAGATTGTGGATCAAGTCGTCGATTGTCATGTCTCGTAACGCGCGTCCCTCTGCCTTTGGTTCTTCGATGAACTTCATGGCGGGTTCGAGAACCGTAAACGGCGACGGGCGCTCGGTCGCGTGGGCGAGAGTCACGGCACGCTCCTTTTGTGAACAAATGGTTACATCCATACTAATCGCTCTCGCACACAGACGGAAGTGGAGTAGCCGGAGCGCACCCCAGCGCACCGGAGTTCCGGGGGCCGCGAGTGGTTCCCGCTGGTCGCGCTACGATGGCAGTAGGAGGCGCGACATGGGCCACGAACACGGTGATTCGGAGCACGAACGGCCCGCAGTGGCCCCGCGCGGCCCGCGGCGCAA